>NZ_CP045644.1:0-347500 GCF_009498455.1 Variovorax paradoxus | reverse complement strand
GGCGAGGGCATCGCGACGGGAGCGCCCGTCGGTGTTATCACCGAGGCGCTCCCGGGGGATGCGCATCGCGTCACTGCAGCGGCATCGGTGCCGGTCGCGGCATGGGCCTTGGCATGGGCATCGGCATCGGTTCCGCAGGCATGGGGGCCGGCATCGGCGCGACCATCGGCGGCGGCAGTGAGGTGGCCGGTATGTTCACCACGCGGGTCGAGACCGACTCGCGGATCACGCCGCCGCCCATCACGCTGCCATCGACATTGCTGCGGATGTTGCCCATGCTGCCCAGCACGCGCGCTTCGCAGTCGGCGCGTTCGGCCGGTGGCTGCAGGCCGCAGCGGGCCACGGCGTTGGCGCGGTAGTCGGGCGCAGAGGTGAGGCCGCCGCGTGCCGCGGCCTGGCGTGCGGCGCCGGCTTCGCGGATGCAGGCGGCGCGGTCCTGCTGGTTGTGGCCGCAGACCGAAACCTCCTGCTGGTAGGTGCTGCCGCCGTCGCCGCGGGCGGCCGTGGCGATGGTGGTGGTGGCCAGCCCGCTGAGTGCGAGCAGGGCAAAGATCATCGAACGCGCGTTGTTTGGCATGGTGTGCTCCTTGGCGTATCGGGAATGAAAGACCGGCCCGTTTCGATCAACGCGACGGCTGCACGGGTTGCGGCGGCAGCGGGGTGACGGTTTCGCGGATCACGCCGCCGCCCATCACGCTGCCTTCGGTCGAGGTGCGCGCGCCACCGCGGATGCGGGCTTCGCAGTCCGGACGGTCGGCTACGGGTTGTTCACGGCAGCGTGCGAGCGCGTTGGCGTCTTCGCGTCCTTCGCTCGGCGTGGTCAGGCCCTGGCGGCCCGCTTCCTGGCGCGCGGCGCCGGCTTCGCGCAGGCAGGCGGCGCGGTCCTGTTGCACGCCGTCACAGGTGGCACGTTCCTTTTGCATCCGGGCGTCGCTGCCGGGCGCCTGGGCCGAGGCCAGCGGTGCGCCGGCCATGAAGAAACCGCCGACCGCCACGAGCGCGGCAGCCGAAAAAGTGGCACGGAGGGAATGGGTCGTCATCGGGGCTCCTGGAAAGGGCGCGCCGTGCGAACGAACAAAAGGAAGACAAAAGCACGCAGGGCGCGACCGGTCCCCAGTGTGGGCCGGCCGGTGGCGCGGGGCTGTGGGACAAGCCGCACGCCGTGGGGCGGGCCGGGCGCGCCCCTGCGTGTGGGACACGTCCGTCAGCGCGAGGAGGGCGGGCCTCCTGCGCTGCGGTGCGGGGATCAGCCCTGCGCGATGCGCTGCGCGAGGTGGGCCAGCGCCTCTTCGACCTGGTCGACGAGGATGAGCGACAGGTCGCCCGGTTGCAGCCGCGCCAGCGCGGTGTCGATGGCGACGAACTCGCCGCGAATCTCGTCGATCTGGCGCGTGCGCGACGCGCCCTGCAGGCCCTGGCGAAGCAGCGCCATGACCTCGCCGTCGGCACGGCCGCGCTGCGCCGCGTCCTGGTACAGGATCACGTCGTCGAAGGCCTGGCCGAGGATCGCGGTCTGGTCGCGGATGTCGGAATCGCGCCGGTCGCCCGCGCCGCTGATGACCACCGAGCGCTTGTTGGCGGGCATGGTGTCCACCGCCGACACCAGCGCCTTCATGGCGTCGGTGTTGTGGCCGTAGTCGGCGATCACGGTGGCGCCGCGGTAGTCCATGACATTGAAGCGCCCGGGCACGCCGGCCGCGTCGTTCATGAAGCTCGACAGGCCGCTGCGGATGGTGTCCCAGTCCAGGCCCACGGCCCAGGCGGCGGCCACCGAGGCCATCACGTTGTCGACCTGGAAGCCGATGGTCCCGCCGCGCGTGATGGGCACGTCGCGCAGCGCGATGCGTTCGCGCCACGAGCCTTCGGCGGCCACCAGCGTGTCCTGGTCGACATACACGGTGCGCTTGCCCTGTGCGCGGTGCGTGGCCATCACGGGGTGCATGCGGTCGGCAGCGAAGAAGATGACGTGGCCGGGGCAGGTGGCCGCCATGGCGGCGACGTTCACGTCGGCCGCGTTGAGCACCGCGTAGCCGTCGGCGGCCACGTTGCGCACGATCACGCGCTTGAGCACCGCCAGGTCTTCCACCGTGGTGATGTAGTTCAGGCCCAGGTGGTCGCCGCTGCCGATGTTGGTGACCACGGCCACTTCGCAGCGGTCGAAGCCCAGGCCCTCGCGCAGCACGCCGCCGCGGGCCACTTCGAACACGGCCGCATCGACATCGGGGTGCATCAGCACGTTGCGCGCGCTCTTGGGGCCGCTGCAGTCGCCGCTGTCGGTCTGGCGGCCGTTGACGTACACGCCGTCGGTGTTCGTCATGCCGGTGCGCAGGCCGCTGGAGGCAATGATGTGGTTGATGAGGCGCGCGGTGGTGGTCTTGCCGTTGGTGCCGGTGACGGCCACCACGGGAATGCGGCCGTCGTCGCCGGGCGCGAACAGCGTGTCCATCACCGCTTCGCCGACCGCGCGGCCGCGGCCGAACGAGGGCGAGATGTGCATGCGCAGGCCGGGCGCGGCATTCACTTCGACCACGCCGCCGTGCTGTTCTTCGAGCGGGCGCAGCACGTTCTCGCAGACCATGTCGACGCCGCAGATGTGCAGGCCGACCATCTGCGCCGCATCGACCGCGCGCGCGGCCACTTCGGGGTGCACGGTGTCGGTCACGTCGGTGGCGGTGCCGCCGGTCGAGAGGTTGGCGTTGTTGCGCAGCACGACGCGCTGGCCCAGCCCGGGCACGCTCTCGGGCGTGAGGCCCTGCGACTCGAGCCGGCCGATGGCGATGTCGTCCAGGCGGATCTTGGTGAGCGAGGTGGCGTGGCCTTCGCCGCGGCGCGGGTCGAGGTTCACGGTGTCGACCAGCTGGCGCACGGTCGAGCTGCCGTCGCCGATGACCTGCGGCGGGTCGCGGCGCGCGGCGGCCACGAGGCGGTCGCCCACCACGAGCAGGCGGAAGTCGAAGCCGGGCAGGAATTTCTCGACCATCACCTCGCCGTACACGGCGGCCGAGTCGTAGGCCGAAGTGAGTTGTTCGCGCGTGGTGATGTTCACCGTGACGCCCTTGCCCTGGTTGCCGTCCTGCGGCTTCACCACGACCGGCAGGCCGATTTCTTCAGCGGCAACCCAGCCGTCGTCGGCGCTGACCACGGGGCGGCCCAGCGGCACCGGCACGCCGGCGGCGTTGAGCAGTTGCTTGGTGAGTTCCTTGTCCTGCGCGATGGCTTCGGCCACACCGCTGGTGCTGTCGATTTCAGCGGCCTGGATGCGGCGCTGCTTGGAGCCCCAGCCGAACTGCACCAGGCTGCCGCTGGTGAGGCGGCGGTACGGAATGCCGCGTGCCACGGCGGCGTCGACGATGGAGCCGGTGCTCGGGCCCAGGCGCTCCGACTCGTCGAGGTCACGCAGCTCGGTGATGGCGGCGTCGGCGTCGAAGGGGGTGTCGGCCAGCGCGGCCTGAATCAGTTCTTCGGCCAGGGCCAGCGCGCGGCGGCCGACGTCTTCCTCGGAGTACTGCACGGTGACCTGGTACACGCCTTCTTCGGTCGTCGGTGCGGTGTTGCCGAAGTTGACGGCGCAGCCGGCCTGGGCCTGCAGCGCCACGGCGGCGTTCTCGAGCACGTGGGCCAGCGCCAACGGCTGGCCGAGCACCATGGGGTGCAGCTCGCCGATGGTCGGGAAGCGGGCGCGCAGGCGGGCTTCGAACCCGTCGAGCTTGCCGACGGCGTTCTCGTCGCCTTCGCAAGCCACGACGGCCTCGATGGTGGTGTGGCGGCTCCAGAGATTGGGGCCGCGCAGTGCGCGGATGCGGGTGACTTTCATGGGGCTACGGCACGGGGCGCGCGGTTGCAGTGATCTTGCGGAGTGACCTGGTGGGCGCCGGCCCCGCGGGTGGCGGGGCGGCGCATCGGGTCATGCCAGTTGTTGTTGGGGAGAAAGCGGCGAGGTCTGCGACAGCTGCAGCGAGGCCAGCGCCGCCTGCAGGTCGGCTTCGAAGGCCTCGACGCCGGCGCCGATCAGGTTGAGCGGAATGCCCAGCGCCCACGCGGCGGCCACGGCGGCCAGCAGGCTTTCGAGGCTCACGCCGACGTGGGTCGCGCGCCAGATGGTCAGGCGGCCCAGGCCGGGCAAAAACGATTCGCTCGTGCCGTTGGCCAGCACCACGCGGTCCTGGCGCACCAGCACGGCCTTGCCGCCGGCGGCCTGGTGCGCGGTGAGCGCGGCGGCCTGCGGGTCGGTGCCGTAGAGGATGACGGCGCCGTCGCACAGCGGCGCCAGCGCGGCGATGCGCGGCTCGTCGGCGTTCAGCACGGCCGTGCCTTCGGCCAGCACCACGTCGACCTGCGTGCGCAGCACCTTGACCATCTGGTCGCTTTCGGTGATGTCGTAGTCGGCCAGCGCTTCGGAGCCTTCGAGGTCGGTCACGATGCCGACTTCGCAGCGGTCGTAGGCCAGGCCGTCGCGCAGGATGGTTTCGGCGCCGTTCTCGATCACCACGGCCTCGACGGCGCGGTTCACGAGCAGGCGGTGGCCGGCGTCCCAGTTGGCGCTGTTGCGTGCGTCGACGCGGCGGCGCTCGAGGAACAGGCCGTCGCGGCAGGCCAGGCCGGTGTGGCGCCCGCCGAGGTTGATGAGCCAGGCCACCAGCCGCGCGAGCACGGCGGTGTCGCGCGAGCCGGCCACGCCCACCACGGGGATGCGGCCGGGCGCGTCGTTCGGGAACAGGTGGTCGCAGATGGCGCGGCCCACGGGGCGCGGCGAGCCGATGGCCGGCTTCAGGTGCATCAGCAGGCCGGGGCCGGCGTTCACCTCGACGATCGCGCCGCCCTGCGGGCCCAGCGGCTTGGAGATGTCCTGCGCGACCATGTCGATGCCCGCGATGTCCAGGCCGACCACGCGGGCGGCGAGCACGGCGGCGTGTGCCACCTCGGGGTGCACGAGGTCGGTGCAGTCGTAGGCCATGTTGCCGTTGCGCTGGATCGTGACCACGCGGCCGGCGGCCGGCACCGAAGTGCCGTCGAGCTCCTGGCGCTTGAGCTCCAGTTGCAGCTTGGCGTCGGTGGCCAGCACGATCACGTCGAGCGGAAACTCTTCTTCGGCGCCGCGGCGCGGGTCGCTGTTGAGCTGCTTGTCGATCAGCCCGGCCACGGTGTTCGTGCCGTCGCCGGTCACGGTGATGATCTCGCCGCGCGCGGCCGCCACCACCTCGCCGCCCACCACCAGCAGGCGGTGTTCGTGGCCGCGGATGAAGCGCTCGACCATCACGTCGCTGCCCTCGGGCTCGGCGACCGCGAAGGCGGCCATGACTTCTTCGCGCGTCGTCAGCTCGAGCGACACGCCGCGGCCATGGTTGGCGTCCGACGGTTTCACGACCACGGGCAGGCCGATGTCCTCGGCGGCTTCCCAGGCTTCTTCGGGCGACTCGACCACTTGGCCGTGCGGCACGGGCACGCCGCAGCTGGCAAGCAGCGACTTGGTCAGCTCCTTGTCGCTGGCAATCGATTCGCCGATGGCGCTGGTGTAGTCGGTTTCCGCGGTCCAGATGCGCTGCTGGTTGGCGCCGTAGCCCAGCTGCACCAGGTTGCCGCTGTTCAGGCGCATGTGCGGAATGCCGCGGTCGGTGGCAGCCGACACGATGGCCGCGGTGCTCGGGCCGAGGTAGCAGTCTTCGACCTTGGCCTTGACCGCCTCGACGGCCGTTTGCACGTCGGACGCGGTGAACGAGTCGTTGTTGATGGCCGCCATCAGCAGGCGGTGGCCTTCGGTCAGGGCCACGCGGGCGACCTGCTCGTCACGGGCACGGAACACCATGCGGTACACGCCGTGCTCAGAGGTGCTGCGGGTTTGCCCGAAGCCGGTCGGCATGCCGGCCAGGTTCAGCAGCTCGATCACGACATGCTCCAGCACGTGGCCCGACCAGGTGCCTTCGGTGAGGCGCTGGATGAAGCCGCCGCGCTCGCCCACGCCGCAGTGGTGCTCGATGAGCGCCGGCAGCAGGGTGGTCAGCCGGTCGGTGAAACCGTCGATCTTGTTGGAGGGGAAGTCTTCCAGTTGACCCAGGTCGAGCCAGACTTCGAGCACCGGACGGTAGGTCCAGAGGTTGGGACCGCGCAAATAGTTAATGCGCAGCAATTGGATGTCGTCGAAACGGGTCATGCAAACGTTCGATGTGCTTTGGCCGAGCACCACGGCGCCTTCAAGCGCACCCATGGCGATCGGTCAGAATCGGCGCCCGACCAAGGACGCCATGACGCGGTCCCTGCGGCCCGCGACGGGCAAGAGTCAAATAAACACAATGCAACATCACGATCCAGTCGGCGCCCAGGCGGGCGAAACGGAGGCGGTTTCAGGCGTGCTGAAAAGCCGACTCGCAGGCGCTGAAAACGTTTCGGTAACACTTGCGGTTGACCTCGACGACCAACTTCGATTCGCCACCGGCCTTGTCGCCCTGACCGACCAGCGGCTCATCGCCCTGGAACCCGGCGGCGAGTGGCGTGAGTGGCCACTCTCCGATCAGGCCTTGGAAATGCGTCTTTCCGACCATGCGGGCGTCGGAACCCTCGACCTCATCGGGCCCGCCGGGCAGCTCGCCCGCTGGCGCTACACGCTCGCCGGCCAGCCGGCGGCGCTCAAGATGCTCAAGTTGTTCGGCCAGCGCGCTGCGCCGGCTGTCACGAAGGCGACAGAAGAGGTGCCCGACGGGCTCGATGCCGACAGCACCGACACCGAACTGCAAACGCCGCCCTCGACCTGGGTGCTGCTGCGTTTGGGCCGCTTTGCCGGTCCGTACCGCAAGCAGCTGATCCTCGGGTTTGTTCTGACCCTCATTTCCACGGCCGCCACGCTGGTGCCGCCGTACCTGACCATCCCGCTGATGGACGACATCCTGATCCCGTTCCAGAACGGGCAGAAGATCGACTCCGGCCGGGTCGGCCTCTACCTGGGCGGCCTGCTGATCGCGGCGCTGGTCGGCTGGGGGCTTGGCTGGGCGCGCACCTACCTGCTGGCGCTGGTGTCCGAGCGCATCGGCGCCGACCTGCGCACCACCACCTACGAACACCTGCTGACCCTGCCGCTGGACTACTTCGGCGGCAAGCGCACCGGCGACCTCATGGCGCGCATCGGCTCGGAAACCGACCGCATCAACGTCTTTCTGTCGCTGCACGCGCTCGACTTCGCGAACGACGTGCTGATGATCGTCATGACGGCGGTCATCCTGTTCTCGATCAACCCGCTGCTGGCCGTGGTCACGCTGGTGCCGCTGCCCTTCATCGCCTGGATGATCCACGTCGTGCGCGACCGCCTGCGCACCGGCTTCGAGAAGATCGACCGCGTCTGGTCCGAGGTGACCAACGTGCTGGCCGACACCATCCCCGGCATCCGCGTGGTCAAGGCCTTTGCGCAGGAGCGCCGCGAAGCCGAGCGCTTCCGCGTCGCCAACGCCTACAACCTGCAGGTCAACGACAAGCTCAACCGCACCTGGTCGCTGTTCACGCCGACGGTGTCGCTGCTCACCGAAATCGGTCTGCTCGTGGTCTGGGCCTTCGGCATCTGGCAGGTGGCGCGCGGCCATATCACGGTGGGTGTGCTCACCGCGTTCATCGCCTACATCGGCCGCTTCTACACGCGCCTCGATTCGATGAGCCGCATCGTCTCGGTCACGCAGAAGGCCGCCGCTGGCGCCAAGCGCATCTTCGACATCCTCGACCATGTGAGCAACGTGCCCGAGCCGGCCAACCCGGTGAAGGTGGAGCGCGTGCAGGGCCGCATCGAGATGAGCGGGCTGGGCTTTCGTTACGGCTCGCGCGCCGTCATTCACGACCTCGACCTGACCATCGAACCCGGCGAAATGATCGGCCTCGTGGGCCACAGCGGCTCGGGCAAGAGCACGCTGGTCAACCTGATCTGCCGCTTCTACGACGTGACCGACGGCGCCATCAAGGTCGACGGCACCGACATCCGCCGCTTCGCCGTGGCCGACTACCGCCGCCACGTGGGGCTGGTGCTGCAGGAGCCGTTTTTGTTCTTCGGCACCATCGCGCAGAACATCGCCTACGGCAAGCCTGACGCCACGCGCGAAGAGGTGGTCGCTGCCGCACGCGCGGCCCATGCGCACGACTTCATCCTGCGCCTGCCGCATGGCTACGACTCGCTGGTGGGCGAGCGCGGCCAGGGCCTGTCGGGCGGCGAGCGCCAGCGCATCAGCATTGCGCGCGCACTGCTCATCGACCCGCGCATCCTGATCCTCGACGAGGCCACCTCGGCCGTCGACACCGAGACCGAAAAGGAAATCCAGAAGGCGCTCGACAACCTCGTGCAGGGCCGCACCACCATCGCCATCGCGCACCGTTTGTCCACGCTGCGCAAGGCCGACCGCCTCGTGGTCATGGACCGCGGCGAGGTGGTCGAGGTCGGGCCGCACGACGCGCTCATGGCCAAGCAGGGCGCCTACTGGCGCCTGTACCAGGCGCAGCTGCGCCAGGGCGACGAAGACGATGTGAGCGAGGGCGCGGCCGACGAGCGCGCCAACGCGCAAGCGCCGCTGGCCGTGAGCCACGCCGCCCATCCGGCAGGGGACGTGTGATGAGCAACACCAACAATTTCGAACTCGCACGCGACACCTTCGGCCGCCTCGTGCTGACCGACGCGCAGGGCGAGCGCCACGTGGGCGTGACGCCCGTGCGCGCGTTTCCGCTGAGCGCGCCCAACGAGGGCGTGTCGCTCGTCGGCAGCGAAGGCCGCGAGCTCGTGTGGGTCGACCGCGTCGACCAGCTGCCCGCACCCACGCAGGCGCTGCTGACCGAAGAACTCGCCGTGCGCGACTTTGCGCCGACGCTGCTGAAGCTGCACGGCGTGTCGAGCTTCGGCGTGCCCAGCACCTGGACCGTGAGCACCGACCGCGGCGACACCAGCTTCGTGCTCAAGGCCGAAGAAGACATCCGCCGGCTCGACGGCGGCGCGCTGCTCATCGCGAGCGCGCACGGCGTGCAGTTCCGCATTCCCGATACCAAGGCGCTCGACCGCGCCTCGCGCAAGCTGCTGGAGCGCTTTCTCTAGAAGCCGCCGAACAGGGCGGTCAGCAGCCTCATCGATCGGCTGCGAAAATCACGCATTTGCACTACAACGGCCCCGCCGTTGACGGACATGCCCCTGCACACCACCGCCCTCGTTCTGTTTTCCGGCGGCCAGGACTCGGCCACCTGCCTGGCCGAGGCCCTGTCCAAGTACCAGCGTGTCGAAACCCTGGGATTCGACTACGGCCAGCGCCACCGCGTCGAGCTCGACGTGCGCGGCACCGTGCTCGCCCAGATGCGCGAGCGCTTTCCCGAATGGGCGCCGCGCCTGGGCGAAGACCACGTGCTCACGCTCGCCGCGCTGGCCCAGCTCGGCGGCTCGTCGCTCACTGAAGAAGTCGCCTTCGCCATGCAGGCCGACGGCCTGCCCAACACCTTCGTGCCGGGGCGCAACCTGCTGTTTCTCACGCTCGCGGGCGCGCTGGCCTACCGGCGCGGGCTGCAGGTGATCGTCACCGGCGTGTGCGAAACCGACTTCTCGGGCTACCCCGACTGCCGCGACGACACCATGAAGGCGATGCAACTCGCGCTGTCGCTCGGCCTGGAGCGCCGCCTCGTCATCGAGACGCCGCTCATGTGGATCGACAAGGCCGAGACCTGGGCGCTGGCCCACCGCTTGGGCGGCCAGCCGCTGGTCGACCTGATCGTCGAAGAAACCCACACCTGCTACCTCGGCGACCGCGAGCACCGCCAGGCCTGGGGCTACGGCTGCGGCGAATGCCCGGCCTGCGAGTTGCGCAAGAAGGGCTGGGAGCGCTACGTCGATCAGCCCGCGGTGGGCTGAGCAGCCGCAGCGGTCTCGAGCCGGTAGCGCGCACCGCCGCTCGCGCTTTCTTCCTGCGGCACCAGCGTCCACCGCTGGCCATGGAAATCGCCCACGGCCGGGCGGTGCGCGATCGACACCATCGCGCCGCCGCCCGCCCGCACCGTGTCGGCGAGCCGCTGATAGAGCACGGCTTCGGCCGGCGCATCGAGCGCGCTGGTCACTTCGTCGGCGAAGAGCCAGGCCGGTTTCTTCAGCAGCACCCGTGCGATGGCCAGCCGCTGCTGCTCGCCGCCCGAGAGCTTCTGGCTCCAGGCGTCGCTGTCGTCGAGCCGGTTCACGAGGTCGGGCAGCAATGCATCGATCAGCGCCTGGCGCAGTTGTTCATCGCTGAAGCCGGCGGCCGGGTGCGGGTAGGTCAACGCTTCGCGCAACTTGCCGTCGGGCAGGTAGGGGCGCTGCGGCATGAAGACCGCGTCGGCCGGGGCCTGCACCTGGCCGCTCGCAAACGGCCAGATGCCCGCGAAGGTGCGGAACAGCGTCGACTTGCCGCTGCCCGACGGGCCTTGCAGCAGCACGCTGTCGCCGGGCCGCACCGCCAGCGCGGCGCCGGCCAGCAGCTGCGTGCCATTGGGCAGCGCGACCGTGAGGCCGGTGGTGTCGAGCGCGGGGGCGTTGTCGTCGCGTTGCAGGCCGATGTCGCGTGCCGCGTGCGCGCGCATTGCGTCGTCGAAGCTGATCAGACGGTCGGTGGTGGCGCGCCAGACGGCCACCTTGTCGTAGTTTTCGACGAACCAGCTCAGCGATTCCTGCACCTTGTCGAAGGCCGATGAAATCTGCATGAGGCCGCCCAGCTGAATGGCGCCGCTGAAGAAGCGCGGCGCCGACACGATGAACGGGAAGATCAGCGACGCCTGTCCGAACATCGCAGTGAAAGTGACCAGGTTCTTCTGCTGCTTGATCAGCTGCAGGTAATTGCGCAGCACCGCACCGAATCGCACGTCGAGCTGGCCGCGTTCCACGGTCTCGCCGCGGTCGAGCGCAATGGCTTCGCTGTATTCGCGCACGCGCACCAGGTGGTGGCGGAAATCGGCTTCGAAGCGCTGCTGGCGAAAGTTCAGGCCGATGAGCGGCCGGCCGATGAAGTGCGTGATGACCGTGCCGACCACGCAGTAGACCAGCGCCAGCCACACCATCGAGCCGGCGATCTGGTAGGTGCTGTCACCCAGCGACAGGTCGAAGGTCCCCGACAGGCCCCACAGGATGCCGATGAAGCTCAGCAGCGTGACCACCGCGTTCATCAAGTCCATCGACAGCGTCATCGTGGCATTGGTGAACATCTGCATGTCTTCCTGGATGCGCTGGTCGGGGTTGTCGGGCGTGACGCCGTCGGCCTGCGCGTAGCGCGCCAGCTCCAGGTGATAGAAGGCCCGGTCGGCCATCCAGCGGCCCAGGTAGTTGCGCGTCATCCAGGCGCGCCAGCGCAGCTGCAGCATCTGCGTCACATAGAACTTCAGCACCTGGATCGCGATGTTGAAGAAGGCCAGCACGGCGAACACGCGGATCTCGCGCCAGAAGACCGTCGCATCCTTGTTCTGCAGCGCGTCGTAGAAGCGGCCGTACCACTGATTGAAGAGCACCAGCGCGTACACATAGGCCAGGTTCAGCGCCACGATGCCCGCGAACATCAGGCGCGCGCGCCACTTCTCTTCTTCGGAGTTGAAGTAGGGCGCCGCGAGCCGGAACACGCGGCGCACGACCTGGACGAAGGTGCCGGCACGCGCGGCGATGGTGGGCGATGGGACAGAAGATGACATGCAGATTTCCTCGCAGGCGCTCGTGCGCCAAACCTCGTGGGGAGCCCATCGTAGACAAAGCTTCCTTAGACGGGGCTGAAGCCGCCCGCGTCACCCGTCGACATGACAGCCGTGTGACGCCCACGACCGTGCCGTGGCACGGCTGTGTCATGTGACAAACCTTTGTCACATACCGCTGCGAGCATCGCTGCGTTCACGGCCCCGGCCGTGTTTTCTTTTTGCGTACACCGCCTGTTCTTACCCCGAGGGAATCTCCCATGCTGCATCGTCGTCTGATGTGGGCCGCCGTGCCCGCCGCCCTGTTCTCGCTGGCTTTTGCCGCCTCGGCCCAGGGCCGCACCGAGCTGCTGGTCTACACCGCGCTCGAAGCCGACCAGGTGCAGGCCTACAAGGCCGCCTTCGAGAAAGAGAACCAGAACATCGAGCTGAAGTTCGTGCGCGACTCGACCGGCATCGTCACCGCCAAGCTGCTGGCCGAAAAGGCCAACCCGCAGGCCGACGTGGTGTGGGGCCTGGCCGCCACTTCGCTGATGCTGCTCGACAAGGAAGGCATGCTCCAGCCCTACGCCCCCAAGGGCCTGGACGCCATCAAGCCGACCATGCGCGACACGGCCAACCCGCCCAAGTGGGTCGGCATGGACGTGTGGTCGTCGGCCATCTGCTTCAACACTGTTGAAGCCACGAAGAAGAGCCTGCCCAAGCCCACCAGCTGGGCCGACCTGACCAACCCGGTCTACAAGGGCCAGATCACCATGCCCAACCCCGCCGCCTCGGGCACCGGCTACCTCATGGTGTCGGGCTGGATCCAGATGATGGGCGAAGACAAGGCCTGGAAGTACATGGACGCGCTGCACCAGAACATCGGTGTGTACAGCCTGTCGGGCAGCAAGCCCTGCCGCCAGGCCGGCGCCGGCGAGTTCGCGCTCGGCATGTCGTTCGAATACCGCGCCAACAAGACCAAGCGCGACGGCGCCCCCATCGACATCGTGCTGCCCAAGGAAGGCCTGGGCTGGGACATGGAAGCCACCGGCATCATGAAGACCAGCAAGAAGCAGGACGCCGCCAAGGCCCTGGCCGACTGGGCCGTGACCAAGCAGGCCAACGAGCTCTACGCGAAGAACTTCGCCGTGCTCGCGCTGCCGGGCATCCAGGAAAAGCTCGAGTTCGTGCCGGGCGACGTCGAGAAGCTGCTGGCCAAGAACGACTTCAACTGGGCTGCCGCCAACCGCGACCGCATCCTGACGGAATGGTCGAAGCGCTACGACGCCAAGGCTGAAAAAAAGCCGATGTGATCGGGATTCCGGGTAGCCGCACATGACCAGCTTTCTCTCTCTTCGCGGCATCGGCAAGTCCTTTGGCGCCACGCGCGTGCTCGACGGCATTGATCTGGACATCGAGCCCGGCGAGTTCGTCTGCCTGCTCGGCCCTTCGGGCTGCGGCAAGACCACGCTGCTGCGCATCGTGTGCGGCATCGAACGCGCCGACAGCGGGCAAATCTTGCTCGGCGGCCAAGACATCGCGGGCCTGCCGCCCGCGGCGCGCGGCTTCGGCGTGGTGTTCCAGTCGTATGCGCTGTTCCCCAACCTGACGGCGGCGCAGAACATCGCCTACGGCCTGCACCCCACGGGTGCACTGGCGCGCGAGATGGCCAAGCGATCGCGCGAGATGCTCGACCTTGTCGGGCTCACCGCGCATGCCGACAAGTACCCCGTGCAGCTCTCGGGCGGCCAGCAGCAGCGCATCGCGCTGGCGCGCGCGCTCGCGCCCAATCCGCGTCTGCTGCTGCTCGACGAGCCGCTCTCCGCGCTCGACGCGCAGGTGCGCGCCACCTTGCGCAGCGAAATCCGCGCGCTGCAAAAGCGCCTGGGTATCGTCACCATCATGGTCACGCACGACCAGGAAGAAGCCCTCTCGATGGCCGACCGCGTGGTGCTGATGCACAACGGCCGCATCGAGCAGGCCGGCACGCCCGACGAGCTGTACCGCCAGCCGCGCACCCGCTTCGCGGCGGGCTTCGTGGGCCGCATGAACATGCTGCCCGCCACCGTGCTGGCCGGCGGCAAGGTGCGTGTGCGCGACAGCGAGCTGTTCTGCGCACCGGGCAACCTCAGCGTCGGTTCGCAAGCCACCGTGGGCATCCGGCCCGAGCATGTGGTGGTGAAGCGCTTCGGTTCCGAACTCGGCACCAACAGCTTTGCCGCACGCCTGCTCGACACCGAGTTCTTCGGCAACCGCACCTCGGCCCGCCTGGCCTGCGAGCCGCTCGGCATCGAGATCGAAGCCGAGCTGCCCGCCGATGCGCGCAGCGGTGGCGAAGAGCCGCTGGTGCCCAGCAGCATGGTGCACATCCAGCTGCCTTTGAACGCGCTGTCGGTGCTGGCGCAATGACATGACCTCGCGCGTGCGGGTTCCTTGTCGCGCGGTGCGCAGCCCTTCAGGGCGCGCTCCCGCCGACGGGGCACCTTGCTCCGCGAATGTCCCCCGCCCTTCGGGCTCCTCCTTAATTTCGCTGTGCAAGGCACCCCATCGACGTGAGCGTGATTCAGTGCGGTCGTTGATCGAACAGCACAACGGCCGCGCTCGGTGTGCACAGGACACTGGGTGCTTCCCGCAGCGAAATCAAGGAGGAGGGCGAAGCCCGGGGGACATTCGCGGAGGGAAGTACCCGGTGGCCTGTGCACGCGCCCTGAACAACGACACCACAAGAAGAACAACATGAGCACCCCCACAGAAGCCCTCGCCCCGATCGCAATACCGCGCACGATCCATTTCGACCGTGAACGCTGGCTCACCGGCGCCGCCGTGTTGCTCGTCGTGTTGCTGCTCGTCGTGATCGTCGCGCTCCCTGTCGGCGCCCTCGTCGGCCAGAGCTTTTACGACCGTACTGGCAACTTCGTAGGCCTCACCAACTTCGCGCGCTACTTCGAAAACCCCGCGCTCGTGCAGTCGGCCTTCAACAGCGTCGCCCTCGCGGTGATCAGCGCCGTGCTGTGCACTGCCATCGCCTACGTGTACGCCTACGGCCTCACGCTCTCGTGCATGCCCGCCAAGGGCCTGCTGCGCGCCGTGGCGCTCATGCCGCTGCTTGCGCCTTCGCTGCTGCCGGCCATCAGCCTGATCTACCTGTTCGGCAACCAGGGCCTGTTCAAGGGGCTGCTCGGCGACGTGTCGATCTACGGCCCGCTGGGCATCGTGCTCGGCTCGGTGTTCTGGACGCTGCCGCATGCGTTGCTGATCCTCACCACCGCCATGGCCACGTCCGACGGGCGTTTGTACGAAGCCGCGCAGACGCTGGGCGCTTCGCGCTGGCGGATCTTCCGCACCGTCACGCTGCCGGCCTCGCGCTACGGCCTCATCGTGGCCGCGATGGTCGTGTTCGTGCTCGTCATCACCGACTTCGGCGTGCCCAAGGTGGTGGGCGGCCAGACCGGCGTGCTCGCGACCGACATCTACAAGCAGGTGGTCGGGCAGCAGAATTTTCAGATGGGCGCCGTGGTCGGCCTCGTGCTGCTGATTCCGGCCGTGCTGTCGTTCCTCGTCGAGCGCCGCGTGCGCCGCAAGCAGGCCGCGGCGCTGTCGGCACGCGCCACGCCCTATCAACCCGAGCCCGTGAAGTCGCGCGACCGCGCACTGCTCGTGTTCTGCACGCTCACCGCCATTGCCATCGTCGTGATGATCGGCATGGCCGTGTTCGCCTCACTCGCCAGCTACTGGCCCTACAAGCTCACGCCGTCGCTGAAGAACTACGACTTCAGCAACATGGACGGCGGCGGTTGGGGCAGCTACGGCAACTCGCTGCGCCTCGCGCTGTACGCGGCCGTGGCGGGCGCGCTCGCCACCTTCGTGTCGGCCTACTTCGTGGAGAAGCCGCGCCACTTCGGCCTGCTGCGCGAGCTGCTGAACCTGCTGGCCAACCTGCCGCTCGCGGTGCCGGGGCTCGTGCTCGGCGTGGGCTACATCTTCTTCTTCAACTCGGCCGCGAACCCGCTGCACGGCATCTACGGCGGCATGTCGATCCTGGTGGTCTGCACCGTGGCGCATTTTTTCTCGGTGGCGCATCTCACGTCGCTCACTGCGCTGCGCCAGCTCGACCGCGAGTACGAGCTGGTGTCCGAGTCGATGGGCGTGCCGTTCTGGCGCACGCTGTGGCGCGTGCACCTGCCGGTGGCGCTGCCCACGGTGCTCAACGTGGCGGGCTACTTCTTCGTCAACGCGATGACCACCGTGTCGGCCGTCGTGTTCCTCTATTCGCCGCAGACCACGCTGGCCGCCATCGCCGTGCTCAACATGGACGACGCCGGCGACGTGGCGCCTGCCGCCGCCATGGCCTCGCTCATCATGCTCACGGCCGCCGTCGGCCGCGGCCTGTTCGCGCTGGCCGGGCATGGGGCGTTGAAGCGCACGCAGGCCTGGCGGCAGCGCTGACGAACCGCGCAGCGCGCCTGACAGCGGCGGCGCCATGCCGATTGGCGCCACGTCCGACTTGACGCGCGATGTTGCAGGCTTAGCATGCGCCGCATGAGAAGCACAGCCTTTGTTCTTCTGTTGTGTCTCGGCCTGCTGACAGCGGCCTGTGACGGCAAGCGCAAGCCCGGTGTGCCGGTGCCGAAGGCCTTGTCGTCGAGCTTCGTCGTCGTCATGCCCGCGCCGTTCGTCGGCTGAGGCTGCCGGGTGTTGACGCGCACCGGCCACGGGGTACGTCTCAGGACGGGACGTACGCCAGCACTTCATCGCCCGCCGCATCGAATTCACCCGTGGGCTTCCAGCCCAGGTGCCGGTAGAACCCGTGCGAGCGCACCTGCGGGTCGGGCGAGCAACCCAGGAAGAGACGCTGGAAGCCCAGCCCCTTGAACGCATCGACCATCAACGCAAGCAGCGCCTTGCCGATGCCCTGGCCTTCGTACGCAGGCAGCAGCGCCAGCACGGCGATCTCGCCGGTGTCGCGGTCGCCGAAGCAGTAGCCGGCCAGCTCGCCATCGACCAGCGCGACATGACCGGGCAGTGAGCCATCGGCGATGCCGGTTTGCCAGCTTTCCAGCGTGATGCCGAGCGCCTTCAATTCTTCGACGGAGAACGCGTTCTCTCGCGTGCGGCCACGCAGTTCGATGCACGCGGGCGTGTCTTCAGGCACGGCCTGTCTGTAGGTGATTTGCATGCGTTGGGTTCTCGAGGGCGTGCGCAGCAAGCGGCGCAGCCTTCCGCGAGAATGCCACACGACATGCGCCGCCCGATGCATGCGTGGAGAGACAACAAGAATGAAGACGACACACGACACCCCCATCGTCCACCAGCCTGATTCGCGCTACGCCATGGTGCGCCTGGCGCTCACGCTGCTGGTCATGACGGTCGGCAGCAGCGGCATGTACGTGGTG
This sequence comes from Variovorax paradoxus, assembly GCF_009498455.1. Lineage (NCBI taxonomy): Bacteria > Pseudomonadati > Pseudomonadota > Betaproteobacteria > Burkholderiales > Comamonadaceae > Variovorax > Variovorax paradoxus. Next base: position 330,482 of record NZ_CP045644.1, on the reverse strand, counting down.
TCGGTCATGTTGCCCGCCGTGCAGGCCGAGTTCGGCGTGGCGCGCGCCGATGCCTCCATGCCCTACACGCTGCTGATGCTGGGCTTCGGCTTCGGCGGCGTGCTCATGGGCAAGCTGGCCGACCGCATCGGCGTGATGAAGCCGCTGCTGATGGGCTCTGCCTTTCTCGCCGCCGGCTACATCGCCACGGGCCTGTCGCAAGACATCGTGTCCTTCACCATCGCGCAGGCACTGCTGGTGGGTCTGCTCGGCAGCTCGGTGGCTTTTGCGCCGCTGGTGGCCGACACCTCGCTGTGGTTCGTCAAGCGGCGCGGCATCGCGGTGGCCGTGTGCGCCAGCGGCAACTACCTTGCGGGCGCGGTGTGGCCGCCCATCGCGCAGCACTTTGTCGAGCAGGTCGGCTGGCGCCAGACCTACATCGGCATGGGCATCTTCTGCGGCGTGACGATGGCACTGCTCGCGCTGTTCTTCCGCGCGCGCCCGCCGGCACTGGCCGAGGCGGCGCCCGTGTCGCACGTTGCGGGCAGCACCCTGGTGCGCGACATGACGCGGCCCTTCGGCCTGAGCCTGGGCACGGCGCAGGGCCTGCTGTGCGTGGCGGGCGTGGCCTGTTGCGTGGCGATGGCGATGCCGCAGGTGCACATCGTGGCGTACTGCGGCGACCTGGGCTACGGCCCGGCGCAGGGCGCGATGATGCTGTCGCTGATGCTGGGCTTCGGCATCGTGAGCCGGCTGGTGTCGGGCGCCATCTGCGACCGCATCGGCGGGCTGCGCACGCTGATGCTGGGCGGCCTGCTGCAGTGCGTAGCGCTGCTGCTGTTTCTGCCGTTCGACGGACTGGTGCCGCTGTATGTGATCTCGGCGCTGTTCGGCCTGTTCCAGGGCGGCATCGTGCCCTCGTACGCGATCATCGTGCGCGAACACTTTCCGCCCAAGGAGGCTGGTGCGCGCGTGGGCACGGTGCTGATGTTCACGCTGTTCGGCATGGCGCTGGGCGGCTGGATGTCAGGCAAGGTCTTCGACCTGACGGGCAGCTACCACGCGGCCTTCCTGAACGGCATCGGATGGAACCTGGTGAACGTGAGCATCACGGCGTTCCTGCTGTTCAGGGTGAGCCGGATGCGGCGGGGTGGGGTGGCTGTGGCGGCTTGAGGTTCCAGGGAGTCGCGTTGCTGGTGCCGGATGTGCAGAACCCGCAGTGTTTTTGAAGCGTGCGGCCTGGCATCGGCGACGCACCACCGGCCTCAGGCCGCGTCCGCGACCAGTCGCCCGAGCGTCTGCAAGGCCTGCTCGCTGTGCGCATCCCACGCATGCCCGTAGTTCAGCCGCAGGCAGTTGGTGAACGCGCGCGTGGCCGAAAAAATCGGTCCGGGCGCGACGCTGATGCCGCGCTCCAGCGCCAGGCGATGGATCTCCAGCGCATTCACCTGCGGCGGCAATTCCACCCACAGGAAGTACCCGCCCAGCGGTCGCGTGGCGCGCGTGCCCGCCGGAAAGTAATGCCCCACGCCCTGCGCGAAGGTGGCCTGCTGCATCGCGAGCGTCTGGCGCAGCTTGCGCAGGTGCTTGTCGAAGCCGCCCTTCTCGAGGTAGTCGGCCAGCGCCAGTTGCGCGGGCACGGAGGTGCTGAGCGTGGTCGTGAGTTTCTGTCGCGCCACCTTGCGCGCGAAGCGCCCGGCCGAGGCCCAGCCGATGCGGTAGCCGGGCGCGAGGCTCTTCGAGAACGACGAGCAGTGCAGCACCAGTCCCTGCGTGTCGAAGGCCTTGGCGGGCGGTGGGCGGCGCTCGCCGAAGTAGAGCTCGGCGTACACGTCGTCCTCGATCAGCGGCAGTTCGTGCCGCGCGAGCAGTTCGACGAGCGCCTTCTTCTTCGCATCGGGCATCAGGCTGCCGAGCGGGTTCTGGAAGGTGGTCATGAGCCAGCAGGCCGTGGGTTGGTGCGCGGCGATGGCTTGGGCGAGCGCGTCGAGGTCGATGCCTTCGCCCGGGTGCGTCGGCACCTCGATGGCGCGCAGCCCCATGCGTTCGAGCGCCTGCAGCGCGGCATAGAAGGTGGGCGACTCGACGATCACCGCGTCGCCCGGCCGCGTGACGGCCGAGAGGCAGAGGTTGAGCGCCTCGAGCGCGCCGTTGGTGACGACGATCTCCTCGGCCGGCACGGGCAGGCCGTCGGCCAGGTAGCGCAGCGCGATCTGCCGGCGCAGGGCGGCGCTGCCGGGCGTGAGGTCGTCCACGGTGCGCCACGGGTCGAGCGACTTGGCGCTGGCCGCCATGAACTGGCCCAGCCGCGCGAGCGGAAACAGCAGCGGGCTCGGAAAGGCCGAGCCGAAAGGCACGACCTGGCGCGACATGCTGGCTTCGAGGATGTCGAACACCTGGTCGCTCACGTCGAGGGCGCGCGGGCCTTCGGCGGGGCGCGAGGTGAGGGTGGTTTCGGGCGGCGCGTCGCGCAGGCCGCCGCCGGCCACGTAGTAGCCCGAGCGGTCGCGCGCGCGCACGAGGCCGCGCGCTTCCAGCAGGTAGTAGGCTTGGAACACGGTGGAGGCGCTCACGCCGCGGCTGCTGCCCGTGTGCCGCACGGAAGGCAGGCGGTCGCCGGTCTTGAGGGTGCCGTTGCGGATCGAGGCCTCGATGTCGGCGGCCAGGGCTTCATAACGCTTCATCGGGGTTTCATCGGGGGGGCGTTGTCATTCGCGGGGACTCTAATCTGATATGGTGAATCGAGCTGGATCTGCATCTGTTTTTTTTGACCCGTTTGCGCGACAGTGGAGCCATGTTCAATCTGATGCGCGCGGTGCGCGCCGTACTCTGGAGCTTCATCGGGCTGGGCGGCCGCCGGGCCGACGCCGACAAGCGGACCGCCCAATTGGGCATCCTGCCGCTGATCGGCGTGGGGCTGTGCATGGCCCTGCTGCTGATCGCGGGCCTGCTGGCCCTGGCGCATTTCGCGGCAGGCACGTGATGCAGGCCGTGCTCCATCGTGCGGCGCTGGCCCTGGCGCTGCTGTTGCCGCTTGCGCCCATCGCCGCGCAGGCCGCCACCACCACCGTGCCCGACACCATCGAACAGCGCGTGGCCGCCTGCATCGCCTGCCACGGGCGCGAGGGCGCGACCACCAACGCCGGCTTCTTCCCGCGCCTGGCGGGCAAGCCCGCGGGCTACCTGTTCAACCAGCTCGTGAGTTTTCGCGACGGGCGCCGCTTCAACAGCGACATGACCTACATGGTCCAGCACCTGTCGGACGACTACCTGCGCGAGATGGCCGAGTACTTCGCGAACCTGTCGCTGCCGTACGCGGCGATCTCGCCGCAGAGCGACGCCTCGCCCGAGCAGCTGCGCCGGGGCCGCCAGCTGGCGCTCGAAGGCGATGCCGCGCGCAACATCCCGGCCTGCGTGCAGTGCCACGGCGCGGCGCTCACGGGCGTGCAGCCGGCCATTCCCGGCCTGCTCGGCCTGCCGCGGCTGTATGTGTCGTCGCAGCTCGGCGCCTGGCTCACCAAGGAGCGCCACGCGCCCGCGCCCGACTGCATGGCGCAGATCGGCCAGCGCATGACCACCGCCGACATCAACGCCGTGGCCAGCTGGCTGGCCGTGCAGCCGATGCCGGCCGACACCCGCCCGGCCGCCTCGCTGCCCGCGCCGTTGCCCGTCACCTGCGGCGGCATGCCCACCGCAGCGAAACCCTGAGAACCCGATGACCGCGCGATTGAGACATTTCGGCTGGGCCCTGCTGGGCCTGCTCACCCTGGCGGCCGTGTTGGCCGGCGTCGTGCTGGCGCTGAACCTGCGCGGCGAAGACCCGCTGCCCGAACACGCCGAAGCCTTCGACGCCACGCCGCAGCTCGTCGAGCGCGGGCGCTACCTCGCGCTGGCGGGCAACTGCGCCGGCTGCCACACCACGCGCGGCGGCCAGCCCTACGCGGGCGGCGTGCCGCTCGAAACGCCGTTCGGCACCATCTACGCGACCAACCTCACGCCCGATGCGACGCACGGCATCGGCGGCTGGAGCAGCGCGCATTTCTGGCGCGCCATGCACAACGGCCGCAGCAAGGACGGGCGCCTGCTGTACCCGGCCTTCCCATACCCGAACTTCACGCAGGTCACGCGTGAAGACTCCGACGCCCTCTACGCCTACCTGCGCAGCGTGGCGCCCGCGGCCACGGAAAACAAGGCGCACCGCCTGCGCTTTCCGTACGACACGCAGGCCGCGCTCGCCGTGTGGCGCGCGCTCTCGTTCAAGCCGCAGCCCTTCGTGGCGAACGCGAACAAGCCGGCCGAATGGAACCGCGGCGCTTACCTCGTGGGCGGGCTGGGCCACTGCATCGCCTGCCACGGCAGCCGCAACTCGCTGGGCGCGACCGAAACCAAGCTCGGGCTGTCGGGCGGCCTGATCGCGGTGGAGAACTGGTACGCACCCTCGCTGGCCGACCCGCACGAAGCCGGCGTGGCCGACTGGCCCGCGGCCGATGTCGTGGCGCTGCTCAAGTCCGGCACCGCCCCGCGCGGCTCGGTGATGGGTCCGATGGCCGACGTCGTGTTCCGCAGCACGCAGTACCTGAGCGACGCCGACCTGGGTGCGATGGCGATCTACCTGAAGGACCTGCCCGAGGCCGTGAAGCAGGACGCGCCCGAAGCCCAGAAAGCGCCCGCCGCGCCGGTGCGGCGCGACGCCGGCGCGATGGTGCGCGGCGCCAAAATCTACGACCAGCGCTGCGCCTACTGCCACGGCGACCAGGGCCAGGGCGCGGCCGGCGCCTACCCGCCGCTCGCGGGCAATCGCGCGGTGACGATGGCGCGGCCCACCAACCTGATCCAGGTGGTCGCGCACGGTGGCTTCCTGCCCGCGACGGCCGGCAACCCGCGCCCCTACGGCATGCCGCCGTTCGGGCACGCGCTCGACGCCACCGAGGTGGCCGAGGTGCTCACCTACATCCGCGGGTCGTGGGGCAACAACGCCGCGCCGGTCACGCAGCTGGACACGATGCGGCGCTGACGATCAGTGCATCGCCTGTTCAGGCGGTGTGCGGATGCCGCGCGCTTTCGTACAGCGTGCGCGCCAGGTCGCGGTGCGTGGCCAGCAGCGGCGCCAACTCGAAGCCCGTGAAGCGCCCGTCGCGGATGCGGACCACGCCGTCGATCACGCTCAGTGCCGCCGCCACCGGCGTGCAGAACACCAGCGCCGCGACCGGGTCGTGCCAGGCGCCTGCGTGGTCGACGCCGCGCATGTCGAAGGCCACGAGGTCGGCCGACATGCCCGGTGCGAGGGCACCGATGTCGTCGCGCCCGAGCACGCGGGCACCGCCGACCGTGGCGATCTCGAGCGCTTCGCGCGCGGTCATCGCAGCCGGGCCGTAGCCCACGCGCTGCAGCAGCATCGCCTGGCGCGCCTCGCCCAGCATGTGCGCGCCGTCGTTCGACGCGCTCCCGTCCACGCCCAGGCCCACGGCCACGCCCGCGCGCCGCATGGCCCCGATGGGCGCGATGCCCGAGGCCAGCCGCATGTTCGAGCACGGGCAGTGCGCCACGCCGGTGCCGGTACGCCCGAAGAGCGCGATGCCGGCGTCGTCGAGCTTCACGCAGTGCGCGTGCCACACGTCGGGGCCGACCCAGCCCAGGTCTTCGGCGTATTCGGCCGGCGTCATGCCGAACTTCTCGCGCGAGTACGCCACGTCGTTGTCGTTCTCGGCCAGGTGCGTGTGCAGCGACACGCCGCGTGCGCGCGCCAGCTCGGCCGACAGCCGCATCAGGTCGCGCGACACCGAGAACGGCGAGCAGGGCGCGAGCACGATGCGGCGCATCGAATGGCGCGCGGGGTTGTGCCAGCGGTCGATGAGCCGTTCGCTGTCGCGCAGGATCGCGGCCTCGGTCTCCACCACCTCGTCGGGCGGCAGGCCGCCGGCGCTGCGGCCCACGCTCATGCTGCCGCGCGCCGCGTGGAAGCGCATGCCCATGGCGTCGGCGGCCTCGATCGAGTCGTCGAGCCGCGACCCGTTGGGAAACAGGTAGAGGTGGTCGCTCGTGGTGGTGCAGCCCGAGCGCATCAGCTCGGCCATCGCGGTCTGCGTCGACACGCGGATCATCTCGGGCGTGAGCCGCGCCCACAGCAGGTACAGGTTCGTGAGCCAGCCGAAGAGCTCGGCATCCTGCGCCTCGGGCACGGCGCGCGTGAGGCTCTGGTACATGTGGTGGTGCGTGTTGACCAGCCCCGGCATCACGACATGGCCGTGCATGTCGATGGCCTCGGCCTGGCCGCTGCGCAGCGCGTCGAGGTAGGGCGCCGGCAGCTCGGCCGTGGCGCCCACCCAGGCGACGGCGGGGCCGTTCATCACCACGGCGCCGTCGGCGATCTCGCGCCGGGCTGCGTCCATGGTGACGAGCACGTCGGCGTGGCGGACGATCAGCAGCGGCGGGCGCTGCGGTTGCGAGGAAGAAGATGGATGTTGAAGGGTCATTCGGAGCCGTGCGAAGTGCGCGCCGCCATCGCGAAGGACCGTTCCTTCGACAGCACGCCGTTGTAGAAAAGATTGAGCAGCACCGCGGCCAGCGTGCCCAGCACGATGCCGCTGTGCGTCAGCGGATGGGTCCAGGCGGGGAAGTGCTGGAAGAAGTTGGGCGACAGCGTGGGAATCAGCCCGAGCCCGATGGAAATGGCGATCACGTACAGCGCGTGGCGGTTCTGCGCGTAGTCGATCGCACCCAGGATGCGCACGCCCGTGGCCGCCACCATGCCGAACATCACGATGCCCGCACCGCCGAGCACGAACTGCGGCACCGAGGCCACGATGTGCGCGATCTTCGGAAACAGCGCGAGTGCAATCAGCATCAGGCCACCACCCGCCGCCACGTAGCGCGAGCGCACGCCCGTCACCGTGACCAGCCCCACGTTCTGCGAGAACGAGGTGTAGGGGAAGGTGTTGAACACGCCGCCGATGACCGTGCCCAGCCCGTCGGCGCGCAGCCCGCGCGTGAGTGCGTCGGTCGTCACCTTGCGGCCGGTGATCTCACCCAGCGCGAGGAACATGCCGGTCGATTCGACCAGCGTGATGAGCATCACGATGCACATCGAGGCGATGGCCGTGAGCTCGAAGCGCGGCAGGCCGAAGTGGAAGGGCGTGGTCACGGCGATCCAGCTCGCTTCTTCGAGCCCGTCGAAGTGCATGCGCCCGAGCGCCAGCGACACGCCCACGCCGAACACGATGCCCAGCAGCACCGCGATGTTGGCGACGAGGCCCTTGCCGAAGCGCGTGATCGCGATGATCACCGCGAGCACCGCCGCGGCAATCGCCAGGTTCACCGGCTCGCCATAGGCCGGGTTGGCCACCGCGTGCGCCACGCCGCCGATCATGCGGGTCGCCGTGGGCTGGCCGCCGGCCGCCCAGTTGATGGCCACGCCCATGAGCGACACGCCGATCAGCGTGATGACCGTGCCCGTGACGAGCGGCGGAAACACGCCCAGCACCCGCCCCATGAGCGGCGCGACGAGCATGCCGAACACGCCCGCCACGATGGTCGCGCCGTAGATCGCGGGCAGACCGAGCGAGGGGTCCATGCCGATGGCGATCATCGGCCCGACGGCCGCGAAGGTCACGCCCATCATCACCGGCATGCGGATGCCGAAGCGCCAGAAGCCGATGGCCTGCACCAGCGTGGCGATGCCGGCGGCGAACAGGTCGGCGTTGATGAGAAACGCGATGTCGGCCTTCGAGAGGCCGAGCGCACCGCCCACGATGAGCGGCACGGCCACCGTGCCCGCGTACATCACGAGCACGTGCTGCAGGCTCAATGCGCCGCAACGGGCGAGCGGAAGCTTCTGGTCGACCCCTTCGCCGTCTCCTGCGAGGGTCTTTTTATCGTTCGAGAACATGGGAGCCTTTCCTGCCGATGAACCGGCGCGGCAGTCTAGGAGCGATGTCTTTGCTCATGCAAAGTCAATAAATGACGCGCCCTGTGCACAAAAAGTGGACGGTCATCGGAAGGGCTGCCAGAGCGGACGCGCGCAGTTTCAGGGCGCCAGAAGGTCGTCCAGGCAGGCCACGACATGGTTCGCGAACAGCTCGGCCGCGGCGCTCGGCGGCTGCGCGGCGCGGGTCTCGAGCGTGAGCGTCTGCGCGCCCAGCGTGGTGTCGCGCAGCGGCACGAAGACCAGCGTGCCGTCGTTGCGCTCCTCGTCCACGTCCAGGCGGTTCAGCAGCGTGATACCGCCGCCGTCGCGCACCAGCCGGCGCATCAGCGCGGTCGAGGTGGTTTCGACCACCGGCGACACGCGGATGGCGGAGCGTTCGAACGCGGCGTCGAGGATCGGCCGGATCGACAGCGACGGCGCGGGCAGGATCAGCGGGTAGCCCACGCACTCCGCCAGCACCGTGGTCGCATGCGCCGTGAGCGGATGGCCCGGCGGCACCACCGCGCCGATCGGCCATTCGCTGCTGAACAGCGTGCGAAAGCCGGCCGTGCCGGGCACGTCGTAGGCCAGCGCCAGATCGGCATCGCCTTCGGCCACGCTGCGCAGCACGGCCGCGATGGGCAGGCCCAGCAGCTTGAGTTGGATGCCCGGGTGCGCCGCGCGAAAGCGCTGCACCACAGCGGGCAGGAAGGCGTCGGCCAGGCCGGCCGTGGTGGCCAGCGTGACCTCGCCCTGGCGCAGGCCGCGCACGTCCTCGATGCGCTGGCGCACGAGGTCGAACTCGCGCAGCGTGCCGCGCGCATGCGCCAGCACGATCTCGCCCACGGGCGTGAGCTTGAGCGTGTTGTGGATGCGCTCGAACAGCGGCGCGCCCAGTTCTTCCTCGAGGTTGAGGATCTGCCGGTTGACGGCCGTGGGCACCACGTGCAGTTGCTCGGCCGCCTTGCGGATCGAGCCCGCGCGAACCACCTCGACGAAGTACCGAATGACCTTGGCGTGCATGAATTCCCCCGCGCCACTGGCGGGCGCGGGGGGATCATGCCTACGTCTTCAGAGGTCGGGCAAGCCCATCGCCGGATCGCTGACCGTGTGCTTGCCGGTTTCCACGCGGCCGGCAAAGCGGCGGTAGAAGGCGGGGTCGCTGTCGCAGGTGACGGCGAAGTCGTACCACTGGCCGCTGGCGGCGAGCTCCCAGTGCTGCTCGGACTGCGCGCCGCCGTTCACCGTCGCGTTCCACGGGCCGTCGTCGCGGTAGGCCTTGGCGCGCACCGTGAACTTGCACGCGGCCTTGCCGTCGTTACGCATCTGCAGGTACACATTGCCGTTGGCGATGTCGTAGCAGACACGCACCTCGGGCGCCGCCACGCCGCCGGCGCGCAGGCGGTTGAGGTCGCCCTTGAAGTGGCGGTGGTAGCCGTTGGGGCCGAGCACCCACAGGTCGTAGAAGCCGCTGTTGTCGGTGGCCGCGGCCCAGCTGTCGTCGAGCGTCTTGCCGGGCTCGACCATGTAGCGGCGCGGCAGGCGGTCGAGGTTGAGCTTGTCGTACACGTGGAACACGGCGGCGGCCTTGCCGGTGTTCGAGAAGATCAGCTTCACGGTGCCGGTGAGGGTGTCGGCCCTGGCGCTCGTGTGCAGCTCGTAGGGCAGGGCGCGCGACGGTCGCGTGCCGGTGACTTGTCGCGGCAGCTGCGGATCAACAGGGGGCTCGATGGGTGGCCTCTTCTTGCCGCCTGCATCGAACTCCTGAGTGGTTCTCAACGTGTCGGCGTCGGTCCGGGTCGTGCGCCCTGCGAGTGCGGGCGGAGCCTCGGTGTTCGGCGTGGCGAAGTTGAAGGCGCTCGTGAGGTCGCCGCACACCGCGCGCCGGAAGGGCGAGATGTTCGGCTCCTTCACGCCGAAGCGCGTCTCGAGAAAGCGCAGCACCGAGGTGTGGTCGAACGCCTGGGAGTTGACCCAGCCGCCGCGGCTCCACGGAGAGATCACGTACATCGGCACGCGCGGGCCCGGGCCGTACACGCGACCGTCGGGTGCGGGTTGCGAGGTGCTGCCTTCGGGCGCGGGCTGCGTGAAGTACTCGGCCTTCAGGTCGTCGGTGGCGAGGGTCGTCTTGCCGGCCGGCGTCTTGTCTGCGTTGAGCGACGGCGCCGATGGCGAAGGCACGTGGTCGAAGTAGCCGTCGTTCTCGTCGAAGTTCACCAGCAGCACGGTCTTGCTCCAGACCTCCGGCACGGCGGTGAGCGCATCGAGGATTTCCTGCACAAACCACGCGCCCTGCACCGGGCTCGACGGGCCGGGGTGCTCGCAGTACGCGGAGGGCGCGTTGATCCAGCTCACCTTCGGCAGGCGGCCGGCCTTGATGTCGCGACGGAACGCGTCCAGGTAGTCCTCGGGCTTGTCGCCTGGCAGCGTGTTGGCGATGCCCTTGTAGAGCGGGTTGCCCGGGTTGTCGCTGGCCGCGTCGTAGGCGTGGAAGGGGAGCTTCTGGCCCGTGTCGGAAAACGGCGCCTTGTAGTAGCCGCTCGTCACCGGGTAGGGCGACGCGCGGTTGGCGCGGCGGAACTGGCGGAACGCGCCGAGCATGTTGTCGCCCCATTCGTCGGGCATGTTCTGGTAGCAGATCCAGCTCACGCCGGCGTCTTCGAGCCGCTCGGCATAGGTCTTCCACGTGTAGCCGGTGTCGACTTTGCTGGGCGTGGCGTCCAGCCAGTCCCACTCGTTGCTGACGAAGGCCACGCCCTGCGCGGTCGGGCCGTTGGTGCCGGTGATGTGGAATGAGCGGTTCGCGTCGGTGCCGGTGTGCATCGCGCAGTGGTACGCGTCGCACAGCGTGAAGGCATCGGCCAGCGCGAACTGGAACGGAATCTCGGCCGCCTTGTGGTACCCCATGGCCTTGGGCGTCTTGTAGCTCGCCCATTCGTTCATGCGGCCGCCGCCCCAGGCCTGCTGGCTGTCGTCCCAGTCGTGCGGCGTGCCGCCGTCGCGCTGCGCATTGCCCTTGCGGCTGTCGAAGTGGTACGGCAGCACCACGTTGCCGTTGGCATCGCTCTGCTGCCAGACGTTGAGGCCCTTGGGCAGCGGAATGGGAAAGCGGTCGCCGAAGCCACGCACGCCGGCGAGCGTGCCGAAGTAGTGGTCGAACGACCGGTTCTCCTGCATCAGGATCACGACGTGTTCGACGTCCTTGATCGTGCCGGTCTTGTTGTTGGCCGGAATGGCCAGTGCGCGTCGGATGCTCGGCGGAAAGGCTGAGAGTGCGAGCGCGGCGGCACCGGTGGTGGCGGTGCCGGTGAGAAAGTTGCGGCGGGAGGTCATGGTGTCACCCTGGCCTCAGGCGCCGGTCATGCCCATGGCCGGATCGCTCACCGAATGCCGCCCGGTCTCGACGCGGCCCGCGAAGCGCCGGTAGTAGCTGGTGTCGGCGTCGCAGGTCACTTCGAAGTCGTACCAGGCGCCGCTGGCGGCCAGCTCCCAGTGCTGCTCGGCCGAGGTGCCGCCGGCCACGCTCGCGGTCCACGGGCCGTCGGTGCGGTAGGCCTTGGGGCGCACGGTGAACTTGCAGGCGTTGCGCCCGCCGTTGAGCATCTGCAGGTAGACATTGCCGTTGGCGATGTCGTAGCACACGCGCACTTCGGGGTTGGGCGCATCGCCCGCGCGCAGGCTGTTCAGGTCGCCGCGGAAATGGCGGTGGAAGCCGTTGGGGCCGAGCACCCACAGGTCGTAGAAGCCCGTGTTGTCGACCATCGCGTTCCAGGTGTCGTCCAACGTCTTGCCGGCCTCGACCATGTAGCGGCGCGGCAGGCGTTCCAGGTTGAGCTTGTCGTATACGTGGAACACGGCGGCGGCCTTGCCCGTGTTGGCGAACACCAGCCGCACCTTGCCGCTGATCGCGTCGTTGCGCGCGCTCACGTGCAGCTCGTAGGGCAGGGCGCGCGAGGGGCGCGTGCCCACCGCTTGAACCGGCAGTTGGGGATCGACGGGCAAGGGAACTGGCGCTCGCTTGGTCGTGCCATCCGCCTCGAACTCTTGCGATTTGTTCTGCGCAACGGCTTCGTCCAGGCTCTTTCTTCCCGCGAGTCGAGGCCGTGGCTCGTTGTTCGGGTTGGCGAAGTTGAAAGCACTGGTCAGGTCGCCGCACACCGCGCGGCGGAACGGGCTGATGTTGGGCTCCGCCACGCCGAAACGCGCCTCGATGAAGCGCAGCACCGAGGTGTGGTCGAAGGCTTGCGAATTCACCCAGCCACCACGGCTCCATGGCGAGACCACGTACATGGGAACACGCTTGCCCGGTCCGAAGACCTTGCCATCCGGTGGGTACTTGCTCTGGTCGGTGGTGCCGGGCGGGGCAGGGTAGTTGTGGTATTCGAAGGCCAGCTCGGCATCGCTCAGCGTGGTCTTGCCGGCGGCGGTGCCGTCCGGGTTGATGGAAGGCGCAGCCGGCGACGGGTAATGGTCGAAGATGCCGTCGTTCTCGTCGAAATTGATGAACAGCACGGTCTTGCTCCACACCTCGGGCACGGCGGTGAGCGCATCCAGCACTTCCTGGATGTACCAAGCGCCCAGCACCGGGCTGGAGGGGCCCGGATGTTCGGAGTACGCATCGGGTGCCACGACCCAGGACACCTGCGGCAGCTTGCCGTTCTTCACGTCGTTGCGGAAGGTGTTCAGGTACTCGTCGACCTTGGTGCCGGGCATGGTGTTGGCAATGCCCTTGTACAAGGGGTTGCCGACGTCGTCGCTGGCTGGATCGTAGGCCGGCACCGGGTTCTGGCTGGTGATCTGCTTTGCCTTCGCTGCTTCGTTGGCCAGACGGTACTGCTTGAAGCCCGTGAGCGGGTTGTCGCCGTAGTTGTCGGGTATGTTTTCATACACGATCCAGCTGACTTTGGGCGTTGCCGCTTCCAGGCGTTCGGGGTAGGTCTTCCACTCATAGCCGCTGGTCGAAGGGGGCGGACGCCGGTCGTCCCATTCGTTGGTGACCGTGGCCACGCCGGCGCCGGTGGGACCGTTGGTGCCGGTCCAGACGAACATGCGGTTCGAGTTGGTGCCCGCGTGCATGCTGCAGTGGTAGCCGTCGCACAACGTGAAGGCGTTGGCCAGCGCCGTTTGATACGGCAACTCCGCTTCTTTGTAGTAGCCCATGGAAAGCGGGTGCTTGTAGCGCGGCCACTGATAGTTGCGACCGCCGTCCCAGGCGTCCTGGCCATCGGCCCAGTCGTGCGGCGTCTGACCCGCGCGCAGCGCGTTGCCCTTGGTCTGGTCCAGGTGATAAGGCAGCACGGGCGCGCCCGTTTTGTCGGCCTGCTGCCACACGTTGCGTCCGCCCGGCAGCGGAATCGTGAAGCGGTCGCCGAAACCACGCACGCCCATCAGCGTGCCGAAGTAGTGGTCGAACGAGCGGTTCTCCTGCATCAGGATGACGATGTGCTCGACGTCGTTGATGGTGCCGGTCTTGTTGTTGGCGGGAATGGCCAGCGCGCGGCGGATGCTTGGCGGGAAGGCCGAGAGCGCGAGGGCGGCAGCGCCGGTGGTGGCGGTGCCCGTGAGGAATTTGCGGCGTGAGTTCATGGTCTTGTCGTTGGAGGTCATGAAGTCGCGCGTCACGGTGCGCAGCGCATTTCTGGCTTCACGCCGGCTTCGGGTTGCGGCGGCGGGGGCGGCGTGGTGACGGGCGGAAAGCCGGCGAAGCCGCCGCCGTTGTCGCTGCCGCCGCAAGCGGACAGCGTGCAAGCCAGGATGAAGGCGGCCAGCAGCCGCGTGGGGAGTGAGGCTTGAAGAAGCATGGGGTGATCCTCTCTTTGTGATGTCGTGGAGATCGGGGGGTGATCAGGGCGCGAGCGCGAAAAGCGGCTGGCCTGACGTGTGCACCGGACAGGCGACAAGACTAGGGAGAACCCGTTACTCGGCAGTGAACGAGCGATGACAGTGGGACGAAACGCGTGTGACAACGCGCTGGTCTTCGAGGTTGCGAGAGAAGGGCTGGGGCGCGTGCGCAGGGCACTGGGCACAAGGCGCAGCGCTGGTGTGCGGCCGATCAACGACCGCACTGCCCATCGATCACGTCGATGGGGTGCCTTGCGCAGCGAAATCAAGGAGGAGCCCGAAGGGCGGGGGACATTCGCGGAGCAAGGTGCCCCGTCGGCGGGATCGAGCCCTGAACAGCACCACTCAATGCGACCCAACAGATCGCAAGGAGGTTTTCAGGGCTCGTTGCTGATGCCGCTCGACACATGCCCCGCAGGCACATGCCGCGACGCCGCGTCGACGTGGCCGGTCTGGTCGTCGAAGAAGAAGTCGGGTTCGAACTCGCGCAGGAACTCGCCCTTGGGCAGGCCGCCGAGGAACATCGCTTCGTCGACGCGGATGTTCCACTTCATGAGCGTGCGGATCGCGCGCTCGTGCGCGGGTGCGCTGCGCGCCGTGACCAGTGCGGTGCGGATGCGCATCTGCGCATTGCCGGCCATCTGCAGCCGGTGCAAGGCCATCAGCAGGGGCTTGAACGGGCCTTCGGGCAGGGGCAGGTCGGCCTTGCTGAGTTCGTGCGCCTGGAAGGCGTCGAGGCCCTCGGCCTGGAACACGCGCTCGGCTTCGTCGCTGAACAGCACGGCGTCGCCGTCGAAGGCGATGCGCACTTCGTTGGGCCACGCGTCGCTGGCCTTCACCGATTCGACGAGCACGCGCGCGGCCGGAAAGCCCGCGGCGAGTGCCTCGCGCACGTCTTGCGCGTTGACCGACAGGAACAGGTGCGCGCGCAGCGGTCGCAGGTAGCCGAAGGGCGGGCGGCCTTGGGTGAACACGCCGCGCTGCAGCTTGATGTCGGCCGCGGCGCTCGACTTGAAGATGCGCATGCCCGACACCGGGTCGTTGCGCGAGAGGATGACCACCTCGACGCGCTGCACGCCGTCGTCGTTGAAGCGCAGCAGCTTGCGGATCAGCGAGTACGCGATGCCGGGGACCGCGGGCACGTCGATGCGGTCGAGCTGCAGCTTCATGTAGCCCTCGTTGTCGCCGGCCTCGAAGATCTTGTTTTCTTCTTCGAGGTTGAACAGGGCGCGCGAGGAGATCGCGACCACGAGTTTGTCTTCGAGCGTTACGGGCATGTGAGGGGCTCCCCGTCCGTCATCACTTGACGAACTGATTGAGCTGGATGATAGGCAGCATCACGGCCAGCACAATGAGCATGACCACGCCGCCCATGGCGACGATGAGCAACGGCTCGAGGATGGTGGCCAGGTGCATCGCGCGGCGCTGCACTTCGGCGCCGAGCTGGTTGGCGGCGCGTTGCAGCATCACGGGCAGCGTGCCGGTCTGCTCGCCCAGGCGCGCGAACATCGACACCAGCCCAGGGAAGCGCTTTTTCTGCGCCAGCGCCGAGGCCAGCGGCGCACCTTCGCGCACCAGCACCAGCGCGTCGAGCGCGTCGGCGCGCATGGCGCGGTTGCCCAGCGTTTCGGACGCCGCCTGCAGCGCGCGCAGGATGGGCACGCCGGCTGTGGCCAGCATGGCGAGCGTGCTCGCGAAGCGCGCCGCGTTGTAGCCGCGCGCGAGCTTGCCGACCAGCGGCAGCTTGAGCCAGGCGGCATCGAACTTGAGGCGGAAGGCTTCCTGCGCCAGTGCGACGCGCACGCCGACCGCCGCGATCACGATGGCGCCCAGCATCCACCAGCCGTAGTTGCGCACGGCCGCGCTCAGCGACAGCATCACGGTCGTGAGAAAGGGCAGCGAGCGCTTGGTGCCCGCGAACACCTGCGCGACCTGCGGCACGACGTAGCTCACGAGGAAGATCACGATCACGATCGCCACCAGCGTGACGATGGCCGGGTACAGCGCGGCGCCGATCAGCTTCTGCTGCAGCACCTGGCGTTCTTCGAGGTCGTCGGCCAGGCGCTCGAGCACGAGCCCGAGGTTGCCGCTTTGCTCGCCGGCGCCGATCACGGCGGTGTAGATGGGCGAGAACTCGCGCGGGTGCGCCGCCAGCGCGCGCGCGAAGGGCGAGCCCGCGTTGACCTCGGCGCGCAGCGAGGCGACGAGGTTGCGTTGGGGTTCCGATTCGGCCTCGTCGGTGAGGGCCGTGAGCGCGCGTTCCAGCGGCAGGCCGGCCGAGATGAGGCCGGCGAGCTGGCGCGTCCACACCGCGAGGTTGGTCGAGTTGAAGACCCGCTTGCCGCCGCCGAGCCAGCGCGTGAGCGCGTTGCTGCCGGCGCCACCGCCGGCCGCATCGCCGCTGCCGACCGGCTTGACCGACAGCGGAATGAGCGCCTGCGCCCGCAGCAGGCCGCGTGCGGCGCGTGCGGTGTCGGCCTCGAGCACGCCTTCGCGCGACTGGCCGCTGGCATCGATGGCTTCGAAGGAATAGGCGGGCATCGCGGGTCGTTACTCGCGGGTGACGCGCAGCAGTTCGGCGCGCGAGGTGATGCCGGCCTGCACCAGCCGTTCGCCGTCTTCGCGCATGGAGCGCAGGCCGCCGCGTGCGCCGGCTTCGAACAGCGCGCTCTCTGCGGCCTTGCCGTGGATGAGCGCCTGCACCTCGTCGTCGGCCACGAGCAGCTCGAAGATGCCGGTGCGGCCCTGGTAGCCGGTCTGGCCGCAGACCTCGCAGCCCGGGCCGCCGCAGGCCGTGCAGACCTTGCGCACGAGGCGCTGGGCCAGTACGCCGAGCAGCGACGAGCTCAAGAGGAAGGGCTCCACGCCCATGTCGGTGAGGCGCGTGACGGCGCTCACCGAGTCGTTGGTGTGCAGCGTGGCCAGCACGAGGTGACCGGTGAGCGAGGCCTGGATCGCGATCTGCGCGGTTTCGAAGTCGCGGATTTCGCCGATCATGATCACGTCGGGGTCTTGCCGCAGGATGGCGCGCAGGGCCTTGGCGAAGGTGAGTTCGATCTTCGCGTTGATCTGCGTCTGGCCCACGCCCGGCAGCTCGTACTCGATGGGGTCTTCCACCGTCATGATGTTGCTGCGGCTCGCATCGAGCCGGGCCAGCGCGGCGTACAGCGTGGTGGTCTTGCCCGAGCCGGTCGGGCCGGTCACGAGGATGATGCCGTGCGGCTGCGCAATGAGTTTTTCGAAGCGTGCCAGCGAGTCGCCCTGCATGCCGACCGACTCGAGCGTGAGCTTCGATTCGCTCTTGTCCAGGAGGCGCAGCACGGCGCGTTCGCCGTGCGCGCTGGGCAGCGTCGACACCCGCACGTCGACCGCGCGCGTGCCGATGCGCAGGCTGATGCGCCCGTCCTGCGGAAGCCGCTTCTCGGAGATGTCGAGGTCGGCCATGATCTTCAGGCGCGAGATCAGCGCGGCGTGCAGTGCGCGGTTGGGCTGCACCACTTCGCGCAAGGTGCCGTCGATGCGAAAGCGCACGGACGACGTGCGCTCGTAGGGCTCGATGTGGATGTCGCTGGCACCGTCGCGCGCGGCCTGCGTGAGCAGCGCATTGAGCATGCGGATGATGGGCGCATCGCCGGCGCTGGCCAGCAGGTCTTCGACGGCCGGCAGCTCCTGCATCATGCGCGAGAGGTCGGCGTCGTTCTGCACTTCGCTGACCACCGCGGCGGCGCTCGATTCGCCCTGGGCGTAGGCGGCGCTGATGCGTTGGGCGAGCGGGCCGGCGTCGAGCACTTCGAAGGCCTGCACGCCGTACTTGCGGGTCACTTCACCGACCGCACTGCGCGCCGGGTGGGCAGACATCCACAGTGTGTGGCGGCCGTCGTCCGCGGCTTCGAGCAGCAGTTGCTGGCTGCGGGCGAACGCGTAGGGCAGGGGATAGCGCATGGGGGGCTGGCGTGTGCGGGACGGGGTTCAGGGCGACTCGCGCGAGCTGGTCGGGTCGGAGGTGGGCGGCAGTGCGCCGCGCAGCGGGCTGGGTGCGAGCCGGCGGTTGTCGCTCGCGGGGCGCGGCGGCGGGATGAGCTGCGTGCCTTCCATGCGGGTCTGACCGCTCTTCTTGCTGTCGTCGCTGTTGCCGTTGATGCGGTTGATGCGCACCAGCGGCGCCTCGGGCAGCACGGGCGCCGAGTCGACACCGCGCAGCATGATGTTGTCGGTGTTGGGCTGCGTGCGCTGCTGCATGCCGCGGATCTCGTCGTAGCGGTCGTAGGCGAAGGCTTCGGTGGAGGCGCCGTCGCGCATCACGGCGGGGCGCAGGAACATCATGAGGTTGCTCTTGTCGCGCGTGCGCACTTCGTTCTTGAACAGGTTGCCGAGCACCGGGATGTCGCCGGCCACGGGCACCTTCTCGATGGTGTTGCCGTAGTTGTCCGACAGCAGGCCGCCGAGCATGACCAGGCCGCCGTCTTCGACCAGCACGCTCGATTCGATGGAGCGCTTGTTGGTGGTCGGGCCGTTCGGGTCCTTGGCCGTGTTCTGGTCGACCGTGGAGGTCTCCTGGAAGATGGTCATCTTCACGGTGCCGTTCTCGTTGATGGTCGGGCGCACGCGCAGGGTGAGGCCCACGTCCTTGCGTTCCACCGTGGTGAACGGGTTGATGCCGACCGAGCCCGAGGTGCTGGCGTACTGGCCGGTCACGAAGGGCACGTTCTGGCCGATGACGATCTTGGCTTCTTCGTTGTCCAGCGTCAGCAGGTTGGGCGTGGAGAGCACGTTGGCGTCGCCGTCGCTGTTGAAGAAGTTGGCGATGGCGCCCAGGATGTACTGGCCGCCGATCTTGCCGGCGATGCCCAGGTTCAGGCCGGTGGACGGCCGGATATTGGCCACATCGCGCGTGGCCAGTGCCTGCGTGAGCGCCAGGATGTTGGCGCTGGCCAGGCTGGAGTTGGTGCCGATGACGGCGTTGTTGCCCAGCGCGCTCTGCCACTGCACGCCGAAGTTGGCGGCCTTCTTGGCGCTGACCTCGACGATGAGCGCCTCGATCATCACCTGTGCGCGGCGGCCGTCGAGCTTGTCGATCACGGCGCGCATCTGGCGGTACTGCGGTTCGGGCGCGGTGATGATCAGCGAGTTGGTGCTCGGGTCGGCCTGGATCTGGCCGCCGGTGGACGGCTGGTTGGCGTTGTTCAGCGGCGCGTTGGCCGCGGCCGAACCGCCGCCCTGGGCGTTGCCGCCGAAGCTGGCCTGCATCTGCTGCGGCATGCCGGCCGGCGGCGCCGACGAGCCGGCGCTGCCCGCGGCGCCGGGCGCGCCCGGCACCTGCGACTGCTGCTGGCTAGCGGCCATGGCGGCGCGCAGCGTGGCCGCGAGGCGCACCGCATCGGCGTTCTTCAGGTAGACCACGTAGATGTTGCCGGCCGCGCCGTTGCTGCTTTCTGCGGGCGGACGATCGAGCTTCTCGACCAGCGTGCGCACGAGCTGCACGCGCGCGGGGTTGGCGGCGCGAAGAATCAGCGAGTTGCTGCGCGGGTCGGCCATCAGCGTGGTGCGGAACGAGGCGTCGGCCCCGCCCGGCGCGGCGGCGCCCGGCGTGCTCGCACCGCCGCCGTCGACCAGCCGCGTGACCAGCGGCACCATGTCGGTGGCAATCGAATGCTTGAGCTGGATGACTTCGATGTCGGACGCGTTGGGCACGTCGAGCGACGCGATGATGCGCGCCAGCCGGCGCATGTTGTCGGCGTAGTCGGTGATCACGAGCGAGTTGTTGCCCGGGTTCACGTTGATGGTGTTGTTCGGCGGAATCAGCGGGCGCAGCACCGGCAGCAGGCTGTTGGCCGACTCGTAGTTCAGGCGAAAGATCTGCGTGACGATCTGGTTGCCCGCGGTCGAGCTGGCGCCGCTGATGGAGGTGTTGACGGTGCTGGTCTGCAGCTTGGCGTCGGCCTCGGGCACCACCTTGAACAGGCCGTCGGCCTCGACCACCGCGAAGCCCTGCAGGCGCAGCGCGGCGGCGAACTGGTTGAACGCGGCGGCCGGCGCCAGCGGGCGGTCGGTGACCAAGTTCATGGTGCCCTTCACGCGCGGGTCGACCACCACGTCGCGCCCGGTAACCACCGCCATGGTGCGCGCCACGGCCTCGATGTCGGCGGCGGCAAAGTTGAGCGTGATCGGTTCGCCGCGCCGCGGGGCGTCGCCGGTCTGCGCGTAGGCGGCTGGCAAGACCGGCACGAACGACGCCGCGATCAGCAGGCGTACCGCGAGCGCAATGAGGCCGGGGCGGGCGCCGGACGAGGACAGAGGCTTCTTCATGGTCGGATCAACCCAGGGTGATGATCGAGCGCGCACCGTCGCGCCGCCCGATGATGTTCAACAAATTGGAAAGTGCGTCTTCGCGGCCCGGTGCCGCGCTGGCTTCGCCGTTGAAGCGCAACGCGGTGCCGCTCCAGCTGCCGCTGCCGTTCAGTTCGAGGCTGCCTTCGCGCGTGCTCAGCAGCAGCGTGGGCCGCGTGCCGCCTTCGAGTGAGAGGCGGTAGCTGCCCATCGGCCGCAGGGTCGACAGGGCGGACGAGACATCGGTGGCGTCGAGCGTGGCCTGGCCTTCGATGCGCAATGCGGGGCCGTCCCACTGCATGGCGAAGGCGCGCGTATTGAGGTCGAGCGCGCCTTCGAGTTTGAGGGTGTTCCAGGGCGCGCCCAGGCCGGTGAGCAGCGTGGCGGGCCAGCGCGAGCGGGCGTCCTGCCATGTGAGCTGCAGGCCGTCGGCGCGCGGGCTGGCTTGCAGGCCGAGCGGTTGCGCCGCGCAGCACGAAAGATCAAGGCGCGCCGACAGGCCGCGCCAGTTCGGCCACATGCGCCAGTTCAACAGGCCCGGCAGCGAGACGGCCTGCGCGCCGCCCGCGCCGCTGGCGAACACGACGGCGGCGGTGCCGTTCCAGACCGTGCCGCGCGGGTTGACCAGCAGCAGGCGGCCTTGCGTCCAGCCCGAGAGCGCCGAGGCGAGCCAGCGTGCCGGTGCGAACAGCACGACCGCGACCAGCACGCCGGTGACGGCGCCGAGCACGGCCCAGCGCCAGCTGCCGCGGCGCGGCTGGAGGTCGGGGACCGGAGGGCGTCTCGCCATGCCGTGCGGTGCGTGGGGATGCTTAACGCGGGGCGGGCAGCGCCATCACGAGCGTGCCGTCCCAGCGGGGTTGCGGAGGTTGGTCGGGCGTGGCGGCGGGCGCTGGCTTGGCGCCCGGCGGCGGCGGTGCGACGGGCGCGCGCGTCAGGTGCACTTCGCGCGGCACGGCGTGCGCGTTGCCGCGCGCCTGTGCGAGCCATTGCGCCAGGTTCTGGGCCGGCGCGCCGCGCAGCGTGACGGTGGCGCCGCCGTCGCCGCCGGCCGTCATGAGCTGGGCGTTCGTGACGCCGAGGCCGTCGCGCACCGAGCTTTCGAGTGCGCGCAGTGCGTCGTCGCGCGCCAGGCGCGGTTGCGACTGCAGCGCCTTCGCGCGGTTCTGCAAGGTGGCCATCTGCTGGAGCTGGGCGTCGAGCCGTGCGTGTTCGGCCGGTGCCGCGGCCAGCGTGCGCAGCGCGGGGGCGAGCGCGATCCACCAGAGCAAGGCCAGTGCCACCAGCGCGACGGCGCCGATGACGAGGCGGCGCTCGCGCATCCCGAGGACGGCCCAGCGGGCCTTGAGTTGTTCGCTGAAGTTCATCGGTTGGCCTCGGCCTGCACCAGCAGCAGATCGCCTTCGGTGCGCACCTGGTAGCCGCGCGGCGACAGCACGCTGGTGATCTGCGTGACCTCCTGCGGCTGCAGCCCGAGGCCGCGCAGGCGCAGCTGGCCGGCGCTGAAATCGATCGCGCTCGGGGAGCGGCCGGACGGCAGGGCGGCGGCGATGGCGCCGACCATGGGTTCGAAATCGCTCGGTGCCACGTCGCCCACGGCCTGCTGCAGCGCGGCGACCTCGCGGCCCATCTGCAGCGGCGCGTCGACCACGATCTTCACCGAGGGGAAGGTCTGCGTGAGGATGGCGCGCGTGGCCTGACGCTTGGACTCGAGCGCGTTGCGCTCCTTCCAGGCCCAGGCGTTCAGGCCGATCAATTGAGTCAGCAGCAGCACCACGATGCCCCAGCGCGCGGCGCGCCATTCGGGCGCGAAGCGCAGCGTCTGCAACACCGACGCGAACTTCTTGCCGGCGCGCGCGCGGCCCGTCACGGCGAGGTCGAACTGCGCGAGCTCCCAGGGCGTGCGCGTGGCGTGCAGCCAGCGCTGCGGCGCCTGCACGATCGGCACGCGGCGCTCGAGCAGGTGTTCGGCCGCTTCGGCGACGGCGGGTTCGGTGCTGATCACGGCGGTGTCGAGCGGCAGGCTGTTCGACAGGGCCAGGCCTGCGCCGGCCAGCGGCAGCGAGACCACGCCGTCGCCGTCGCAAACGGTGAGCTGCGGGGCTTCGGCCTCACCCGTGATCTGCAGCAGCGGCGGCGCATCGGCCGGCTGCGGCGTGAATTCGGGAACGATGCGCACGACGCGCCGGCCGGCGGCTTCGAGCCCTTGCACGACGCTGCGCAGCCAGATGCGGTTGCAGGCCGCGACCCACACGGGCTCGCCGGCCTTGGCGTCGGGTGCGAGCGCGAAGTGCAGGGTTTCCGGCTCGTCGAGCAGGTGCTCTTCGAGCAGGCCGTCGAGCACGGCGCGCAGCTTCGAGGTGCTGCCCATGCTGCCCTTGGGCAGCGTGACGCGGTGCCACGAAAGCGCCGCGGACGGAATGCCGAGCGTGACCTCGGGGCCCGACGGCAGCAGTGCCAGCAGCGCTCGGCCCTGGTCGCGCAAGGCGATGCCGTCCTCACCGGCCTGGGCCCAGTCGTACTCACCCGCGGCATCGGCCGGAGGGAGGGGAGCAATGAGCAGCAGCGGGGTCATGTAGGGGGTGTCGGAAAAGCCGGAGATTGTAGGGGGTGGCTTACAAGTTGTTGCTATTGTTTGAATAGCATACCTTGCAGAGACTACGTGCGTTTGACGGTGTTTTGAGCAGTCAAAAGTAAATGGGACTCAGGGTTTTGCCGGAGGCGTGGTGGCGCCCGCGCCACGCGTGCGCCACACGGTGGTCACGGCCAGGCCCTTGCGAAAGAGCAGCGAGTGCTCTTCGACCCACGTGCGATCGAGCCGCAGCCGGCCGTACACCTCGAAATACTGGGTGCCCACGCCGTGCTGGGCCGCGTTGAAACGCGAGCCGCCGCTGGGCAGGCCGGCGTTGGCCTCCTCGATGTTCTTGAAGAAGGATCGGGTGCGCCGCTCCACCAGCTGGCGCGCGCTGGCAATGCCCAGCGATTCGACGCTCGCGCTGATGGCCTCGGCGCTGGCCGTGTTGAGGTTGAGCGTGGTGCGCTCCGGCAGGATCGTCACGTAGGGCTCGAGCGCGGCGGCGGTGGCGGGCGAGAGACCGAGCCAGACCAGCTGCGCGACTTCCTGCGGCATCAGCGGGGCGGCGCCGGTGTCGGCGCTTGCAGCGCCACCGCCGCTGGCACCACCCGCGGAGGCGGCGTCGGTGGTGCCGGTGTGCAGCGCGCTCGCGAGCCGCGCGGTCATCTGGCTGAGCTCGCCGGCCGGCAGGCCCAGCAGATTGAAGAGGCGCGTGAAGGTGGCGACGCTGGCGGGCACCGGCTTGCCGGCGTCTACCAGTGACAGCACGTTGAGCTTGGACTGCGCGTCGACGATGCGGCCCGACAGGAACGCGTCGGGCAGGCCTTCGAGGTTGTCGCTCGCCACGTTCTTCTCGGCCGAGAGAAAGCTGGTGAGGCGGGCCTCTTCGAGCGGCACGGCCCACGGCTCGCCGAGGTGGTCGGGGCCGCCGGCGCGGCCGTCTTCGCCGAGGATCAGGCGTGACCAGTCGAGCGCGCCGATGAGCACCCAGGCCGCCTGCACGCGCGCGCGCTCGGCGCCTTCGACCTCGGCGGAACGCCACTGCTGCCAGAGCGCCGCGGCGGAAAAGGTGGCGACCAGCATCACGGTCAGCATGGCGGCGAGCAGCGCGGCGCCGGACTGGCGGCGTGTGCCTGTCGTGCGATGGCTGCGCGGTGCGGTCATGAGCGCGGCCCCCCGAGCGTCGGCCGGACCCAGTCGCGCGTGAGCGTGCCTGAGAGCCCGTCGCCGGGCGGCAGGGTCAGCACGAGCCGCACGCCGTCGGGCAGGGCGACGAGTGCGCCGGCCGGGTTGGACGGGTTCGCTGCCGCGACGGGCAGCGGCTCGGCCGGCACCCAGGCGTTGTTGCGGAAGTACGCGAGCTGCCAGCTGTTGACGGGCATCAGTGCCACATCGGTGGCGCCGGCGGTGGGCGCGGCGCCATCCTGTGCCCAGGCGGCCGCGAGGTTCCAGGCCTGCACCCATTCGCCGCGCGTGGCGAAGGGCGCCGATTGCCAGCGCCGCCAGCGCGTGCCGTCGGCGCCGGGGCGCAATGTCCACGCAACGACCTGCACGGTCGGCGTGCTGGTGTCGCTGCCGCGGCGCGTCATGCGCAACACGCGGCCGTCCCAGTCGATCGGACGGGTCTGCGCGAGCAGGGTGACGGCGTCGAGGTCGGCGCTCCATTGCGCGAGCGTGGCCTGCAGCGTGAGCACCGCGTCGGCGCGCAGCTGGTTCTGCGTGGTGGCGCGCGACATGCTGTCCAGGCCGCGCCAGCTCACCAGCGCGAGCAGCGCCATCACGGCGATGGCGACCAACAGCTCGATGAGCGTGAAGCCGCGTGCGCGCGAAGGCTTGCGGATGCGCGGCATCAGACGCGCCCCACCACGGTCGAGACGCGCAGCAGCGGCGCGCTGCCTTCGTCGCGCACCTGCACTTCGACGCGCCGGAAGTTCGGGTTGAGCGTGGGCACCGTCGTGGTCGTCACGAGGAAGGTGAGGCCGGCCTGCAGGCAGATCGAGCCGGAGTCGCCGATGGCTGGCATCTGCCGCGACAGGCGCGCCTTGGCGAGTTCGTTTTCGGCGCACAGGCCGGCCAGCACGAGGTCGGACTGGCGCTGCGCATTGCGCGTGAGCGACATCGTGGCCTGCGAGCCGGCCGCGAGCGCGAGCGCGACGATGCCGAGCGCGATCAGCACCTCGATCAGCGTGAAGCCGCGGTGGCGTGCGGTGCGCCGCAGCCGTTGTGTCATGGCACGGCGAACACGGTGAACGGACGCAGCCCGTCGGTGGCGACGCGCAGCATGCGCGCGGGCGGGCCTTCGCTGTGCAGCATGACCTGCTGCGCCGGAATGATGGGGTCGGGCCCGAGCTGCAGCGCCGCCACCGGCGTGCCGCCGCCCAGCAGGGGCTGGGCCGTGATGCCGGCGTGGATCCAGCCCGTGGGCAAGGCGTCGGCCGGCAGGCCGTCGAAGACGAAGCCGCCGCCTTCGACGAGGCGCCAGCGCACCATGACGCCGCTGGCGCGTGACTGGGCGCGGGCCGATTCGAGCAGGGCGGCGAGGCGGTCGGCCTCGCGGTCGAGCGCGGCGGCGTTGCTGTCGCGCATTGCGAAGCTGACGCTGGCAGTCGCGATGGCGATGATCGCGATCACCACGATGAGTTCCAGCAAGGTGAAGCCGCGCACCGCGCGAGGGAGTGGCTGCACGGTGCGGCCGGGGGCGATGCGCTTACTGCCAGCTGCCGATGTCGGCATTCTTGCCCTCGCCGCCGCTCTGTCCGTCGGCGCCGAAGGAGAGCACGTCGATTTCGCCCTTGATGCCCGGGTTCATGTACTGGTACGGATGGCCCCAGGGGTCGTTGGGCAGCTTCTCGACGTAGGGCTTCCAGTTGGGTGCGGCCGGGCCCGCGGTGGGGCGGGTCAGCAGCGACTGCAGGCCCTGCTCGGCGGTCGGGTAGCGCTGGTTGTCGAGGCGGTAGAGCTTGAGCGCCTGCATCAGGTTGTTGATGTCGGTGCGGGCGGCGGTGACGCGGGCGTCGTCGGCGCGCTCGATCACGTTCGGCACGATCAGGGCCGCGAGCACGCCGATGATGACAAGCACCACCATGAGTTCGATCAGCGTGAAGCCGCGCTGGGCGGTGCGGGAGACGGAACGAAGGAGTTTGTTCATAGCTTGCGGGGACATGAGGCAGTAAGCGCGCTGCATGATAATCCGCGGCCATGACAAGTCCTTACTCCGCGGCCCGCTGGCATGCCCCACTTGCAACGACGGGGCTTTGGGCGTTGGCCGCAGGCGCCGCGGTGTTCTGGGCGCTGAGGCTGGCGTCGCCGGCCGATGCGGTGGCGGCTGCGGCCACGATGCCGCGCGCGCCGGTCGCGGCCGATGCCGAGGCGGTGGCCCGGTTGCTGGGCGTGGTCACGGTGACGTCGAACGCGCCCGTGGCGCCGGAGGCCGCGAGCCGCTTCGCGCTGTCGGGCGTGGTGGCGGACCCGTCGAACCAGGGCGCGGCGCTGATCTCGATCGACGGCAAGCCGCCGCGGCCGTTCCGCGTCGGCTCGAAGGTCGGCGAGAGCTATGTGCTGCAGTCGGTGGGGGTGCGCGCGGCGACGCTCGGCGCCCAGCGCGATGGGCCCGCGGCGTTCACGCTGCAACTGCCGGTGCGTGCGCCGTTGAGCATGGGGCTTCCGACGCCGCCTGCCGGCCTGCCCGTGGTGTCGTCACCTGCGCCGGCCGGGCCCTTGCCGACCACGATGCCGGCGGTGGTGATGCCGCCGCAGCAGCAACTTCAACCCGCCGCCACGGCGGGCGCCGCGATGGAGCCGCCGCCGCAGGCGCAGAGCCCTGCGCAGTAAGCCCAGCGGTCTCTTTTCTTCTTTCTTTCAGGCCTGAAGGAACAGGCGGTAGGCGGGGTTGGCCGTTTCCTCGACGTACGGATAGCCCAGCGTTTCGAGGAATTCGTCGAAGGCCGCCGACTCTTCGGCCGGCACCTGCAGGCCCACGAGGATGCGCCCGTAGTCGGCGCCCTGGTTGCGGTAATGGAACAGACTGATGTTCCAGTTCGGCCGCATCAGGCTCAGGAACTTGAGCAACGCACCCGGACGCTCGGGGAACACGAAGCGCAGCAGGCGCTCGTCGTGCGCGAGACCCGTGCGACCGCCCACCAGGTGGCGCAGATGCTCCTTGGCGAGTTCGTCGTGCGTGAGGTCGAGCGCGTCGAAGCCATGTTCGATGAAGACCTTCGCGATGGTGGCCGACTCGCCGCGCGCCGAGGTCGTGAGGCCGACGAACACGTGGGCCTTGGCGGCGTCGCTGATGCGGTAGTTGAACTCGGTCACGCTGCGCGGTGCGCCGCCGGCGGGCAACTCGCTGATGAGTTCGCAAAAACGACGGAAGCTGCCGCGCTCTTCGGGGATGGTCACGGCGAACAGCGCCTCGCGTTCCTCGCCGACCTCGGCCCGCTCGGCCACGAAGCGCAGCCGGTCGAAGTTCATGTTGGCGCCGCACAGGATCGCCGCGTAGGTTTCGCCCTGGCGGCCGTGTTCGGCTACGTACTGCTTGATGGCCGCCACGGCCAGCGCACCAGCCGGCTCGACGATGCTGCGCGTGTCGACGAACACGTCCTTGATGGCGGCGCACACGGCGTCGGTGTCGACCGTGATGTAGCTGTCGACCAGGTTCTGCGCGATGCGGAAGGTTTCCTCGCCGACCAGCTTGACGGCCGTGCCGTCGGAGAACAGGCCGACATCGGTCAGGTTGACGCGCTGGCGCGCGGCGACCGATTGCATCATCGCGTCGGAGTCGTTCATCTGAACGCCGATCACCTTGATCTCGGGCCGCACGGCCTTGATGTAGTTGGCCACGCCGGAGATCAGGCCGCCGCCGCCGATCGCCACGAACACCGCATCGAGCGGACCCTGGTGCTGGCGCAGGATTTCCATCGCGATGGTGCCCTGGCCCGCGATGACATCGGGGTCGTCGAACGGGTGGACGAAGGTCAGGCTCTGCTGCGTCTGCAATTCGAGCGCATGCAGGTAGGCGTCGGAATAGCTGTCGCCGTGCAACACGATCTCGCCGCCGAAACCGCGCACCGCATCGATCTTCAATTGCGGCGTGGTCACGGGCATCACGATCACTGCGCGTGTGCCGAGCTTGCGCGCACCGAGCGCAACGCCTTGTGCGTGGTTGCCGGCCGATGCGCAAATCACACCGCTCGCCAATTGCGCTTTGCTGAGGTGCGCCATCTTGTTATAGGCACCGCGCAGTTTGAAACTGAAGACGGGTTGTTGATCCTCGCGCTTGAGCAATACGGTATTGCCGAGCCGTTCGCTGAGCGCGCGCGCCTTCTCCAGAGCGGACTCGACGGCCACGTCGTAGACCCGCGCATTGAGGATTTTTCTGAGATAGTCGGCGGGCGTTAAGGCCGCGGTAACAGGTGCATTGCGCAAGATCTTTTCCAGGGAGTTTTCATTTGCTAACCATCAATCATAAGAGGCATCGGTATTGCATGCGGGGAATGGCATGGACACAAATGTCATAAACCTATTCCGCAAGGCTCCAGCTGCAAATGATTCCGGTTTTTTTGCGCGCACCTATCCCGCGATTCATACGCCCGCTAATTCGATAACGGTTGAGCAGAATTTGTTATCAGTTTCTGTCAGCGACCTTTCGAAAGGACTGATGCAAGCCGAGGCCGCACGCGTGCAACGCGGCGAAATCGGACGGCCCACATGGCAGGTCATGGGCAACAGATTGCGTGCGCACATCGTTCCGTTGCTGGGCGATGTGCAAGCGACCTTGTTCGTGACGGCCGATGTGCAGCGACTGATTGATCACCTCGGCGAGCAAGGCTTCACCAGCACGACGATCGCGCAGTACCTCGTGTTGTTGCGCAAGATCGTGATGCATGGCGTGCACACCGGTGCGGTGCGCGAGGCGCCCGTGTTTCCGAAGATCAAGGTGCGCAGCCAGCCGCGAGGCAGCTTCAGCGTGGCGGAATACCGCGCCCTGATTGCGGCTGCACGCAAGTTGCGGGGTCACTCGCACCCGGTGCTTGATCGATTGACGGCTGGCGAACGCTTCTGGATCGCGCGTGAACTGCTCGTCATGCCCGACGAGTTGCCGTGGCTGATCCGCTGGATGGTCAACACCTTCGTGCGCCCCAGCGACATCAAGCTCATGAAGCACAAGCACATCGAGGTCGTGCGCGGCAAGCACGTCTACCTGCGGATGAACCTGCCGGAGACCAAGCGGCACAGTCAGCCCATCGTGAGCCTGCGGCCTGCTGTTCGCGTCTATGAATGTTTGCGCGCTCACCGCGCGGCGCATGGCTTCGGCGGGGCGGAAGACTACATCTTCATGCCGCACCTGAAGAACCGCGAGCACGCGCTGGCGGTTCTCAATTTCTTTTTTCACTGGGTGCTCGAAAAGACCGGGCTCGAAAAGGGGCCGCTGGGTCAATCGAGGACGCTGTATTGCCTGCGCCATACGGCCATCACGTTGCGGCTCTTGTATGGGCAAGGGATCGACATGCTGACTTTGGCGCGCAATGCACGCACGAGCGTCAACATGGTGGAGCGTTTCTACGCATCGGTGCTGAGCGGAGAAATGAATGTGGGGCTGCTGCAGAGCAGGCGTGGCCGGGTGAGTTGAAGAAGCACAAAAAGCCGCCCGGCGTGAGCCGGGCGGCTTGAAGGCCTCTTGATTCAAACTGGCAAGGGCCAGCATGAGAATCGAGCCGTAGTCGATCAGAAGGCGTGACGGAGGCCGAAGTCGTAGCCGGTCGAGGTCTTCGGGGTGAAGCCGGCCGTGGACGCGAAAGCCGGGCCGCCAACGGTCAAAGCTGCACCGTTCTTGTTGCTCACGCGAGCAACGGTCGCGTACAGAGCCGTGCGCTTCGACAGGTTGTGCACGTAACCGATGGCCAGCTTGTTCGCCTTAGGGTCAGCAGCGCGGGGCGTGAAGAACGACTCGGGCTGGTTCAGGTCGTACTTGACGGACGAGTACGAAGCGCGGATCAAGCCAGCACCGACGGGCACAGTCACACCCAGCAGGTAGCCGGTCAGATTGGTGTCGGGCGTAGTGTCGGTGAACGGGGCGACTTCGTAGTCGACCTTGTTCTTGACGCGCGACACTTCACCGAACAGCTTCACGGGACCGAAGTCGTACGAAGCGCCCAGGTTCAGCGTGTTGACCTTGGAGGTCGTGCCCGCGTAGAACTGGTCATCCGAGGTGCTGCTGCCATAGGCCAGCGCGACATCCAGAGGACCGTTGGCGTAGCCGAAGCGGCCACCGATGTAACGGCCGGTGCGACTTTTCGCAGCTGCAACATCGGTTTTTTCGATCGCACCCGTCTTTGGATTCAGAACGAAGGCTGTGCTGGCCTTCGGCGTGAAATCGCCGCTGTCGTACTTGTTCTGTTCATGGAAGCCGTACTGCACTTGGCCGTAGAAGCCGCCCAGATTCGGTGGCAGGAAGTAGCCGATGGTGTTGCTGGCACGGGCGTAGTTGGGGTTGCCACCGAAGCCGCCCGAACCACCGGTGGTGTTGAAGCCACCGGCCGTCGAGATCAGGTTAGTGCCCACACCGTTGGCGCCGAACGGATCGAACACGGTGTCGTTCCAGAACGACGGGGTGTAGTCACGACCCAGGCGAACTTCACCGAAACCACCCGACAGGCTCACGGTCGAGCGACGAGCGAACGTCGAAACGCCGGTTGCGCCGTCGTCATTGGTGATCGGGGCTTCGAGCCAGAAGCTGGCTGCCAGACCGCCACCCAGGTCTTCCGTACCACGGAAGCCCAGACGGCTGGAGTTGTAACCCGAGTTGGCCAAAGTCGTACGGCTGACCTTGACACTGCCCTTGTTCACATAGAAAGGGTTGTAGACCGGGAAGCCAAGCTTGTCGTAGGTGACGCCGTTGTTCTGATCACGCGAGGTGGACGAGTAGCCGCTGATCGACGCGTCGACCACACCAAACAGAGTGACGGACGACTGAGCCGAGGCAACACCGGCAACAGCCAGGGCAGCCAGAGCAGCTGCCCTTTTGAGGGGGAGCGGCTAGAGTGGCGCCGCCATCGGGGCGCACAAAGAAAAAAGCCCCGAGTCTTGCGACTCGGGGCTAAATCCACCAATTGGAAGGGTGGAGGAGACAACTGGGTGCACACCATGAAGTGCGCAGCAATGAAATAGAGTATACCCACCCTTTGTTGCGATGCAACAAGCAGGCGATGCTTTTCCCACACACAAGTTGATGTTTGGTGCGCATTTTTCCGCACGAATTCATCCCAATTGGAACTGAACACCATGGAATGCACAGTAAGTTGGACCGGCGATGCAGGCACCCGATCGGCCATGGGCTTCGTGGCCGAAACTGGCAGCGGCCATGTCCTGATGATGGACGGCGCGCCGGATGCGGCCAAGCCCGAGAACGGCGGGCAGAACCTCGCCGCGCGGCCGATGGAAGCCGTGCTCGCGGGCACCGGGGGTTGCACAGCCTATGACGTGGTGCTCATATTGAAGAGGGGGCGCCATCGCGTCGAGCGCTGCAGCGTCAAGCTGACCAGCGAACGCGCCGAAAAGGACCCCAAGGTCTTCACCAAGATCCACATGCACTTCACGGTGGCGGGCAAGGGAATTCCGGCGACCGCCGTGGAGCGGGCGATCGCGCTGAGCCACGAAACCTATTGCTCGGCCAGCATCATGCTGGCGAAGACGGCCGAAATCACCACCAGCTTCGACCTGATCGAGACCTGAAAACGCCGTGCGGCGCGACCTGGGCCTTAAATGCGGTGCGCGATGGTCGTCATGACCTTCGAGGCGACGCGCATCAGTGCCTTGGCCGGTGCCGGTAGGTCCGCCGCACCTGCGTCAACGGCTTGCGTGGCATGGCGTGCTTCGTCGATCTTCATCTGCTCGACCACGGCCCGGGAGGCGTAGTCGGCTGCTGGCAGGCGGTCCAAGTGGCTTTCGAGGTGCGCTTCCACCTGCCGCTCGGTTTCGGCGACGAAGCCGAGACTCAAGGGATCGCCCAGGCGCCCGGCAATCAGGCCGAGACCGAAGGCGCCTGCGTACCAGAGCGGATTCAGGAGCGAGGGGCGGGCCCCCAGATCGTCCAGCCGTTGCCGGGTCCACGCCAAGTGATCTGTTTCCTCGTGGGCGGCTTCCAAGAAATGGGCCCGCAATGCCGGGTCGCGCGTCACAGCGGCTTGGGCGGTGTACAGCGCCTGAGCACACACTTCGCCGACATGGTTCACGCGCATCAGTGCGCCGGCCTCGCGCCGCTCCGATTCGGTCATTTCACCTTGCGGCAGGATCGCGGGTGGAAGCGACCGGGTGGCATGAGATCGGGCAAAAAGCGTGCGCAAAGCTGCATCGGCGGCAGTCAGGGTCGAGTCGATCAGAGCGGTCATGGGCCTATTTGAACCCACCTACCTGACGATGCAAGACGGCCACATTTTGTTTCACATCGTGGAAAAACGACCTGCCTAAGTCCTTTGTTGCACGACTGCAACGAAACACGCGGGGCTTCCAAGATTTAGGGCGATTTGTTTTGCCCTGTTGCAGTGGCTCTGGTGCAATAGCATCAACTTCCCAAAAGGAGGTTGGCCCGGGGTCCGGTGGGAGCACAAAGTGCCAGTCACGGTGAGCCCTTCGCACCGGAGCCCTATGTTTAACCTTGGAGAAACTTGCAATGAAAAAATCTCTAGTTGCTCTGGCTGCCCTGGCTGTTGCCGGTGTTGCCTCGGCTCAGTCGTCCGTCACTCTGTTTGGTGTGGTCGACGCGTCGATCAGCGGCTACTCGTCCACCTCGCGTGATCAGAACAACGGCGTGACGTACAACGCTGCTGGCTTCCCGATCTACAACCCGTTCTACCTGAACCAAGGCAGCGTCAAGGTCAGCCGTACGGCTCTGGCTAACTCGGGTTACAACTCCAGCCGTCTGGGCTTCCGTGGTACGGAAGACCTGGGTGGCGGTCTGGCAGCCAGCTTCTGGCTCGAAGCCCCGATCACCAATGACGACGGCGCAACCGGCGTGTCGACGTTCGCTCGTCGCTCGACCGTGAGCCTGTCGGGTGGTTTCGGTGAAGTTCGCCTGGGTCGTGATTACACCCCGACGTTCTGGAACGACACCGTGTTCGATCCGTTCGGCACCAACGGCGTTGGCACCAACCTGATCTCGACGGCCAGCGGTTTCAACACCACCGGCGGTTCGGGTGGCTTCGGTGGCAACCCGAACTACGTTCGCGCCAGCAACACCATCGGCTACTTCCTGCCCCCGAACCTGGGCGGCTTCTACGGCCAAGTGCAGTACGGCTTCCACGAAAAGGACAAGTTCAGCCCTGGTCTGGCTACGCCTAACGTTGCGAACAACTCGCGCACCGGTCGTTACGTCGGTGGCCGCTTCGGCTACGCCAACGGTCCTCTGGACGTCGCGCTGGCTTATGGCAGCAGCACCTCGGGTGACCAGTTCTACGCTGGCGTGACCAACAAGGTCAACACGCTGAACCTGGGCGCTTCGTACGACTTCGGTCCCGTGAAGCTGTTCGGTGAACTGTCGCGCGTCAAGAACAAGGCTGACTACGAAGTCACCCCCCTTGCTGCTACGCCTGACGTCGACCTGACCGGTTACCTGCTGGGCGTGACCGTGCCCGTCGGTGCTGGCCTGATCCGCGCTTCGTACTCGCACGTCAAGTACGACTACAACCGTCCTGAAGTGTTCTTCGGCCCGCGTATCGCTGACCCGAAGGCCAACAAGCTGGCACTCGGCTACGTGCACAACCTGTCGAAGCGCACGGCTCTGTACGCTACCGTTGCTCGCGTGAGCAACAAGAACGGTGCAGCTCTGACCGTTGGCGGCCCGGCTTTCATCAACAACGGTGTCTTCACCCCGAAGAACTCGACCGGCTACGACTTCGGTATCCGTCACGCTTTCTAATTTGATGCTGGCGTAAGCCAGCTTCGAATCGAAAGACCAAAAGCCACCCGGCGCAAGCCGGGTGGCTTTTTTCATTGGTGCGCCGTCATCGCGAGGCCGGGCAGTGTTGGCAAAGAGCACCATCTGTGTGCACCCCGGGGGAACCCCCGTGCGGGCACGCTGCTTGCACTGCTAGCATGCCGCGATCACTATTGTTGTTGAATGACTGCCTTTGTACTGCGCCGCCTGATCCAGGCCGTGATCGTGATGATCGCGGTCGCGTTCATCGCCTTCCTCCTCTTTCAATATGTCGGCGACCCGGTCGTGTTCCTGCTGGGACAAGACGCCAAGCCCGACCAGATCCGTGAAATGCGCGCCGCATTGGGGCTCGACCGACCCTTCTTCGTGCAGTTCTGGCATTTCCTCGTCAATGCCGCACAAGGCGAGTTCGGCCTGAGCCTGCGCCAGGGCGCCAAGGTGTCGCGCCTGATCGGCGAGCGCTTCCCGGCCACGCTCGAACTCGCACTGGTGGCCGCGGCCCTGGCGCTGTTCGTCGGCATTCCGATGGGCGTGTACACCGCTCTGCGCCGTGGCACCTTCATGAGCCAGGTGTTCATGACTGTGTCGCTGCTCGGCGTGTCGCTGCCCACCTTCCTGATCGGCATCCTGCTGATTCTCGTCTTCGCTGTGACGCTGGGCTGGTTCCCGAGCTTCGGGCGCGGCGATACGGTGCAGTTCGGCTGGTGGACCAGTGGGCTCTTCAAGGCCGACGGCTGGCACCACATCATCCTGCCGGCGGTGACGCTGGCGATCTTCCAGCTCACGCTGATCATGCGGCTGGTGCGCGCCGAGATGCTCGAGGTGCTGCGCACCGACTACATCAAGTTCGCGCGCGCACGGGGCCTGTCGAACCGCGCGATCCATTTCGGCCACGCGCTCAAGAACACGCTGGTGCCGGTCATGACCATCACGGGTCTGCAACTCGGCGGGCTGATCGCTTTCGCGATCATCACGGA
The DNA here is from genome assembly GCF_009498455.1 of Variovorax paradoxus. Classification (NCBI taxonomy): domain Bacteria; kingdom Pseudomonadati; phylum Pseudomonadota; class Betaproteobacteria; order Burkholderiales; family Comamonadaceae; genus Variovorax; species Variovorax paradoxus. Next base: position 295,950 of record NZ_CP045644.1, on the reverse strand, counting down.
GTCGGTGTTCCAGTGGCCCGGCATGGGCCTGCTCTTCATCCAGGCCGTGACCTTCGCGGACATCCCCGTGATGGCCGCCTACCTGTGCCTGATCGCGCTGATCTTCGTGGTGATCAACCTCGTGGTCGACCTGTTGTACTTCGTGGTCGATCCTCGGCTGCGCGTGGGCAAGGCGGGAGGCCATTGAGGTGAGTGCCGCCGCAACAGCAACGGCCGCTGCAGCGCCGCGCCTGCAGGCCTCCGGCCGGGCCTTCGCGCACATCGCCAGCTTCTACCCCGAGATCACGGCCTTCCGCCGCGACCTGCACGCCCACCCCGAGCTCGGCTTCGAGGAGGTCTACACCGCCGGTCGCGTGCGCGAAGCGCTGCGCGCGTGCGGCGTGGACGAGATCCACGAGGGCATCGGCAAGACCGGCGTCGTCGGCGTCATCCGCGGCAAGTCGACGGCCAGCGGTCGCATGATCGGCCTGCGTGCCGACATGGACGCGCTGCCCATGCGCGAGGACAACGACTTCGGCTGGCGCTCCGCCAACGACGGCCTGATGCACGGCTGCGGCCACGACGGCCACACCGCCATGCTCGTCGGCGCCGCGCGCTACCTGGCCGAGACGCGCGACTTCGACGGTACCGCGGTGCTGATCTTCCAGCCCGGCGAAGAAGGCTTTGCCGGCGCGCGCGTGATGATCGAAGACGGCCTGTTCGATCGCTTTCCGGTGAACGCCGTCTATGCGATGCACAACTGGCCCGCGATGCCGGCCGGCACCGTGGGCATCAACCGCGGCGCGATGATGGCCGCGGCCGATCGCGTGACGATCGAGGTCAAGGGCAAGGGTGGCCATGGTGCTCATGCGTACCAGACCATCGACCCCGTCGTGGTGGCCGCGCACATCATCACCGCGGCGCAGACCATCGTGTCGCGCAGCGTGCGTCCCATCGACGCGGCCGTCGTCAGCATCTGCGCCGTGCAGGCCGGCGATCTCGGCGCCATGAGCGTGATCCCGGGCGAGGCCACGCTGGTCGGCACCGTGCGCACCTTCAGCGCGCGCGTGCAGGCGCAGGTCGAGCAGCGCCTGAGCGAGCTGTGCACGGCCATTGCCGCCGGCTTTGGTGCGACCGCGACGATCAAGTACGAGCGCATCTACCCGGCCACGATCAACACCGCGCCCGAAGCGATGTTCGCGGCCGACGTGGCCGAGTCGCTGGTCGGCGCGAAGAACGTCGACCGCAACCTGGAGCCCAGCATGGGCGCCGAAGATTTCTCTTTCATGCTGCAGAAGAAGGCCGGTGCTTATCTGCGCATCGGCCAGGACGCCCGCAGCGGCGCCTTCCTGCACAACAGCCGCTACGACTTCAACGACGAGATCCTGCCGCTCGGCGCCGCATTGCATGCGGGGCTGATCGAGCGGGGCATGCCGCTTGCCGCCACCCGCGGTACGCAGCCAGAGCAAGCAGCCGCCACCGCGGCTTCTTGATGTGTTTTTTGATCCCAACCCGAGGAGTGTTCCCATGAGTTTCAAGAAGAAGGCGGCCGCGGTCGCTGTCCTGTGCGCTCTGAGCGCCGTCAGCATGGTCGCCAGCGCGCAGACCATCCGCATCGCGAACCAGGGCGACGCCCTGTCGCTCGACCCGCACTCGCTCAACGAGTCGCTGCAACTGAGCGTCACCGCCAACGTCTATGAAACTCTCGTGGGCCGCAACAAGGACCTGAGCCTGGCACCGCTGCTGGCCACGAGCTGGAAGCAGACCTCGCCGAACGTGTGGCGCTTCGAGCTGCGCAAGGGCGTCGTGTTCCATGACGGCACGCCGTTCAGCGCCGACGACGTGGTGTTCAGCTTCGCGCGTGCGCAGGGCGACGGCTCCGACATGAAGGCCACGCTCAGCGAGATCAAGGCCGTGCGCAAGGTCGGCGACCTCGCCGTCGAAATCGAAACCAACGGCCCGTTCCCGATCCTGCCCGACGTGATCTCGCTCACCATGATCATGAGCAAGAAGTGGTGCGAGGAAAACCAGGCCACCAAGCCCGTCGACCGCCGCAAGGGCATCGAGAACACCGCCTCGTTCAAGGCCAACGGCACCGGCCCGTTCCGCGTGCGCGAGCGCCAGCCCAACGTGCGCACCGTGTTCACGCGCAACGGCACCTACTGGGGCAAGATCGACGGCAACGCGCAGGAGATCGTGTTCACGCCCATCGCCAACCCCGCGACCCGCGTGGCCGCGCTGGTCTCCGGCGAAGTCGACGTGATGGAACCCGTGCCCGTGCAGGACATCGCGCGCATCAACGCCGCGCCCAATGCACGCGTCATCACCGGCCCCGAGATGCGCACCATCTTCCTAGGCATGGACCAGAAGCGCGACGAGCTGCAGTACTCGAACGTGAAGGGCAAGAACCCGTTCAAGGACAAGCGCGTGCGACAGGCCTTCTACCAGGCCATCGACATTGCCGGCATTCAGCGCACCGTGATGCGCGGCGCCTCCAAGCCCACCGCGCTGCTTGTCGGCCCGGGCATCAACGGCTGGACCGCCGACCAGGACAAGCGCTTGCCCTTCGACGTGGATGCCGCCAAGAAGCTGCTGACCGAAGCCGGCTACCCGAATGGCTTTGAAGTCTCGATGAACTGCCCGAACGACCGCTACGTCAACGACGGCCAGATCTGCCAGAGCGTGGCCGCCAACCTCGCGAAGATCGGCGTGAAGATCAACCTCGTGGCCGAGACCAAGGGCACTTACTTCCCGAAGATCCTGCGCCGCGACACCAGCTTCTACATGCTGGGCTGGACCCCGACCACCTACGACTCGCACAACGCGCTGAGCTCGCTCACCTCGTGCCCCGACGACAAGGGCACGGGCCAGTTCAACCTGGGCGCCTACTGCAACCCCAAGCTCGACGAGCTGACCAAGAAGATCCAGTCCGAGTCGGACAAGGGCAAGCGCAACGAGATGATCAAGGAAGCCTTCAAGGTCCATTCCGACGACATCGGCCACCTGCCGCTGCATCAGCAGTCGCTGGCCTGGGGCGTGAGCAAGAAGGTCGAGCTGGTGCAGCTGGCCGACAACTTCATGTACTTCAAGTGGATGAGCATCAAGTAAGTCGACCCTGGGCCGCTGCCTGAGCGGCCCGACCATGGGCCCGCTTATTGCGGGCCCATTCTTTTTTGCTTCACGATGAAAAATAACCCCCACGCTCCCCTCGGCGCGGCCCGGCGATGAAAACAACCCTTGCCCGCTGGCTCGACAGCGATGTCGGCTACAGCTTCCGAACCTCGCCGGTGGCGATCGCCGCCGCCGTCATTGCGCTGGTGTGCGTCTTCTGTTCGGTGTTCGCCGGATGGGTGTCGCCGCACAATCCTTTTGACCTCGCCACCCTCGAACTCGGTGACGCCCGCCTGCCGCCGGCCTGGAGCGCCGAAGGCTCGTCCAAATACCTGCTCGGCACCGACGACCAGGGCCGCGACATTCTGTCGGCCGTGATCTACGGCGCGCGCATCTCGCTGATCGTCGGCGTGGTGTCGGTGGTGCTGTCCGTCGTCGTCGGCGTGGTGCTCGGCCTGCTGGCCGGTTTCTTCGGCGGCTGGCTCGACTCCTTCCTCATGCGCGTGTGCGACGTGATGCTGTCGTTCCCGCCCATCCTGGTCGCGCTGCTCATCGCCGGCGTCGGCCGTGCGCTCTTTCCGAGCGCGCACGAATCGCTGGCCTTCGGCGTGCTGATCATTTCGATCTCGCTCACGGGCTGGGTGCAGTACGCACGTACCGTGCGCGGCTCCACGCTGGTGGAGCGCAACAAGGAGTACGTGCAGGCCGCGCGCGTCACCGGCGTGGCGCCGCTGCGCATCATGCTGCGCCACGTGCTGCCCAACGTGATGGGGCCGGTGATGGTGCTGGCCACCATCCAGGTCGCGACCGCGATCATCACGGAGGCGACGCTGTCGTTCCTGGGTGTCGGCGTGCCGCCAACCTCGCCCTCGCTGGGCACGCTCATCAGCATCGGCAACCAGTACCTGTTCTCGGGCGAATGGTGGATCACGGTGTTCCCAGGCCTGATGCTGGTGCTCATTGCACTCAGCGTGAACCTGCTCGGCGACTGGCTGCGCGACGCGCTCAATCCGCGCTTGCGCTGAACAGAAAAGGACAACGCCCCATGACGCTGCTCCAGGTCAAAGACCTCGTCGTCGAATTTCCGCACCGCCGCGGCACGCTGCGTGCGATCGACCGTATTTCCTTCGACATCGCGCCCGGAGAAATCCTCGGCGTGGTGGGCGAATCGGGTGCGGGCAAGTCGCTCACGGGCGCGGCCATCATCGGCCTGCTCGAACCGCCGGGCCGCGTGGCCAGCGGCGAGATCCTGCTCGAAGGCCAGCGCATCGACAACCTCGGCTTCGATGCGATGCGGCCCATCCGCGGCCGCAAGATCGGCGCGATCTTTCAAGACCCGCTGACCTCGCTGAACCCGCTGTACACGGTGGGCCGCCAGCTCATCGAGACCATCCGCACGCACCTGCCGGTGACTGAATCGGAAGCGCGCAAGCGTGCCATCGGCCTGCTGCAGGACACCGGCATTCCCGCCGCCGAACAGCGCATCGACCACTTTCCGCACCAGTTCTCGGGCGGCATGCGCCAGCGCGTGGTGATTGCGCTCGCGCTCGCGGCCGAGCCCAAGCTCATCGTGGCCGACGAGCCGACCACCGCGCTCGACGTGTCGATCCAGGCGCAGATCATCCAGCTGCTCAAGCAGGTCTGCAAAGACCGTGGCGCGGCCGTGATGCTCATCACGCACGACATGGGCGTGATCGCCGAGACCTGCGATCGCGTGGCCGTGATGTACGCGGGCCGCATCGCCGAGATCGGCCCGGTGCATGAGGTGATCCACCAGCCCGCGCACCCCTACACCTCGGGCCTGATGGCGTCGATTCCCGACATGACGATCGATCGCGAACGGCTCAACCAGATCGACGGCGCCATGCCGCGGCTCAATGCCATTCCGACCGGCTGTGCCTACAACCCGCGCTGCCCGCGCACCTTTGCGCGCTGCCTGACCGAACGGCCCGAGCTGATGCATGCGGGCGCCACGCGCGCCGCCTGCTGGCTGCACGACGCCGCCGACCCGCATGCGGGACAGGCCGAGATCGCCGCGCAGCACCACGACGCCCTGGCGTCCGGCGAGCGCGCTACGCCCGAAGCGGCCGAACCCCTCGCGGAGGTGACCCGATGAGCGCCGTGACCGAACCCCGCAAGGACGCTGCGGCCACAAAGACCGGCGAGCCGCTCGTGGTCGCGCACGACCTCGCGCGCACCTTCGACGTCTCGCCGCCCTGGCTCAACCGCGTGCTGGAACGCAAGCCGCGCGTGCTGCTGCATGCGGTGGACGGCGTGAGCTTTTCCATCGAGCGCGGCAAGACGCTCGCGCTGGTCGGCGAATCGGGTTGCGGCAAGAGCACCGTGGCGCGCCTGCTGGTGGGGCTGTATGCGCCCACGCGCGGCGGCCTGCAGTTCGACGGGCAGGACGCGCACGCCGCGTTCAAGACGCCCGAAGGCCGGCAGCTGCGCCGTCGCATCCAGATGATCTTTCAGGACCCCTACGCGAGCCTCAACCCGCGCTGGATCGTCGAGGACATCATCGGCGAGCCGCTGCGCGAGCACGGCATCCTGAGCGACAAGGACGCGCTGCGCCAGCGCGTGGGCGAGCTGCTGCAGTCGGTCGGCCTCTCGCCGCTGGACATGAGCAAGTACCCGCACCAGTTCTCGGGCGGCCAGCGCCAGCGCATTTCGATTGCGCGGGCGCTCGCCACGCAGCCCGAGTTCCTGGTGTGCGACGAGCCCACCTCGGCGCTCGACGTGAGCGTGCAGGCGCAGGTGCTCAACATCATGAAAGACCTGCAGCGCGAGCAGGGCCTGACGTACCTCTTCATTTCGCACAACCTCGCCGTGGTGCGTCACGTGGCCGACCAGGTTGGCGTGATGTACCTGGGCCGGCTGGTCGAGGTGGCGGACAAGCAGAAGCTCTTCGCCGAGCCGCAGCATCCGTACACGCGCATGCTGCTCGACGCGATCCCGCAGATGAAGCACACCGGCCGTGCGCGCACGCCGGTGCAGGGCGAAGTGCCGAACCCGCTGAACCCGCCGACCGGCTGCGCCTTTCATCCGCGCTGCCCGCATGCCAATGCGCGCTGCTCGTCGGAGCGGCCGTCGCTGATGAGCCTGAAGGGCGTGCAGGTCGCCTGCCACGCGGTGGAGGAAGGGCGGATCTGAAGGTACGTCACCGAAGCGGAAGGAGATCGGCCGAAGTGTGCGTAAAGGCACTGCGGCGCCGCGAGAGATCAGGCAGAGTCCGGCGCTTGTCCCGAACGAAACCATGACACCTCCGACGATCCCTTCCTCTTGGGCGACCCGCCTGCTCGGCCGCCGCGGCTTTCTCATGGGCTCGGCGCTGGGCGCGACCGCCGCGCTGGCGTCGATGACCGAGATCGCGCACGCGGCCGGCGCAGCACCCGCGCGCCGCATGCCCGTGATTTTCATCGGCCATGGCTCGCCGATGAATGCGCTCGCGGACAACGCCTTCACGCGCCGCCTCGCCGCCTGGGGCCGTGAGCTGCCGCGTCCGACGGCGATCCTCAGCGTGTCGGCGCACTGGCTCAGCCAGGGCGCAACCGGCGTCACGGTGCAGACGCGGCCCAAGACGATCCACGATTTCGGCGGTTTTCCGCAGGCGCTGTTCGACATCGAATACCCCGCGTCGGGTCAGCCCGCGCTCGCGCGCGAGGCGGTCGGCGCGGTCAAGCAGACGCCGGTCATCGCCACCGAGCAGTGGGGGCTGGACCACGGCACCTGGAGCGTGCTGAAGCACCTGTACCCGAAGGCCGACGTGCCGGTCTTCCAGCTCAGCATCGACTACGACAAGCCGGCGGCGTTCCATCATGCGGTGGGGCGTGACCTGGCGGCGTTGCGTGACCAAGGCGTGCTCGTGATGGGCAGCGGCAACGTCGTGCACAACCTGCGCGTGACCGACCGCGGCACGCCCGATGGCCCGAAGGCCAGTCGCCCGTGGGCGCAGTCTTTCGACGATGCGGTGAAAGCCGCGCTGGCCGGCCGGGACGACCGCGCGCTCATCGACTACCAGAAGCTCGAAGGGGCGTCGACCGCCGTGGCCACGCCGGACCACTACTTTCCCTTCCTGTATGCCCTGGGCGCTGCGGCGCCGGGCGAGCGTGCGAAGACCGTCTACGAAGGCTTCCAGTCGGGCACGCTCGGCATGCGCTGCCTTCAGTTCGGCTGAAGGAAGGCCGCGCAGCCTGCTGCTGCGTTACTGCTCTTCGCCCCAGGCGAAGCCGTCGCGCGCGATCATGGCGCTCGATGCGCTGGGGCCCCAGGTGCCGGCCGCATAGGGGCGCGGGCCGCCGTCGGATTCCCAACTGTCGATGAGCGGTTCGACCCAGCGCCAGGCTTCTTCCTGTTCGTCGCTGCGCACGAACAGGTTGAGGCGGCCGTCGATCACGTCGAGCAGCAGGCGTTCGTAGGCGCCCACGCGCTCGGCGCCGAAGCGTTTGTCGAAATCGAGGTCGAGCTGCACCGGCGCCAGCTGCGCGGCGCTGGCGTGGCCGTTGCCGCCGCGCTGGCGGTTGTCCTGGGCCTGCGCGAGCATGTGCAGCTCCAGGCCGTCCTTCGGCTGCAGGTTGATCACCAGCTTGTTGACGTTTCCCGCGGGCGCGCGGTAGATCGCGTGCGGCGTCGGGCGGAAGTTGACTTCGATGCGCGCGTCGCGCGAGGCCAGCCGCTTGCCGGTGCGGATGTAGAAGGGCACGCCGGCCCATCGCCAGTTGGCGATTTCGGTGCGCAGTGCCACGAAGGTCTCGGTGCGGCTGTCGGGGTTCACGCCCGGCTCGTCGCGGTAGCCCTGCACCCGCTCGCCGTAGGCCGTGCCGGCCGTGTACTGGCCGCGCACCGCGTGCAGGCCCAGGCTCTCTGGCGTCCAGGGCTTGAGGGCGCGCAGCACCTTGAGCTTTTCGTCGCGGATGGCGTCGGCGTGCGCGTTGATCGGCGGCTCCATGGCCACGGCGCACAGCAGCTGCAGCGCATGGTTCTGCACCATGTCGCGCAGCGCGCCGGTCTGGTCGTAGAAAGCGCCGCGCTTTTCCACACCGAGGTCTTCGGCCATGGTGATCTGGATGTTGGCGATGTGCTCGCGGCGCCAGATGGGTTCGAACAGCGCGTTGCCGAAGCGCATCGCGAACAGGTTCTGCACCGAGGGCTTGCCCAGGTAGTGGTCGATGCGAAAGACCTGTTTCTCCTCGAGCACCTTGCCCACCGCGGCGTTGATGGCGCGGTTGGAGGCCAGGTCGTGGCCCAGCGGCTTCTCGAGCACGACGCGGGTGCGCGGGCCGTTGAGCCCGGCGGCGGCGATCTGCTCGACCACCTGCGTGAAGAGCGCGGGCGCCGTGGCTACGTACATCACGACCGTTTTTGCGTCGCGCTGCTGGAGCAGCTCGGCCAGGCTGGCGTAGTCGGCGGGCTTGGACAGGTCCATGCGCAGGTAGTGCAGCATGGACGCGAACTTCTTGAACTCCTCGGGGGAGGGGCGCTTGGCGCCTTCGACGGCGCTGAAGCGCGACTGGATCAGTTCGCGGTACTGGTCGTCCGACAGGTCGTCGCGTGCCACGCCGACGATGCGCCCGTCCTGCGGCAGGCTGCCGTGCCTGAAGGCCTGGAACAAAGCGGGCATCAGTTTGCGCCACGCAAGGTCGCCAGTACCGCCGAACAGAACGAGATCGAAGCTCATGAGAAAACTTTCCTTTTGTCTGGATGCCGAGCAGGCAATGTGCCAGTCGCGATGGTACTTGTACCGATTCGGCACACCTGTACTAAAGCTACGCTGCCCCAAGGCCGCAAGGCCTTTTTTTATGTCCGAGGCAGGGGAATACCAATGAAGAAGCTTTTCACGGCAGCCGCGCTGCTGGGTCTGTCGGCCGTCGCGTCGGCGCAAACCGTCAACGTCATCTGCTCGGTGCAGGCCGAGTGGTGCAACGTGATCTCCACCGTCTACGCCCGCACCACGGGCGTGCGCATCAACATGGCGCTCAAGGGCTCGGGCGAGGCGCTGGCCCAGCTCATCGCCGAGAAGGACAACCCCAAGACCGACGTCTGGTTCGGCGGCACGGGCGACCCGCACCTGCAGGCGGCCGAGCAGGGGCTCACGCTCGAATACAAGTCGCCCACGCTGTCGCAGCTGCACCCCTGGGCGCAGCAGCAGGCCAAGCAATCGGGCTACAAGACCGTGGGCATCTACTCGGGCCCGCTGGGCTTCGGCTACAACCCCGAGCTGCTCGCCAAGAAGAAGCTGCCCGTGCCCAAGACCTGGACCGACCTGCTCAAGCCCGAGTACAAGGGAGACATCCAGGTGGCCAACCCGGCATCGAGCGGCACGGCCTACACCATGATCGCCACGCTGGTGCAGCTCATGGGCGAGGACAAGGCCTTCGACTACCTCAAGGCGCTGCACAAGAACGTCGGCCAGTACACCCGCTCGGGCACCGGCCCGATCAAGGCGGTGGCGCGTGGCGAAACGGCCGTGTCGATCAGCTTCGTGCACGACGGCCCGGGCGAGAAGATGCAGGGCTTCCCGGTCGAGACCATCACGCCCAGCGACGGCACCGGCGCCGAGATCGGCTCCATGAGCATCATCAAGGGCGCGCGCAACCTCGACGCCGCCAAGAAGTTCTACGAATGGGCGCTCACGCCCGCCGCGCAGGAACTCGGCGCCGCCAACAAGCAGTTCCAGCTGCCGAGCAACGCGACCGCCAAGCTCGACCCGCGCATTCCTGACTTCAAGAAGATCAAGTTCATCAACTACGACTACGCCAAGTACGGCGCCAGCGCCGAGCGTCGCCGCCTCATCGCGCGCTGGGAAAAAGACGTCAATTCGCTGCCGCGCTAAGTGGAAGCGCGTTCCAACGAAGGCGCGCCGGTCAACCCGGCGTCTCTCGCGGCCGCCCGGCGCGCACGGCGCTGGATCTGGGCCTGGGTCGTGCTGGGCTTCGCGGCCTACCTCGTGCTGCCCTGGTATGCGATCCAGGATGCCACCTGGTACGAAGCCGTTCCGCAGGTGTTCGGCAGTGCAGAGGGCGCCAATGGGCTGATGCAAGCGGCCACGCAGGGCCGCAGTTGGCTCTTCATCGGGCTGGCCGGTTTGCTGCTGTGCGCCGTCGGTGCGGCCTTGCCGGCCGGCAAGGCGCAGGGGCGCTGGCTGCTGGCGGGCGGCGCGATTGGCGCCATCGGGCTGGCGGTGGCGGGCTTCACCATCGGCGCGCGCGGCTGGAGCGTTGCGGCACTCAATACGCAGTTCGGCGAGCTGGCCGTCAACCAATTCGGCATCGGCGCGGGCGGCTTCGTGGCGCTGACGGCGCTTGTGATGCTCGCTGCCTTCGGCATCGCGCGGCTCGGCCTGTTCAAGGGTGACCTCTTCGTCTCTGCCGCGGTCGTCGGCTGCGGCGTGCTGATGGCGCTGTTCATCGCCTACCCGGTGAGCAAGGCGCTGTCGGGCGCGTTCTTCAACGAAGACGGGCAGTGGTCGATCACGGCCTTCATCGCACGCGTGTTCACCGAGCGCATCTGGGGCCTGGGCTGCCTTGCGGGCGGGGTGCGCTGCGGCGTCGCGTGGAACACGCTGGTGCTGGCGCTGCTCACTGCGGCCGGCACCACCTTCCTCGGCACGCTGATGGCGCTGATGGCCGAGCGCGGCAGCCAGCGCGGGCAGGGTGCGCTGCGGGTGCTGGCGCTGTTGCCGATCATCACGCCGCCGTTCGTCGTCGGGCTCGGCCTGATCCTGTTGTTCGGCCGCGCGGGCATCGTCAACCAGGTGCTCGAAAGCGTGTTCGGCATCGAACCCACGCGCTGGTTCTACGGCATGCCGGGCGTGCTGGTGGCGCAGCTGTTCGCCTTCACGCCCATCGCCTTCATGATCATGCGCGGTGTGGTGCAGGGCATCGCGCCCAGCCTCGAAGAGGCCGCGCAGATGCTGCGCGCCGACCGGCGCCGCGCCTTTTTCACCGTCACGCTGCCGTTGCTCAAGCCCGGACTGGCCAACGCCTTCCTGGTCGGCTTCATCGAGAGCATTGCCGACTTCGGCAACCCGGTGGTGGTGGGTGGCCAGTTCTCGGTGCTGTCGACCGACATCTTCTTTGCCATCGTCGGCGCGCAGTACGACCAGGGCCGCGCAGCCTCGCTGGCCTGGGTGCTCACGCTGTTCGCGCTCGGCGTGTTCGCGCTGCAGCGCGGGGTGCTCGGCAAGCAGAACTACACGACCGTGAGCGGCAAGGGCGACGCGGGCATTGCGATGCCGCTGCCCGACGGCGTGCGCCGCACCATCCAGTGCATCGCGCTGCCGTGGATCGCCTTCACCGCCGTGGTCTACCTGTTCGCCTTCGCGGGCGGCTTCGTGCAGACCTGGGGGCGTGACTACAGCTTCACGCTCAACCACTTCAAGAGCGCCTTCGCGCTGGAGTGGGGCCAGTTCGGGCTGGTGTGGGCCGGCACCGCGTGGAACTCGCTGATCACCACGCTCAAGCTCGCGGGCATCTCGGCGCCGATCACCGCCGCGCTGGGTTTGCTGATTGCATGGCTGCTGGCACGCAACGAGTTCAAGGGTCAGGGCATCTTCGAGTTCGGCGCGCTGCTGGCTTTTGCGATTCCGGGCACGGTGCTCGGCGTGAGTTACATCCTGGCCTTCAACGTGCCGCCGCTGGAGCTCACGGGCACCGGCTTGATCATCGTGCTGTGCTTCATGTTCCGGAACCTGCCGGTGGGCGTGCGGGCCGGCACGGCGGCCTTCAAGCAGCTCGACCGCTCGCTCGACGAAGCCTCGCTGATGCTGCGCGCCTCGACCTCGCAGACGCTCTTCAAGGTGGTGCTGCCGCTGCTCAAGCCCGCGCTGGTGGCCGCGCTGGTCTACAGCTTCGTGCGCGCCATGACGACGGTGAGCGCGGTGATCTTCCTGGTCACGGCCGAGAACGAACTGGCCACCACCTACATCATCGGCCGCGTCGGCAATGGCGACTACGGCATCGCGCTCGCGTACTGCACGGTGCTCATGATCCTGATGTCGCTGGCGATCGCGCTGGTGCAGTTCGTGGTCGGGGAGCGCAAGCTGGGGCGGCGCGGCACTGCGCCGCCGCATCAGGGACATCACAAAATGGAAAGCCTCTCCGTATGAACGGCATCGAATTCCGCAACGTCACCAAGCGCTACGGCGCGGACAAGAACGGGCCGATGGCCGTCAAGGGCATCAGCTTCGAGGTGCCCGTGGGCACGCTCACCACCATCCTCGGTCCCTCGGGCTGCGGCAAGACGACCACGCTGCGCATGATCGCGGGGCTCGAGTCGCCGACCTCGGGGTCGATCTTCATGGGCGGGCGCGACGTCACCACGCTCGGCCCGGGCGAGCGCAACGTGAGCATGATGTTCCAGAGCTACGCGCTGTTCCCGCACATGAACGTGATCGAGAACGTGGGCTACGGCCTGCGCATGAGCGGCGTGAGGAAGGACGAGGCCACGGTGCGGGCGCGCGAGGCGCTCAGGGGCGTTGGCCTCGTCGGTTTCGACGAGCGCCTGCCCAGCGAGCTGTCGGGCGGCCAGCAGCAGCGCGTGGCCCTGGCGCGCGCGCTGGTGCTCGAGCCCGCGGTGCTGCTGTTCGACGAGCCGCTGTCCAACCTCGACGCCCGGCTGCGGCGCGAGATGCGCGAGGAAATCCGATCGCTGCAGCAGCGCCTGAAGCTCACCGTGGCCTACGTGACGCACGACCAGAGCGAGGCGCTGGCCGTGAGCGACCAGATCATCGTGATGGACCACGGCGTGATCGCCCAGCGCGGCACGCCCGAGCAGCTCTACGGCCGCCCCGAGAGCGAATTCGTCGCCGGCTTCATGGGCGAGGCGATGGTGTTTCCGGCCGTGGCGCAGGCCGACGGCAGCGTCACGCTCGGCCCGCTGCGGCTGCAGCCGCGCTACGCGGTGGCGCCCGGCACGGTGAAGGTGGCGGTGCGGCCCGAGGCCTGGGACATCGGCGCGCTCGACGGCCTGCCCGCCACGTTGCGCAAGGCGGCCTACCTCGGCAGCTACTACGAATACGGCTTCGACACGCCGCTGGGGCCGGTCTTCGTGGTCTCGACCGACCTGTCGCACCCGCTGGCGGCCGGCACGCAGACCACCTTGTCGCTTGGAACCCATGGCGTGAGCGTGGTGCCCGGCGCATGAAACAATGGCGCCATGAACGTGGTTTTCGATCTTGGCGCCGTGCTGTTCGCCTGGGAGCCGACACGGCTGGTCCAGGCCCATCTTGCCCCTCACGCCCCCACTGAAGCCGCTGCCGCGGCCTTGGGCCGGGCCCTTTTCCATCACGACGACTGGACCGGTTTCGACTGCGGCACCCGCACGCTGGACGATGCGATCGCCCGCATGTCGGCCCGCCTGGCGCTGCCGGCCGCGTCGCTGCACGCCATGCTCGACGGGCTGGGCGAGCGGCTGGAGCCGATCGACGTCACGCTGGAGATGCTCGAGCAGCTCATCGCCCACCGCGACGCCGGCCAGCCGCTGCGGCTGTACTACCTGTCGAACATGCCCGCGCCGTTCGCCCGCGCTCTGGAGCGCCGGCATGCATTCATGCGGCGTTTCGACGGCGGCGTGTTCTCGGGCGACGTGAAGTTTCTCAAGCCCGAGCGCGAGATCTACGAGGTGCTGGCCATGCGCCACGGCCTCGATCCCGAGCAGACCGTGTTCATCGACGACTCGGCCGCCAATGTCGAGATGGCCCGCGCCTTCGGCTGGCACGCCATCCATTGCACCGCGCCGGCCATGCTGCCGTCGCAGCTGCAGCGCTACCTGCCGGTGAGCACCACCTTGTCGGTGTCGAAGCCCAGGCTGCGGGCGTAGTCCAGCTCGGCCTGCAGGGCGTCGTCTTCGAGGCGCGGCGCACGCGAGAGCACCCAAAGGTACTCACGGTCGGGCGTGCCGACCAGCGCCACCTGGTAGTCGCGGTCGAGCTTCAATATCCAGTAGTCGCCCCACACCATCGGCAGCCAGCTCAGCCACGCAGGGGCAAAGCGCACCTGCAGCCGTCCCGCGCCGGGTTGGCCGGCCACGGGCACCACGCGCGCACTGCCGATGGCCTCGTCGAAGTTGCCGTCGGCGCGCACGCAGCGGTTGCGCACCTGCACGGTGCCGTCGGGCTGCGGCGTGTATTCGGCGCTCACCGGGCCGGCGCACTGTTTCTGGAACCGGTTGGGCAGGCGTGCCTGTTCGTGCCAGAGGCCGGCATAGCGGTGCAGGTCCACCGGCGCCACGACCTGCAGCGGCGCGCGCATCAGCGGGGCACCGTCGGCGGGGCCGGCCGGCTGGGCATGGGCCGTGCGCGCGGCGCCCAGCGCGTACCAGGTGGCCACCCCTCCCACGACGAAGGCCGTGGCCATGACGCCGATGGCCTTGCTGGTGCGGCGGTCGTCGAAGGGGCGGCCGGCGGGCGCGGGGCGTGGATGGCGAGAGGTCATGGGGGCTCCTGAGGGGAAAGTCGTCGGGCAGAGTTGCCGCGTCTGCTTCAGGGTAGCCGCCGGACGGGGGCCGTCGCCGTCAGCCACGGACCACAGCCCCTGTAGGGCAGCACGGCTGACAACCCTTCGCGCCGCAGGCCGATGGAGCTTCGCGAAAACCCGTGCTACGGTTCGCATGAAAACATCGCCCGATGCGCAACTGCGTGCAGGACTTGTCACACCCCTCCCCGGATAATTGATTTCATGAACCAACTCGATGCCCTCCGCCAGTGGACCACCGTCGTTGCCGACACCGGCGACTTCAAGCAGCTCAGCATTTCCAAGCCGCAGGACGCGACCACCAACCCGTCGCTGATCCTCAAGGCCGTGCAGAAGGCCGAATACCGGCCGCTGCTCGACGAGACCGTGAAAGCGCACACCGGCAAGCCGCTCGACGAAGTCATCGACCGCCTGCTGGTGCGCTTCGGCACCGAAATCCTCTCCATCATCCCGGGCCGCGTCTCGACCGAAGTCGACGCCCGCCTCTCGTTCGACACCGTGGCCACCGTGGCCCGCGGCGAGCGCATCGTGGCGCTGTACAAGGCCGAAGGCATCGACACCGAGAAGCGCCTGCTGATCAAGGTTGCCTCCACCTGGGAGGGCATCGAGGCCGCGCGCCTGCTCGAGCAGAAGGGCATTCGCACCAACCTCACGCTGCTGTTCTCGTTCGCGCAGGCCGTGGCCTGCGGCGCGGCCGGCGTGCAGCTCATCTCGCCCTTCGTGGGCCGCATCTACGACTGGTACAAGAAGTCGGCCGGTGCCAAGTGGGACGAAGCGGCCAACGCCGGCGCGAACGACCCGGGCGTGCAGTCGGTGCGCGAAATCTTCAACTACTACAAGCAGCAGGGCATCAAGACCGAGGTCATGGGCGCGAGCTTCCGCAATGTCGGCCAGATCCAGGCGCTGGCGGGTTGCGACCTGCTGACCATCAGCCCCGAGCTGCTGGCCGAGCTGGCCGCGAGCAACGAGCCGCTCGCGCACGCGCTCGATGCCAAGGCTGCCGCGAGCGGCACCGCCGAGAAGCTGAGCTACGACGAGGCCGGCTTCCGCTTCGCGCTCAACGAAGACGCCATGGCCACAGAGAAGCTCGCCGAGGGCATCCGCGCCTTCGCGGCCGACGCCGTGAAGCTCGAAAAGCTCATGCAGGAAAGCGGCAAGTAAACATGACCATGACCCTGCGCTGTGACCGCGCGCCGGCCTGGGCGCAACTGCAGTCCAGCTTCGACACGGCCGGTCGCCAGTTCGATCTTCGCCATGCCTTCGTGGACGACGCCGGGCGCTTCGAGCGCTTCAGCCAGGAGGCGCCCCACGTCTTTGCCGACCTGTCGAAGAACCTGATCGACGCGCGCACCGAGGCGCTGCTGTTCGCGCTGGCGCGCGAGTGCGGCCTCGAGGCCCACCGCGACGCGCTGTTCTCGGGCGCGCACATCAACAACACCGAAGACCGCGCCGTGCTGCACACGCTGCTGCGCGCGCCGGCCGATGCGGCCACCGGCCGTCAGACGGCCCACGAGCTGCGCGAGGTGCACGCCACGCTCGATGCGATGCTGGCCTATGCCGAGAAGGTGCGCGGCGACCACACGATCACCGACGTGGTCAACATCGGCATCGGCGGCTCCGACCTCGGCCCCCAGATGGCCGTGCTGGCGCTCGCGGAGTTCGTGGCGCCCGGCAAGCGCTTTCACTTCGTGTCGAACGTCGACGGCCACGAACTGGCGGGCGTGCTGAAGGGCCTTGCGCCCGAGCACACGCTGTTCCTGGTGGCCTCGAAGACCTTCACCACGGCCGAGACGATGACCAACGCGCTCTCGGCCAAGCGCTGGTACGAGCAGTCGGGCGGCACCGACATCGCCGGCCACTTCGCCGCGCTCACGACGAATGTCGAGGCCGCGAACAAGTTTGGCATCGCCACCACCTTCGGCTTCTGGGGCTGGGTGGGCGGCCGCTATTCGCTGTGGTCGGCCATCGGCCTGCCGATTGCGCTTGCCATCGGCGCCGACGGTTTTCGCCGGCTGCTGGCGGGCGCGCATGCGATGGACGAGCACTTCCGCACCGCGCCGCTCGAGCAGAACCTGCCGGTGCGCCTGGGCCTGCTCGACGTCTGGTACCGCAACTTCCACCGCTTCACGAGCCGCAGCATCGCGCCGTACCACAGCGCCTTGAAGCGCGTGCCGGCCTACCTGCAGCAGCTCGAGATGGAAAGCAACGGCAAGCAGGTCGATGCGAGCGGCGCGCCGCTGGACTTCGGCACCTCGCCCGTGCTCTGGGGCGAGCCCGGTACCAACGGGCAGCACGCGTACTTCCAGATGCTGCACCAGGGCACCGACGTGATCCCGCTCGAGTTCATGGCGGTGCGCGACGCCTCGCACGACTTGGATGGCCACCATCCCAAGCTGCTCGCCAACGCGCTCGCGCAGGCGCAGGCGCTGATGGTCGGCAAGCTCGACGAAGGCGGCCACAAGAACTTTCCGGGCAACCGGCCGAGCACCTTCTTCGTGTTCGAGAAGCTCACGCCCGAAGCACTCGGCGCCTTCCTCGCGATGTACGAACACCGCGTGTTCACCAGCGGCGCGCTGTGGGGCATCAACAGCTTCGACCAGTGGGGCGTGGAGCTCGGCAAGGTGCTGGCGCGCGACATCGAGCCCCGCCTGGCCTCGGGCGATGTCACGGGGCTCGACGCCTCGACGGCCGGCCTGCTGAAGCGGCTGAGCGCCTGACGGCACACCTCATTGCAAGCCCTGCAAGCCTCTGTCCAACGCGCTATTTCATAGGCCGTTAGGCCATTGGTTTGCAGTGTGCTGGCCGGTTTGGCCGAGTTTGTCGTTGCACAGTGCGCCGATATGATGGCCCCGGGGAAATTTCCCTGGGATTCATCAAGAGGAGCGAGTCAATGGACTTTCAAACAGCGGTCAAGACGTGCATTGCGAAGTACACCGATTTCACCGGTCGTGCGTCGCGTTCGGAATTCTGGTGGTTTTTTCTGGCCCAGTTCGGGGTGCTCGTCGTGACGGGCTTGATCCATGAATACGTGTATTTCATCGCAGCGCTGGCTTTGCTTCTGCCCGCACTCGCGGTGGGCGTGCGCCGCCTGCACGACATCGGCAAGAGCGGCTGGTTCTTGCTGCTGTCGATCATCCCGCTGATCAATCTCGTGCTGATCTACTTCTTCGTTCAGCCGTCGCAGCCGGAGTCCAACGCTTACGGCGAACCGCCGAGCGCCTGAACGTTCTGCCAAGGGCCGCATATGCGGCCCTTTTCTTTTGCGGCGCCAGCAGCTCAGACGACTGCTGTTTCGGCGGGTGCTGGAACAGGCACGCCGCTCGCCATGCGCACGCACAGGTCGAAGGCCTGCTGCAGCCCTTCGATCTGTGCCATGCCCTTGCCGGCAATGTCGAAGGCGCTGCCGCTGGCCGATGTGGCGACCGGCACCGGCAGCCCGCCGTGCAGGGTCACGCCCTGTTCAAAACCCATGAGCTTCATCGCGATCTGCCCTTGGTCGTGGTACATCGACACCACCGCATCGACATCGCCGCGCCGCGCGCCGATGAACACGGTGTCGGGCGAGAACGGGCCGCGCGCGTCGTAGCCTTCGGCGCGCAGCTGTTCGATGGCGGGCGCGATGATCTCGATCTCTTCCATGCCGATCGAGCCGCCGTCGCCCGCGTGCGGGTTGAGCCCGGTCACCGCGATGCGCGGCTGCGCCACGCCCGCGCGGCGCAGTGCCGATGCGATGATCTTCACGGCGTCGCTCACGCCTTCCCCCGTGATGTGCCGCGCCACGTCCTTGAGCGGAATGTGCGAGGTCACGCGCGAGGTCCACAGCGAGCCGGTGAGGTTGAACTCGCAGACGAAGCTGGTCACGGCGAAGCGCTCCTGCATGTAGCGCAGCTCGTCCTCGTGCGTCAGGCCTCCGAGCCGCAGCGAATGCTTGTTGAGGGGCGCGAAGAGGATCGCGTCGGCCTGGCCGCGCCGCACGGCGAGGGTCGCGTCTTCGAGTGCCTGGAACGAGGCGTGGCCCGAGCGCTCGTTCGACTCGCCGAGCACGGGCTCCTCGCCCGCCATCCAGTCGCGCGTGAAGAGGCTGAGCCGGCCGTCCTCGAAGCGCAGATCGTCCAGGGCATTCACTTGCAGCGGGGCCAGCTTCACGCCCGCCACGCGTTCGCCCGCGGCCAGCACAACCGGATCGGCGATGAGCAGCACGCGTGCGGCGTCGAGGTTGCGCTGACGCGCGAGCAGCTTCACGGCCATCTCGGGGCCGACGCCGCTGGGGTCGCCGAGCAGCACGGCGATGCGGGGTTTGGCGGAGGTCACGCGCGGGGTGGAAGAGGGGATGGGCATGGTGGGATGTCTGGGGAATAAGGAAGGGAAAAGGGCGGCCTCACTCGGCCTTGATGCGCGCGTCGCGCACGAGCCGGCCGTAGTGGTCGAACTCCTGCCTGTTCATGGCCGCGAAAGGCTCGCCGGTCAGCGTGCCGGGCTCGCCACCGAGCGCCTTGATGCGCGACTGCACGTCGGCCAGGCTCATCGTGCGCGTGAGTTCGGCGCTCAGCCGCTCGACCGCCGGGCGCGGCGTGCCGGCCGTCACGTACAGGCCGTACCAGGTCGACACGTCGGCGCCCTTGATGCCTTGCTCGGCGAGCGTGGGCACGTCGGGCAGCTCGGGCGAGCGCTGCGGCGCGCTCACGGCCAGTGCGCGGAACTTGCCGGCGCGGATCTGGCCCATGGCGGAGGAGGTGCTGTCGAACATCATCTCGACCTCGCCCGAGATGATGTCGATGTGCGCCTGCGAGCTGCCCTTGTAGGGCACGTGGATCGAGGTCATGCCCGTGGCCAGGTTGAAGGCCTCGCCGCCCACGTGCTGCGTGCTGCCGATGCCCGACGACGCGTACTTGAAGCCGCCCGGCTTGGCGGCCATGGCCGCGAGCAGCTCCTTCACCGATTTGTAGGGCGAGTTGGCCGACACCACCAGCACGTTGGGCATCACGGCCACGAGGCCGACGGGTTGCAGGTCTTTCAGCGGGTCGTACTTGAGCTTGAGGATGTGCGGCGCCACGGCCTGCGCCGTGTTGGTGGCCAGCAGCAGCGTGGCGCCGTCGGCCGGCGCGCGGGCTGTGAGTTCGCCGGCGATGGTGTTCGATGCGCCGGGGCGGTTCTCTACCGTCACGGGCTGCTTGAGCGCGGGCGAGAACTTGTCGGCCAGCACGCGCGCAAGGATATCGGTGCCGCCACCCGGTGAGGCGCCGACCAGGATGCGCAGCGGCTTGTCGGGGTAGGCCGGCTGTGCGCCTGCGCTCAGGCAAGTGGCCAGCGCCAGCAGCGCCGCCACACCGGCGTGGCGCGCCAGGGGAAAGAGGGTCATCGCGTCGTCTCCTGCTTGTTGTGGCCCCGAGCCTAAGGAGCTTCGGGCGCGCGATCCAATCGAAAAAGGCCGAAGCTCCATATACTTTTGTGCATGAACACAGGCCTCACCGATGCCTCCTTGATGCTCCACGTCCGGCCGCGCCAACTGCTGTTGCTGGCCCGGCTCGACGCGCATCGCCACCTCGGCCGCGCGGCCGAGGCCATGAACATCAGCCAGCCCGCGGCCACCAAGCTGCTGCAGCAGCTGGAGGAGTCGCTGGGTGAACAGCTCTTCGAGCGCTCGGCGCGCGGCATGGCGCCCACGCCCTACGGCGAGATCCTCATCCGCTACGCCCGCCGCGTGCTCAGCGACTTCGGCACCGCCCGCGAGGAAATGCTCGCGCTGCGCTCGGGCCTGAGCGGGGCGCTGCGCGTGGGCAGCGTGCCGGGCGCGGTGCCCGAGCTGCTCGCACCGGCGCTGGTCGCCTACCACCTGCGCCATCCGCAGGTGGCCGTGTCGGTGGTGGTCGAGACCAGCGACGTGATGCACGCGCAGCTGGAGCAGGGCGATGTCGACCTCGTGCTGGGCCGCCTCACCGACGGCCACGACGAGGCCAAGTACGCGAGCGTGCCGCTGCTGGGCGAGTCGCAGGTGGTCGTGGTGCGCGCGGCGCACCCGGTGTTCGAGCGCGCGGCCAGCGTCACGCTGGCCGAGATGGCGAGCTGGTCATGGGTGCTGCAGCCTCCCGGCTCGCCGCAGCGCGGGCGCTTCGAGGCCGCGATGCGCGAGGCGGGCATTCAGGCCCGGCTGGACATCATCGAAACGGCATCGCCCATCGCCATCACGGCCCTGCTCGAGAACTCCGACATGGCGGCCGTCATGCCAGCCTCGCAGGCCAACCACTATGGCCGGCTGGGCGTGCTGCGCACGGTGCCGGTCGAGCTGCCGGTGCGCGTGCCGCCGATCTGCCTGATCACCCGCGAGGACCGCGCGCTGTCGCCAGCCGCCGCGCAGTTCCGGCGCCAGCTGCTGGGCGGGGGCGGGCACGCCTGAGAACTTCAGACAGACAGTTTTCCATCCTGAATTGCGTTAACTAGGGATTTCACTAGCCAACTGGTGCATGAAAGTACTGGTGGCGACATTCGAAATACCAAAGCCGCAAGCGCGTTTCTCCAGAATCCGGGCACGGCGACCCGACAAGCACAAGAGGGCGTCGCTCACCTCTAGGAGACAACATGAAGCGGTTTCTGAAAGCGGGCCTCGCCCTCGCACTCATCGGCACGGGCCTCGTGTCCCACGCCGCCACCGAACTCGTGATCGCCACCGTCAACAACGGCCACATGATCGAGATGCAGAAGCTCACGCCCTTCTTCGAAAAGGCGAACCCCGACATCAAGCTCAAGTGGGTCACGCTCGAAGAAGGCACGCTGCGCCAGCGCGTGACCACCGACATCGCCACCAAGGGCGGCCAGTTCGACGTGATGACCATCGGCCTGTACGAAGCGCCGATCTGGTCGAAGAAGGGCTGGCTGCAGCCCATCGCCACCGATGCCGCCTACGACGCCGACGACCTGCTGCCCGCCATCCGCGCCGGCCTGTCGCACGAAGGCAAGCTCTACGCCGCACCGTTCTACGGCGAGAGCTCGATGCTCATGTACCGCAAGGACCTGGCCGACAAGGTCGGCTTCAAGATGCCCGAGCAGCCCACCTGGGCGCAGGTGAAGGAACTCGCCGGCAAGATCCATGACCCGAAGGGCGGCCTGTACGCGATGTGCCTGCGCGGCAAGCCGGGCTGGGGCGACAACATGGCCTTCCTGACCACGCTGGTCAACACCAACGGCGGCCAGTGGTTCGACATGCAGTGGAAGCCGCAGATCGACACCAAGCCCTGGAAGGACGCGATCGGCTTCTACGTCGACCTCATGAAGGCCTACGGCCCGCCGGGCGCCTCGGCCAACAGCTTCAACGAGAACCTCGCGCTCTTCAACGAAGGCAAGTGCGGCATGTGGGTCGACGCGACCATCGCCGCGTCGTTCATCAGCGATCCGAAGCAGTCGAAGGTGGCCGACAAGGTCGCGTTCGCACAAGCGCCCGTCGCCGTCACGCCCAAGGGCGCGAACTGGCTGTGGACCTGGAACCTCGCCATTCCCGCCAGCTCGACCAAGGGCGCCGCGGCACAGACCTTCGTGAAGTGGGCAACCTCCAAGGAGTACGTCAACCTCGTTGCCAAGGAGCATGGCTGGGGCACGGTGCCCACCGGCACGCGCAAGTCGACCTACGCAAACCCCGAGTTCCAGAAGGTCGCCAAGTTCGCCGCCGCCGAGAAGAAGGCCATCGACAGCGCCAACCTCAGCGACAGCACCTTGCCCAAGTCGCCGTACGTCGGCGTGCAGTACGCGGCCATTCCCGAGTTCCAGGCCATCGGCGTGGCGGTGGGCCAGCAGATGAGCGCGGCGCTGTCGGGCAAGGTCACGGTCGACCAGGCACTGAAGACCTCGCAGACGAGCGCAGAGCGCGAGATGAAGAAGGCCGGCTACTACAAGTAAGGCTTGGCTTTCTCCCTCCCCTTCCGGGGGAGGGTCGGGGTGGGGGCACGCGGCGCTTCAATCGCCGCAGCGCTCGATCAGGGAGCCCCCATCCCCGCCTTCCCCCAGAGGGGGAAGGAGCCAGAGACACAAGAAGGACCTTCTGATGAAACGCCTCCTGCCCCGCGCCCTCATGGCGCCCGCCGTGCTCACGCTCTTCCTCTGGATGATCGTGCCGCTGCTGATGACGTTGTACTTCTCGTTCGTGAACTACAACCTCATGCAGCCGGGCGAACGCACGTTCGCGGGCCTCGAGAACTTTCACTACTTCGTCACCGACCCCGACTTCTGGCCGGCCACGTGGAACACGCTGCTGCTCATCGGCAGCGTGATCGTCATCACGGTGGTGTTCGGCGTGCTGCTCGCGCTGCTGGTGAACGAGCCCTTCCCGGGCCGCGGCATCGTGCGCGTGCTGCTGATCTCGCCCTTCTTCGTCATGCCCGCAGTGAACGCGCTGCTGTGGAAGCACATGATGATGAACCCCATCTACGGTGTGCTCGCCGACCTGTGGCGCTTCTTCGGCGCGCAGCCGGTCGACTGGCTCACCGATGTGCCGCTGTTCTCCGTGATCATCATGGTGGCGTGGCAGTGGCTGCCGTTTGCCTGCCTGATCTTCATCACCTCGCTGCAGTCGCTCGACCGCGAGCAGATGGAAGCCGCGCGCATGGACGGCGCCAGTTCGTTCCAGCGCTTCTTCTATCTCACCATTCCACACCTCGGCCGCCCGATGGCCGTCGTGATCATGATCGAGATGATCTTCCTGCTCAGCGTGTTCGCCGAGATCGCCATCACCACCAATGGCGGCCCGGGCAACGAGAGCACGAACATGACCTACATGATCTTCAAGCAGTCGCTCATGAATTTCGATGTGGGCGTGGCCTCCGCCGGTGCGCTGTTCGCGGTGGTGCTGGCCAACATCGTCGCCGTGTTCCTCATCCGCATCATCGGCAAGAACCTCGACTGAAGAAGGAACGACCATGCAACCCAGCAACTTCCTTCCCCAGCTGCTGCGCACCGTCGGTGCGTGGGCCGTGGCGCTGCTTCTGTTCTTCCCGCTCGGCTGGCTGTTCCTCACGGCCTTCAAGACGGAGCTGCAGGCCATTCATGTGCCGCCGCTGTTCATCTTCGAGCCCACGCTCGACAACTTCGGCGAGGTGCAGCGCCGCAGCGACTACCTGCTGTACGCGCGCAACTCGCTCATTACCAGCCTGGGCTCGACCATCCTCGGCTTGCTGATCGCAGCGCCCGCCGCGTACTCGATGGCCTTCTTCCGCACGAAGAAGACGCGCGACATCCTCATGTGGATGCTCTCCACCAAGATGATGCCGGCCGTCGGTGCGCTGGTGCCGATCTACGTGCTCGCGCAGACCGCCGGCATGCTGGATTCGCTCACCGCGCTCACCATCGTGTTCACGCTGTCGAACCTGCCGATCATGGTGTGGATGCTCTACAGCGCCTACAAGGACATTCCGAACGAGATCCTCGAAGCCGCGCGCATGGACGGCGCGAGCCTGTGGACCGAGTTCCGCCACGTCGTGATGCCGCTGTCGGTCGGCGGGCTCGCATCGACCGGCCTGCTGTGCCTGGTGCTGAGCTGGAACGAGGCCTTCTGGGCGCTGAACCTCACGTCGGCAAAGGCCGGCACGCTGGCCACGCTCATCGCCTCGTATTCCAGCCCCGAGGGCCTGTTCTGGGCCAAATTGTCGGCCGCGTCGCTGATGGCCATCGCGCCCATCGTCGTGTTCGGCTGGTTCAGCCAGAAGCAACTGGTGCAAGGCCTGACCTTCGGCGCCGTCAAGTAAAGAAAAGGGAGACATCTCATGGCCTACCTCGAACTCAAGAACATCAAGAAGAGCTTTGGTGACGTCCACATCATCAAGGGCGTCGACCTCGAAATCCAGAAGGGCGAGTTCATCGTCTTCGTCGGGCCTTCGGGCTGCGGCAAGTCGACGCTGCTGCGGCTGATTGCGGGGCTCGAGCCCATCACCAGCGGCAACCTGATGCTCGACGGCAAGGACATCACCTGGGCGCCTTCGGGCAAGCGCGACCTCGCGATGGTGTTCCAGAGCTACGCGCTGTACCCGCACATGAGCGTGTACGACAACATGTCCTTCGCGCTCAAGCTCGCGGGCGTGCCCAAGAGCGAGATCAAGACCAAGGTCGAGTATGCGGCGAAGACGCTGAACCTCACGCAGTACCTCGACCGCACGCCGAAAGACCTGTCGGGCGGTCAGCGCCAGCGCGTGGCCATCGGCCGTGCGATCGTGCGTGCGCCGAAGGTGTTCCTGTTCGACGAGCCGCTGTCGAACCTCGACGCGGCGCTGCGCGGCAACACACGCGTCGAAATCCACAAGCTGCACCGCGCGCTCGGCGCGACCACGATCTACGTGACGCACGACCAGGTCGAAGCCATGACGCTGGCCGACCGCGTGGTGGTGCTGAAAGACGGGCTCATCGAACAAGTCGGCACGCCGCTCGAACTCTACGACCGCCCGGCCAACCAGTTCGTCGCGCAGTTCATCGGCATGCCGTCGATGAACATGGTGGCGGCGAGCGCGATCCCGAGCTTTTCCGCCGCGACCGGCGGGCGTTTGCCGAGCGACGGTTTCCTGGGCGTACGCCCCGAAGGCCTGCGCGTGCATCCGAAACAGAGCGCAGCCGCCGGCGTGCCGGGCCGCGTCGAGCTCATCGAGGCGCTGGGTGCCGACACGCTGATCCACGTGGATGTGGGCGGCGTGCCGCTCATCGCGCGCCAGAACGAACGCACGCCGCTGCAGGCCGGTGACGACGTGGCGGTCGAGCTCGATCCGTCCGTGCTGCACCTGTTCAGCCGCGAAGGCCGCGCAGTGGCCGCCTGACCCGACCCTCTTCATTTTTCCGGACCTTCCCCGTGACCCTCGCAGCAGCAGCGGCCCTCGTGCCCACCCCACCGGCGCCTTCGGAATTCACGGTGCTTCACCTCGGCCTCGGCTCGTTCCATCGCGCGCACCAGGCCGTCTACCTGCAGCGGCTGATCGATGCGGGCGACACCCGCTGGTCGCTGTCGGGCGCCAACATCCGGCCCGACATGGCTGAAGTCGTCGCAGCGCTGCAGGCCCAGGGCGGGCGCTACACGCTCGAGACGGTGTCGCCAGCCGGCGAGTACCGTTACGAACAGATCGAAGCGATCCGCGAAGTGCTCTCCTACGAGCCGTCGCTGGCCGCAGTGATCGCGCGCGGCGCGGCGCCGTCCACGCGCATCGTCTCCTTCACCGTGACCGAGGCCGGCTACTACCTCGACACCAAGGGCAAGCTCGACCTGTCGTTCGCCGACCTCGCAACCGACATCGAACGCGCGCGGCGCGGCGAGGCCGGCGAGACGATCTACGGCGCGGTCTGCGCGATCCTGCGGGCGCGGCGCGCCGCGCAGGCGGGCCCCGTGACGCTGCTGAACTGCGACAACCTGCGCCACAACGGCGACCGTTTCCGCGCGGGCCTGCTCGAATTCATCGCGCGGGTCGGCGACGCGCCGCTGCAGGCCTGGGTCGATGCCAACACCCGCTGCCCGAACGCGATGGTCGACCGCATCACGCCGCGTCCTCCGCCGGAACTGCGCGCGCGCGTGCAAGCCGCCACGGGCCGCGACGAGGGCGCCGCGGTCACAGGCGAGAGCTTCATCCAGTGGGTGATCGAAGACGACTTCGTCGCCGGCCGGCCCGACTGGGGGCGCGTGGGTGTCGAGCTCGTCGACTCGGTGCAGCCGTATGAAGAGGCCAAGATCCGCATCCTCAACGCCACGCACAGCTGCATCGCCTGGGCGGGCACGCTGGCAGGGCTGGGGTTCATCCACGAAGGCACGCACGACGCCGCCATCCGCCGGATGGCTTTCGACTACGTGACCGATGACGTCATCCCGTGCCTGAGCCCGAGCCCGATCGACCTCGCGGCCTACCGCGACGTGGTGCTCGACCGCTTCGGCAACCCCGCGATCCGCGACACCAACCAGCGCGTGGCGGCCGATGGCTTCTCGAAGATCCCGGGCTTCATCGCGCCGACCGTGCGTGAGCGGCTGGCGGCCGGGCAGGGCATCGACAGCGTGGCGATGCTTCCTGCGCTGTTCCTCGCGTTCCTGCAGCGCTGGCACCGGGGCGAGCTGCCTTACGCCTACCAGGACCAGAGCATGGACGTCGCCGTGGCTCACGCGATCTGCGACGCGGCCGATCCGATGGCGGCACTGTGTGCCGATGCCGGGCTGTGGGGCAGCCTTGCGGGCGACGCCCGGCTGGTCGATGCGGTGCGCCGCGCCGGCGAGCGCGTCACGCGCTTCGTTGCGGAGAAGGCCGCGCCATGAGCGGCCGGCTGCAGGACCGCCATGTGCTGCTGACCGGTGCCGGCGGCGGCATCGGCCTGGCCGTGGCCGAGGCCTGCATCGCCGAGGGCGCGCGCTGCAGCGTGATCGACCGCGCGACCGCCGCGCCCGAGGCAGTGCGGGCTCTGCAGCAACGCCACCTCGACAGCCTCGCGTACATCGCGGCCGACGTCACCGACACGCAGGCCATCACGCACATGCTGGCCGAAGCCCAGGTCGCTTTCGGCCCGATCCACACGCTGTTCAACAACGCCGCCGTGTTCGACCTCGCGCCGCTGCTCGACAGCGACGAGGCCTCGTTCGACCGGCTCTTCGCCGTCAACGTGAAGGGCATGTTCTTCGTGATGCAGGCCGTGCTGCGCCACATGGTCGAGGCCGGCACGCAGGGCGCGTCGGTCATCAACATGGCCTCGCAGGCCGGACGCCGCGGCGAGGCGCTGGTGTCGCACTACTGCGCGACCAAGGCGGCCGTCATCAGCTACACGCAGAGCGCCGCGCTGGCCATGGCGCCGCACGGCATCCGCGTCAACGGCATCGCCCCCGGTGTGGTCGACACGCCGATGTGGGACCATGTCGACAGCCTGTTCGCCAAAGCCGAAGGGCTCGCGCCGGGCGAGAAGAAGCGGCGTGTCGGCCTCGACGTGCCGCTCGGGCGCATGGGCGTGCCGGGCGACATTGCAGGGGCGGCGGTGTTTCTCGCCAGCGACGAGGCGCGCTACATCACGGCGCAGACCCTCAATGTCGACGGCGGCAATGTCATGAGCTGAAGAGGGAGCCGGCATGCCCGTCAGAGCACAAAAGTACCGAGACCGCACTTGTTCGTGCGGTGAAGCGCCTCCGGCCCGATGAGAAGATGGCTACCCTCAGCAGCGAGCGACCCGTGAACGACGATTTCCATCTCTACCTCGACAGCGCCGACCTGGCCGACCTGCAGGCCTGCCTGCCGCACCCGGTGGTGCACGGCGTGACGACCAACCCGACGCTGCTGCAGCGTGCCGGCGTGGGCCGCGCGGCGGTGCCGGGGCTGCTCAAGCGCTGCATCGAACTGGGCGCGCGCCAGGTGCAGGCGCAGGTGTATTCGAGCGAGGTCGACGGCATGCTCGAAGACGCGCAGGCGCTGCTGCCGCAGTTCGACCGCGGCCAGCTCGTCATCAAGATTCCCGCCACGCGCCAGGGCCTGGATGCCGGCGCGCAGCTCATCGCGCAGGGCGTGCCCGTCACCTGGACCGCCGTGTACGCGCCCGAGCAGGCGCACTTTGCCGCGCAGCTGGGCGCGGCCTATGCGGCGCCCTACCTCGGCCGGCTCGAAGACGCCGGCATCGACGGGCTCGGGCTCATCGCGCAGATGCAGTCGCTGGTCGCACGGCGTCCCGCGTCGGGCACGCGGCTGCTGGTGGCGAGCATCCGGTCGCGCGCGGCGTACCTGTCGCTGCTGGCGTTGGACGTGGGCGCCATCACCATCCCGCCGCGCCTCTTTGCCGAGCTGCTCGACCATCCCGCCACCCTGGCGGCCGAAGCGGGTTTCCTGGCCGACGCCCGCGCCTTGCCCTGACAGAAGCACAAAATCCACACACCATGCGCATAGCACTCACGGGCGAGGCCCTGATCGATTTCACCGCCAGCGAAGCGGGCACCCTCGCGTTCCTGGGCCATGAGGGCGGCTCGCCGCTCAACACCGCCGTGGCCTGCGCGCGGCTCGGGCAGCCGACCGGCTTTCTCACGCAGCTCTCGACCGACCTGTTCGGCGAACGGCTCATGGCCTTTCTCGAACGCAACGGCGTCGATACCCGCCTCATCCTGCGCAGCGACGCGCCGTCGACGCTGGCCTTTGTCGAGCGCACGCCGCAGACCAACCGCTACGCCTTCTACACACGCGACAGTGCCGACGCGACCTGGGCGCCCGAGCCGCTGCCGCAGTTGCCGGCGGAATGCCGCTTCCTGCACTTCGGCTCGATCTCGCTGCTGCAGGAGCCGGCGTCGTCGCGCATCACCGACCTCGTGGCGGCCCATGCCGGGCGCTGCGTGATCGTGTTCGATCCCAACGTGCGGCCCAGCCTGATCCCGAACATGGCGTCCTACCGCGCTCGTGTCACCGAGTGGTTCGCCATGGCCGACCTCGTCAAGCTCAGCGACGAAGACGCGCAGTTGCTCGCCCCCGGGCGGCCCATCGATGCGCTTGCGGCCGAGTGCCTCACGGCCGGCGCGCGCGCCGTCGTCGTCACGCGCGGCGGCGCCGGTGCCACGCTGTGGCGCACCGGCAGCGCCCCGCTCACCGTGGCCGCGCCGCGCGTCGAGGTGGTCGACACCATCGGCGCGGGCGACACCTTCACCGCCGGGCTGTCGGTGGCGCTGCTGGCCCATGGCGTCGAGCATCCCGCGCAACTCGCCGAACTCGGCGACGACGCCTGGCGCGCCGTGATGCGTTTCGCCGCCACCGCTGCAGCCCTGAACTGCACCCGCGAGGGCGCCGATCCACCGACGCTGGAAGCCGTTCACACGGCGCTTTCTCAGGAAGACAATGAGGCCGTCGCTTCCCGGCCCTGATCGATCCGTGCTGCCATGACAACGACCACCCGCAAACGCGCGATCCCTCGCCAACGCCAACCCGAGCTGGAGCGCGACTTCGCGCGCTCCCCGTCGCTGGGCTACGAGGCCCCGGAAGAAACCGGCCTGGTGCGCTGCCTCGCGCACGGCTTCCCGAGCCCGCTGGTGCGATGGCATTTCCATGAAGACTACGAGCTGCACCTGATCACCGAGACCTCGGGCAAGGCCTTCATCGGCGACTGGATCGGGCCGTTCCAGCCTGGCCACCTCGTGCTGTGCGGGCCACGCCTGCCGCACAACTGGATCTCGCTCGACGTGCCCGAAGAAGGCGCCGCCGGTCGCGACCGCGTGATCCAGTTCCGCCACGAGCCCATCGAGCGCGCGGCCGCCGAGATTCCCGAGCTGCGCGACGTGATGCCGCTGCTCGATCGCGCGCGCCACGGCATCGAGTTCTTCGGCATGTCGGCGCAGGCGCTCGCGCACTGGGACGCCATCAAGGCGGCGCGCGGCGTGCGGCGCCTGGGCCTGTTCTGCGAATTCATGGCCGATCTGGCGCAGTGCACCGACTACCGGCTGCTGTCGAGCGTGCAGATGCAGGGCGTGCAGGGCAGCGACGGCGATGCGCAGGTCGACCAGATCAACGACATCGTGAACCGCATCACCAACAACATGACCGACTCGATCTCGATGTCGGACGTGGCCGCCGAGCTGGGCATGAGCGAGAGCCGCTTCAGCCGCTTCTTCCGCCGCTCGACCGGCAACAGCTTCACCGACTTCGTGAACCGCGTGCGCATCAACAGCGCCTGCCACCTGCTGATGCAGACCGACTACTACGTGACCGACATCTGCTACCAGGTGGGCTTCAACAACGTGGCGAACTTCAACCGGCGCTTTCTCGAAATCAAGGGCATGACGCCGAGCGAATTCAGGCGCCAGGCCGACACGCGCTTCGGCTGACTTCTTTCAAGGCCAACGCGCCTTCCCCGAAGGCGCCATCAGGGAGACCATCTTGTATCTGGGACTCGACCTCGGCACGTCCGAGCTCAAGGCGTTGCTGCTCGCAAACGATCACCGCATCGTCGGCGTGGCACGCGCGCCGCTCACGGTCGACCGGCCGCAACCGCTGTGGTCGGAACAGGCGCCCGCCCAATGGTGGCAGGCGCTCGACGCGGTCATGGCCGAACTGCGCGAAGCGCACGGTGACGCATTGGCGCAGGTGCGGGCCATCGGCCTGTCGGGCCAGATGCATGGCGCCACGCTGCTCGACGCCGCAGGCGAGGTGCTGCGCCCGGCCATCCTCTGGAACGACGGCCGCAGCGGCGCGCAGTGCGAGGCGCTCACGCGCGCCGTGCCGCGCCTGGGCGAAATCGCAGGCAACCTCGCGATGCCCGGCTTCACCGCGCCCAAGCTGCTGTGGGTGCGCGAGCACGGGCCCGAGGTCTTCGCCCGCGTCGCGCGCGTGCTGCTGCCCAAGGACTGGCTGCGCTTCATGCTCAGCGGCGAGGCGGTCAGCGAGATGTCCGATGCAGCCGGCACGCTGTGGCTCGACGTGGGCGCGCGCGACTGGTCCGACGAACTGCTCGCCGCCACGGGGCTCACGCGCGATCACATGCCGCGGCTGGTCGAAGGCAGCGAAGTCTCCGCGCTGCTCAAGCCTGAACTGGCGGCGCGCTGGGGATTGCGCGACGGCGTGAAGATCGCCGGCGGCGCAGGCGACAACGCCGCCAGCGCGGTCGGCATGGGGCTCGTCGAGCCGGGGCAGGGCTTTGTCTCGCTCGGCACCTCGGGCGTGGTGTTCGTCTCGACCGACCGCTTCCTGCCGAACCCCGCGCAGGCGATGCACGCCTTCTGCCATGCGCTGCCCAAGCGCTGGCACCAGATGTCGGTGATGCTCTCGGCCGCGAGCGCGGTGAGTTGGGCGACCAAGACCTTCAAGTTCGCGGACGAGGCGGCGTTGCTCGAAGCGGCGGCGTCGGTTGCGCTGGAAGACCGGTCACGCTGCCCGCTGTTCCTGCCGTACCTGTCGGGTGAACGTTCGCCGCACAACAACCCGAATGCGCAGGGCGTGCTCTTCGGCCTCACGCATGCACACGGCCCCGCAGAGATCGCCTACGCAGTGGTCGAAGGCGTGAGCTTCGGCCTGCGCGATGGCTTCGACACGCTGCGCCTGCCGGCCGACATGCCGCTGCGCGAAGTCGCGCTCGTGGGTGGCGGTGCGCGCAGTGTCTGGTGGGGGCAGTTGCTGGCCGACATCTTCCAGGTGGAGCTCACGCTCTACGCGGGCAGCGAGACCGGCGGTGCGCTCGGTGCGGCGCGGTTGGCGTGGCTGGCCGATGGGGGTGCGGTGGCCGAGGTGTGCACCTTGCCGCCGGTGAAGCAGACGCTGACGCCTTCGTCCGAAGGGGGCAGTGGGCATAAGACGCGGCATGCGCGTTTTCAGGTGCTGTACATGGCGCTGCGCGACCAGTTCCGATAGACCCGATTCAATACCGATCGCCCATAGAAAAAGCCCCGCCGAAGCGGGGCTTTTTCATTTCGCGAAACACCGCGGAACCGGCTTTGCCGGGCCGCAGGTGTTGCCCCCGGTAGGGGGTTGGCGTAGCGGACACGAAGTGCCGCGCAGCCTGGGGGCGAGCCAAATCCCCCTGGGGGCGAGCGAAATTACATACCCATGCCGCCCATGCCGCCCATGCCGCCCATGTCGGGCATGCCGCCGCCGCCAGCGCCGGACTCGTCCTTGGGTGCGTCAGCAACCATGGCTTCGGTCGTCAGCAGCAGCGAGGACACCGAAGCGGCATTCTGCAGTGCGGTGCGGGTGACCTTCGTCGGGTCCAGGATGCCCAGCTCGAGCATGTCGCCGTACGTGTCGTTCGCAGCGTTGAAGCCGTAGTTGCCCTTGCCGGCCAACACAGCGTTCACCACCACCGAGGCTTCGCCGCCGGCGTTGTTCACGATTTCGCGCAGGGGGGCTTCGATGGCCTTGAGCACCAGCTTGATGCCGGCTTCCTGGTCGGCGTTGTCGCCCTTGACCGAGTCGCCCACAGCTTGCTTGGCACGCAGCAGAGCCACGCCGCCGCCAGCCACAACGCCTTCTTCCACTGCAGCGCGGGTGGCGTGCAGGGCGTCTTCGACGCGAGCCTTCTTTTCCTTCATTTCGACTTCGGTGGCAGCGCCAACCTTGATCACTGCCACGCCGCCGGCCAGCTTGGCCACGCGCTCTTGCAGCTTTTCACGGTCGTAGTCGCTGGTCGCTTCTTCGATCTGAACGCGCACTTGCTTCACGCGGGCTTCGATGTCACCGGCAGCGCCGGCGCCGTCGATGATGATCGTGTTTTCCTTGCCCACTTCGATGCGCTTGGCTTGACCCAGGTCGGCCAGCGTCACCTTTTCGAGCGTCAGGCCCACTTCTTCAGCGATGACCTTGCCGCCCGTCAGGATGGCGATGTCTTCCAGCATGGCCTTGCGGCGGTCGCCGAAGCCAGGAGCCTTGACGGCCACAACCTTCAGAATGCCGCGGATCGTGTTCACGACCAGGGTAGCCAGGGCTTCGCCTTCGACTTCTTCGGCAATGATCAGTAGCGGACGGCCAGCCTTGGCGACTTGCTCCAGCACCGGCAGCAGGTCACGGATGTTGCTGATCTTCTTGTCGAACAGCAGCACGAAGGGGTTGTCCAACAGCGCCGATTGCTTCTCGGGGTTGTTGATGAAATAGGGCGACAGGTAGCCGCGGTCGAACTGCATGCCTTCGACGACGTCGAGTTCGCTGTCCAGCGACTTGCCGTCTTCCACGGTGATCACGCCTTCCTTGCCGACCTTGTCCATCGCGTCAGCGATGAGCTTGCCGATGGTTTCGTCGCTGTTGGCCGAGATGGAGCCGACTTGCGCGATTTCCTTCGACGTGGTGGTGGGCTTGGAAGCCTTCTTCAGCTCGGCGACCAGGGCCGTGACAGCCTTGTCGATGCCGCGCTTCAGGTCCATCGGGTTCATGCCGG
Organism: Variovorax paradoxus; assembly: GCF_009498455.1. NCBI lineage: Bacteria > Pseudomonadati > Pseudomonadota > Betaproteobacteria > Burkholderiales > Comamonadaceae > Variovorax > Variovorax paradoxus. The sequence goes on along the minus strand of NZ_CP045644.1, from coordinate 262,579 downwards.
CAGCCACCAGCTTGAAACCTTCGCGAACGATGGCTTGGGCCAGCACGGTCGCGGTGGTGGTGCCGTCACCGGCGTTGTCCGAAGTCTTGGAAGCCACTTCCTTCACGAGCTGGGCGCCCATGTTCTGCAGCTTGTCCTTGAGTTCGATTTCCTTGGCCACGGACACACCGTCCTTGGTCACGGTGGGGGCGCCGAACGAACGCTCGAGCACCACGTTGCGGCCCTTGGGGCCCAGGGTCACCTTGACTGCGTTGGCCAGGATGTTGACACCCTCGACCATGCGTGCGCGGGCTTCGCCGCCGAAGACTACGTCTTTTGCTGCCATGTTTATTTACTCCGAATGGATCTGTTGAATTACTTCTCGACGACTGCGAACAGGTCGTCTTCCTTCATGACGAGCAGTTCGTCGCCGTCGACCTTGACGGTCTGGCCGCTGTACTTGCCGAACAGGACGCGGTCGCCGACCTTGACGGTCAGTGCGGCCAGCTCGCCCTTGTCGTTGCGCTTGCCCGGGCCCACGGCCAGGACTTCACCCTGATCGGGCTTTTCGGCGGCTGCGTCGGGGATGACGATGCCGGAGGCGGTCTTGGTTTCGCTGTCAACACGCTTGACGATCACGCGATCGGCCAAAGGACGAAGTTTCATTGCATCTCCTGGAAGGGTAAGAAACGGGTTTGTTTGTGGTCGGACACCGGAGAAACCGGCGACCTGTCGACTGGATGGGAGGGCTGTTAGCACTCGTCAGCAGCGAGTGCTAATCATAAGGGCATTCGATGACCTTTCAAGAGCGTGCCCCTTGCCCTCGTCTCGCACGGCTGTGCTTTTCCGGGGAAACACGGGGCTGCCGGGGTGCCATCGGTCGAAACGTTCGGGGTGCTTTTGTCCGGGTGAAATGAGGCCGCTCAGACCATGCAGCGGCCGCGTGCCGAACACGCAGCCGCCCCGCACGCTCAGAACTTCGCGCGCAGCGTCAGCTGCACCTCGCGTCCCGGTCCCGGCAGGATCAGGTTGTCCACGCTGCCGTGGGCCGAGACGTGGTACTTGCGGTTCGCGATGTTCTTCAGGTTCAGCGCGATCTCGTAGCGCTCGGTCTTGTAGTTGGCCGCGAGGTCGGCGGTCAGGTACGAGGGCAGCGTGACGAGGTTGCTCAGCGACGCATAGCGCGCGCTGACGTAGTTCAGGCCGCCGCCGGCGCTGAAGCCGTGGCCGAGGTCCTTCATGGCCCACACGAAGGCCGAGTGGCGTGGCGTGAGCGCGGCGGTCTTGCCCTGCACCGGGATGGCGGCGCCCACGGGCAGCTGCAGCGAGCTCACGGTAGCGAGCGACTTGGTCATCTTCGCGTCGAGGTACGCATAGCCCGCGCTCACGTCCCAGCGGCCGGGCAGGCGGCCGTTGAGTGCGAGCTCCAGGCCGTTGGTGCGCTGCGTGCCGACGTTGATCTGGCGGCGCGGGTTGTTCGGGTCGGTGTTCTTGATGCCCGAGCGCTCCAGGTTGAACAGCGCGGTCGTGAGGTTCAGGCCGCCGTCGAGCAGGTCGAACTTGGCACCGATTTCCTTGTTGACGGTGATCTCGGGCGCGTTGTCGATGTTGCCGGTAGACAGCGCGAAGTTCTCGCCCGAAGGCTGGAACGAGCGGCTGTACGACACGTAGTACGACTGCACCGCATCAGGCTGCCACACCACGCCGGCGCGCGGGCTGAACTTGCGGTCGGTGCGTTCCAGCGGCGCGAGCTTGCGCTCGAAGCCGGTGTCCTGCTTGAACACGTCGTAGCGTCCGCCGATCAGCGCCTTCCAGTGCGGCGCCAGCGTGATCTGGTCCTGGAAGTAAACGGCCGCGGTCTTGAACTCGCTGTTGCTCGGGATCGCGCCGTCGGCCAGGTACGTGGCGAGCGGAATCGGCAGCGGGTCGGCGACCGGATTGAACAGGCTCACGCGCTGGGCGCCCGTCGCGGAAGACACACTGAACAGGCGCTTGCGCTGCACGCCGAACTCGGCGCCGACCAGCCACTCCTGCTTGAAGCCGCCGAGGTCGTTGCGCCAGGTCAGGTCGGTCTGGTTGAACCAGCCGCTCTCGTCGCGGTCGACGATGCCGCGCGTGCGGCCTACCGTGAGGCGCACCGGGTCGGTGGTGCCGCTGGGCAGCGTGTTGTTGCGGTCGAGGTGGTAGCTCGAATAACGCGTGGTGTTGCGCAGGCTCAGCGCGTCGCTGAAGCGGTGGTTCAGCGTGGCGGTGAAGGTCTGCACCTTGCTGGTCACGGTGTCGTCGCGCTTGCCGTGCGCGGAGCCGTAGTAGGCGCCGATGGGCACGTCGACCGGGCGGCCGTTGAGCGCCGGAATGCCGAAGTCGGTGAGGCGCTGGTCGCGCAGGTTGGTGTACTGCAGCAGCAGGTCGGTCTGCGGGCTGAACTTGATCGCCAGCGAGGGCGCGATGTTGTAGCGGTCGGTGAACTGCTGGTCGCGGTAGCTGTCCGACTTTTCGCCCGCCACGTTCAGACGGAACGCCATGTTCTCGCCGATGGGCGTGTTCAGGTCGATCGTGCTGCGCGTGTAGTGGTGGCTGCCCAGGCCCAGCGAGACCTCGCCGAAGCGGCGCTCGAACACGGGCTTCTTGGTCACGCGGTTGATCAGGCCGCCCGAGGAACCGCGGCCGTAGAGCACGGCGGCGGGGCCCTTGAGCACCTCGATGCGCTCGGTGTCCGAGAGGTCGCGGAAGTACAGCGCGTCGTCGCGCACGCCATCGACGAACCAGTCGGAGATGCCGCTGAAGCCGCGGATCACGACCTGGTCTCGCTGGCCGTCGCCGTGGTTGAAGCTCACGCCCGGCACGTTGCGCAGGGCGTCCTGCATCGACACGGCGCCCTGGTCGCGCAGCAACTGTTCGGGCAGCACGTTGACGGCCTGCGGCACGTCGCGCAGCGGCGCGCTGCCCTTGGTGGCGGTGCTCGCGGCAGCGGGGGCGTAGCCCTTGTCGTCCTCGGCGCTGACGGTCACTTCCTTCAGGGTCGAGGCGGTGGTCTGCGCCAGTGCGGTGCCGCTCAGCGACGCGAGGGCGGCGCCGGCCAGCAGGGAAAGGCGCCACAGGGGGCGCGACGTGGGGGCGGTACGGAAAGTCGGCTTCATGTTGTCCAGTTTTTTTGAAGGGCGTTGTGCGCACGGCGGCCGCGCACGCGCACGCACGGCCCTCGTCAGGGGACGAAGGGCGGTGTCGTGCCTTGCCTTGAAAAAAATCTGGGTGAGGCGGGGCCGCTCAGGCGGAAGCTCCGCCGACGGCACCGTGGTGACGGCCGCTGTGCGCGGCGGGCTGGATTCTAGAGAAGCAGATGCGACAAGTTCCCATGTGTCGCGGCGATGCGACGCATGGCGGGCGGCTCAGAGCTGGTCGGTCGGCACGAACCACGAGAACAGCAGCAGCTGGAACCGCGTGAGCATGCTGGAGTCGGGCTCGCTGTCGAGCACCTCGTTGTCCACGTCGCCGGTGCCGATCCATTGCACGTTCTCGCCGTCGGGCTTGAGCACGACGCGGTACACGCCTTCCATGTCGTCCAGCTGGTAGGCGAAGAGCAGCGCCTGCGTGAGCTCGAAGCTGCGCACGCGCACGCCGAACTCGGTGTTCAGCAGGGCCGAGCGCGGGTCGAGGTTCATCGAGCCGAGCAGCACCCACTGGCGATCGACCAGCGCCAGCTTGGCATGCAGGCGCCCGCGCGCCTTCTTGAGCAGGCTGCGGAACTGGCCGCTGCGCTTGAGTTGCTGCGTGCTCACCTCGTACAGGTTCACGCCCAGCTTGAGCATGTCGACGCGGTAGCGGTTGTAGTTGATGTTCACCAGCGGCTCGTCGCTGTCGGCCAACGAGTTGGTGACCACGGTGATGCTCAGGCCCTGGTCGCGGCCCATGCGGATGCGCGCCATGCCCTCGTCGCCGGGAATGAAGTAGGGCGAGATCACCACCACGTTCGACTTCGCCGCGCCCAGCATTTCGTGGAAACGCTGCGCCAGCGATTCCTGCGGCTGGGCCATCGTGCCCAGGGCCTTGTTCGGGCTGTCGGCGGTGGCGGCGGCTTCGGCGCGGATCCAGCGCGTCTCGCTCATGTTCGCGAGCTGCGCGCCCAGCGGCAGGTCGCCCAGCAGGTCGGTGGCGGCCAGCGGATCGGGCAGCGGCGCGAAGGCGGGCGAGGTCGCGGCGTCGAAGGCGGCTTTCAGTTCGTCGGGCGTGAGCGTCGTGCCGGCCATGCGCTGCAGCGGATAGACCACGTCGCTGTTCCAGTAGGTGTCGAAGATCCCGGCCGACTGCGGCACCACCGGGCCGGCCAGCAGCAGCTCGAAGTCGATGAAGTTGGCGCTCTCGCTGCGCAGGAAGTACTCGTCCGCGAGGTTGCGCCCGCCCGCGATGGCCATGGCGCCGTCGGCGATGAACAGCTTGTTGTGCATGCGGTGGTTGAGCCGCCGGAAATCGCCGAAGAACTCCAGCCAGCGCATCGACGCGCTGTCGCGCGCGTTCACGAAGGGATTGAACAGCCGCACCTGCGCGTTGGGCTCGGCGGCCAGTCCGAGCAGCAGGCGGTCCATGCCGGCCGTGTAGAAGTCGTCGAGCAGCAGGCGCACGCGCACGCCGCGTCGGGCCGCGTCGCGCAGTTCGCGCAGCAGCAGCCGGCCGGTCTTGTCGTTGCCGAGCTGGTAGGTCTGCACGTCGAGCGACGACTGGGCGCTGCGGATGAGCTCCAGCCGTGCGTCGAGCGCGAACGAGGCTTCGATGAGCGGCCGCATGCTCGAGAGGCCGTCGGGCGGCGAATCGAGGCTGGCGGCGGCGCGGCCGAGCAGGGTGGCGGACGAGGCGGGAATCGCCACCTCCGGCGGCGCGTCGCGTGCGCCAGGCAGGCGTGGCGGCAGGCCGGCGCAGCCGGTGAGCACCAGCACGGCCAGCACCAGCGCCGGGCCGCGCAGCGCGGGAAACAACGAGGCGAGGAGCTTGAGCATGGGGCCTGTCAGCGCACGCACCGGCGTGCGGGCGGCATCGTAGCCCGGCTGGCGCGGCCGATCGCGGCACTTTTGCAACACCTCGCGCCCGGCTGCTGGAAAACCCGTGGACCGCGACTTTCTTGACAATAGAATGCGAATTGTTATCAATAGTGTTCAGCGAGCGGTAAAAATGGCAAGAATCTTGGCGCGGCGCAAGGCCGCTTCGGTGCTGGTGGGCTGTCTGGCGATCTACGCGCAGCAGCACGTGCTGGCGCAAACGCAAACGAGCGGCGCGGGGTCGCTTCCTGAAGTGCGCGTCGATGCGAATGCCGAGGCCGAAACCGCCACCACGCCCGTGATCGGCTACCGCGCGAAGAACGCCGTCACTGCCACCAAGACCGACACGCCGCTGTCGGAAACGCCGCAGTCCGTCACCGTGATCACGCGCGACCAGATGGTCGACCAGGGCGCGACCAACCTGCAGGAAGCGCTCAACTACGCGGCGGGCGTGCGCTCCGACGCCTACGGTGTCGATTCGCGGACCGATTCGATCCGCGTGCGCGGCGCCTACCCCGACATCTACCTGGACGGCCTGCGCCAGGCCTACGGCTACTACACGAGCACCACGCGCACCGAGCCCTACACGCTGGAGCGCCTCGAAGTGCTGCGCGGCCCCTCGGGCATGCTGTTCGGCGCGGGCACCGCGGCGGGCGTGGTCAACATGGTCAGCAAGCGACCGCTGCAGGAGGCCCAGCGCGAGGTGGGCGTGCAGTTCGGCAGCTTCGGCCGCAAGCAGGTGCAGGCCGACCTCACCGGTCCGCTGAACGCCGACGGTTCGCTGTCGTACCGGTTGATCGCGCTGCAGCGCAAGTCCGATTCGCAGGTGGACTACGTGCCCGACGACCGCAGCGTGATCGCGCCGTCGCTCACCTGGCGACCCAACGCGGCGACCTCGCTGACGCTGCAAGGCCTGTGGCAAAAAGACAAGAGCGGCAGCAGCTCGCAGTTCCTGCCATGGGAAGGCACCTTGCTGCCGGCCCCGTTCGGCCGCGTGCCGGCCAGCCGCTTCATCGGCGAGCCCGGCGACTACTACAACAGCGAGCGCCAGACCTTCGGCTGGCAGTTCGAGCACAAGTTCAACGACAGCTGGACCGTGCGCCAGAACTTCCGCTACGCGAAGAACGAAAACGACAACCGCTACCACTACGGCGGCGCATTCAGCGGCTTCGACAGCTGGTCGACCGACCCGATCTTCAAGCGCGTGCTGGCCCGCTACTACGACAGCCAGCTCACGCGCAACCGCACGCAGACGCTCGACAACCACGTCGAAGGCCACTTCCAGACCGGCGCGCTCAAGCACACGTTGTTGATCGGTGCGGACTACGCGCGCCAGCGCGAGAACGTCTGGGGCGGCACCACGGCCGACACCATCGACATCTATGCACCGGTGTACGGCCACCTCGACGAGCCCGAGCGCGTGGCGCGTCCGCGCACGCGACAGCGCCAGACCGGCCTGTACCTGCAGGACCAGATCAAGCTCGACAACTGGATCTTCGTGGCCGGCCTGCGCCATGACCGCGCCGTGTCCAGTGCCGTCGGCAGCGACGAACAAAAGAGCAGCGCCACCACCAAGCGCCTGGGCGTGATGTACGCCCATCCCTCGGGCTGGTCGCCGTACCTGAGCTACAGCGAGTCGTTCACGCCGCAATCGCCGCGCGACGGCCGCATCTTCTCGCCGCTGCGTGGCGAGCAGTGGGAAGCGGGCGTGAAGTACGAGCCCAAGGACCGCGCCCTGGCCTTCAGCGCCGCCGTGTACGACCTGCGCGAGAAGAACCAGATCGTCGAAGAGCAGCCGAAGGTGTTCTCGCAGCGCGGCCTGACCAAGACCAAGGGCGTCGAACTGGAAGCCAAGGGCTCGGTGGGCGCCAACCTCGACCTCGTCGCGCACTACAACTACACCGATGCCGACGCGCAGATCGAAGGCCTGCCCAAGCACCAGGCCAGCTTCTGGGCCAAGTACAAGTTCTCGGTGGCCGGCATGAGCGGCTTCTCGGCGGGCGCCGGCGTGCGCGTGATGAGCTCGTTCCGAGACACCCAGTTCGGCACCGGCCCGCGCATTCCGGGCGTGGCGCTGGCCGACCTGGTGTTTGCTTACGATACGGCCAACTGGCGCTATGCGCTCAACATCAACAACGTGACGGACAAGGTGTATTTCAGCACCTGCCTCTCGCGCGGTGACTGCTGGTACGGTGCGCGACGCAACATCGTGGCAAGCGCCACCTACCGCTTCTAGCCTTTTTCCACCCAACGACGCACGACGACGACATGGACAGCCGAAAGATCAAGACCTGGGCCTGGGTCCACAAGTGGAGCAGCCTCGTCTGCACGGTGTTCATGCTGCTGCTGTGCATCACCGGCCTGCCGCTGATCTTCCACCACGAGATCGGCCACCTGCTGGGCACCGAGGTCGAGGCGCCGAAGATGCCGGCGAACACGCCGCGCGTGAGCCTGGACCGCGTGCTCGAAGTGGCGCGCGCGCAGCACCCCGATCGCGTGGTGCAGTTCGTCTCGCATCCCGAAGACGACGACGGCCTGTGGTTCGTCACGCTCACGCCGACGCCCGCGCCCACCGACGACTTCAAGTCGGTCGCGGTCGATGCGCGCACCGGCGTCATCCTTGCGCAGCCGAAGTTCGACGAGGGCTTCATGTACGTGATGTTCAAGCTGCACGTCGACCTGTTCGCGGGCCTGCCGGGCAAGCTGTTCCTGGGCTTCATGGGCTTCCTGCTATTGGTCGCGATCGTCTCGGGCGTGGTGCTGTATTCGCCGTTCATGCGCAAGCTCGACTTCGGCACGGTGCGCCGCGAGAAGCGGCCCCGCCTGAAGTGGCTCGACCTGCACAACCTGCTGGGCGTCGTCACCCTGGTGTGGCTCTTTGTGGTGGGCGCCACCGGCATGATCAACACCTGGGCCGACCTGGTGATCAAGTACTGGCAGTACGACCAGCTCACCACGCTGCTGGCTCCCTACAAGAACGAGCCCGTGGTCGCCGTGGGCGAGCGCGGCTCGGTGCAGCGCTCGTACGACGCGGCGATGCAGCACGCGCCGGGCAACCGGCTGTCGTTCATCGCCTTCCCGGGCACCGCGTTCTCCAGCCCGCACCACACGACCTTCTTCCTGCGCGGCAAGGAGCCCTTCACCTCGAAGCTGCTGCAGCCGGTGCTGGTCGATGCGAAGACCACCGAGATCACGGCGGCGCCGAAGCTGCCCTGGTACCTCACGGCGCTGCTGGTGTCGCAGCCGCTGCATTTCGGTGACTACGGCGGCATGCCGATGCAGATCCTGTGGGCGCTGCTCGACATCGCGACCATCATCGTGCTGGGCAGCGGGCTGTACCTGTGGCTCAAGCGCGGCAACACCGTGCCGGCCCGCGCGGCCACCACGGCGGCGCCGGCCACGGAGCGCGCACCGCCTTCGGCCTCGGGCCCGCAGCCCGACCCGGCACCGGCCATGAAGGTGCAGGCATGACGACGCACCACAAGGCACCGCACCAGTCCTTCTGGCGCATGTGGGGCTGGCCGATCGTGCTGGGCGTGCTGACCACCATCGGCCTCATCACCGCGCTGTTCAGCGACGGCGGCGTGGGCGACATGGTGGCCTGGGTCGGCCTGGGTATTCCGGTGCTCGTGTGCGCCTGGTACGGCTGGCGCCGGTCGCCGCGCACGGGTTCGCGCTAGGCCAAAGGGGCAGGGCACCGACGCAGAATCGGTGCCGATGAATGCCGCACTCTCTTACCCGCTTCGCCTGCTGATCCTGGGCGCTCCGCTGGCCGTGCACGGCCAGCAACCCGCAGCGGTGCCGGCCGGCACGCTGCGCGATGTCACCGTCTCCACGCCGCGCGGCACGCTGTCTCCGTTTCTCGTGCCCGGCTCGGTCGATCGCGTCGACGGCGACGAGATGCGCGACAGCCGCATGCAGGTCAACCTGTCCGAAAGCCTCGGCGCCGTGCCCGGCCTGCAGGTGCAGAACCGCATGAACTACGCGCAGGACCTGCAGCTGTCGGTGCGCGGCTTCGGCGCGCGCTCGACCTTCGGCGTTCGCGGCGTGCGCCTGTACGTCGACGGCATTCCGGCCACCTTGCCCGACGGGCAGGGGCAGACCTCGAACATCGACATCGGCTCGGTCGACCGCGTCGAGGTGCTGCGTGGGCCGTTCTCGGCGCTTTACGGCAATTCGTCGGGCGGCGTGGTGCAGGCCTTCACGGCCTCGGGGGAGGGCGCGCCGCGCTTGTCCTTTTCGCTGGCGGGCGGCAGCTTCGGCAGCTGGCGCCAGTCGCTGCAGCTCAGCGGTTCGCAGGGCGCGGTCGACTACCTGCTCGGTGCGAGCCACTTTCGCACCGACGGCTGGCGCGAGCAGAGCGCCGCGCGGCGCAACATCGCGAACGGCAAGCTGGGCGTCGCGCTCGACAACGGCGACAAGCTCACGCTCGTGTTCAACAGCGTGCGCATCGAGGCGCAAGACCCGCTGGGCCTGACGGCCGAGCAGGCTGCGCAGGCGCCGCGCAAGGCACCGCTCGCGCTGCAGTACGACACGCGCAAGACGGTCGAGCAGACGCAGGTCGGCCTGCGCTACGAGCGGCGGCTCAATGCCGAGCAGGCGCTGCAGTTCATGGTCTATGGCGGCGAGCGCAAGACCGTGCAGTTCCAGTCGATTCCGCCGTCGGCACAGCAAAGCCCGCTGCATGCGGGCGGCGTGATCGACCTCACGCGCCAGTACGGCGGCGTCGACCTGCGTTGGACCGCCGCGCTGCAACTGGCCGACCGGCCCTTCGACCTCGTGGCGGGCCTGGGCTACGACAGCCTGCGCGAGCGCCGCCTCGGCCATCAGAACTACCAGGGCTCCGCCGCGATGCCCGTGCTGGGCGTGCAAGGGCGGCTGCGTCGCAACGAGCGCAACGAGGTCTGGAATCTCGATCCCTATGCGCAGGCGGCCTGGCGTTTTGCCGAGCGCTGGACGCTCGAGGCCGGCGTGCGCCGCAGCCGCGTGCACTTCGATTCGCACGACCTGTACATCGGCGGAGCCAACCGCGACGACAGCGGCAGTGCGAGCTACAGCAAGACCTTGCCCGTGGCCTCGCTGCGCTACCAGGCTACGCCCGATCTCGCGCTGTACAGCTCGGTCGGCCGGGGCTTCGAGACGCCGACGCTCAACGAGCTGTCGTACCGCCCGGGTGGCGCGAGCGGGCTCAACTTCGGGCTGCGGCCTTCGGTGAACGACAGCCTCGAGGTGGGCGCGAAGGCGCGGCTGGCGGGCGGCCTGCTGACAGCGGCGCTGTTCCACACGCGCACGCGCGACGAGATCGTCACCGCCACCAACAGCGGCGGCCGCGCCACCTTCCAGAACGCGGGGCGCACGCGGCGCAATGGCTTCGAGCTGGGGTGGCAGCACGAGACGGCCAACCATTGGCGCACGCAGGTGGCCTACACGTGGCTCGACGCGACGTACCGTGATGCGTTCTGTTCGCCGTCGCCCTGCGCGGGCAGCAACGCGGTGAACGCAGGCAACCGCATCCCGGGCATCGCGCGGCAGTCGCTGTTCGCCTCGCTCGGCTGGGTGCCGCCGGAGGGCTGGCGCGCGGGTGTCGAGATGCGCGCGCTGAGCCGCATCCAGGCCAACGACCTGAACACCGCAAGCGCGCATGGCTACGCCGTGGCGGCGCTGTATGCCGGTTACCTGAAGAAGTGGGAACGCTGGGATTTCAACGCCTTCGCGCGCGTCGATAACCTGTTCGACCGCCGCTACCTGGGCTCGGTCATCGTCAACGAAGGCAATGCGCGCTTCTACGAGCCCGCGCTGGGCCGCAACTGGACAGTGGGCCTGAGCGGCGCGTACCGCTTCTGAACGCGCCCTGAAAAGAAAAGGCCCGCCGCCCCGAGGGGACGGCGGGCCTTGAGGCCGAGTTTGCAGCGTGCTTACTTGAGGCCGGCCGCAGCGCGCAGTGCAGCGGCTTGCGTCGTGGCTTCCCAGGTGAACTCGGGCTCTTCGCGGCCGAAGTGGCCGTAGGCGGCGGTCTTCTGGTAGATCGGGCGCAGCAGATCGAGCATCTGGATGATGCCCTTCGGGCGCAGGTCGAAGTGCTCGCGCACGAGTTCGGCGATCTTCTCGTCCGAGATCACGCCGGTGCCTTCGGTGTAGACCGTGATGTTCATCGGCTGGGCCACGCCGATCGCGTAGGCCACCTGGATCTGGCACTGGCGGGCCAGGCCGGCGGCCACGATGTTCTTGGCCACGTAGCGCGCGGCGTAGGCGGCCGAGCGGTCGACCTTCGACGGGTCCTTGCCGGAGAACGCGCCGCCGCCGTGCGGGCAGGCGCCGCCGTAGGTGTCGACGATGATCTTGCGGCCCGTGAGGCCGCAATCGCCCTGCGGACCGCCGATGACGAAGCGGCCGGTCGGGTTGATCAGGTAGCGCGTGTTCTGCAGCCATTCCTTGGGCAGCACGGGCTTGATGATCTCTTCGATGATGGCTTCGTTGAACGAGGCCTTCATCTTGGTCGGCGTTTCGCTCTGGTCGGGGCTGTGCTGCGTGGAGAGCACCACGGTGTCGATGCTGTGCGGCTTGCCGTCCACGTAGCGCATCGTGACCTGGCTCTTGGCATCAGGACGCAGGAAGGGCAGGCGGCCGTCCTTGCGCAGCTGGGCCTGGCGCTCCACGAGGCGGTGCGCGTAGTAGATCGGCGCGGGCATCAGCTCGGGCGTCTCGTCGCAGGCGTAGCCGAACATCAGGCCCTGGTCGCCGGCGCCGGTGTTCAGGTGGTCGTCGGACGCATGGTCCACGCCCTGGGCGATGTCGTTGGACTGCTTGTCGTAGCAGACCATCACGGCGCAACCCTTGTAGTCGATGCCGTACTCGGTGTTGTCGTAGCCGATGCGCTTGATGGTGTCGCGCGCGACCTGGATGTAGTCGACGTGCGCGTTGGTCGTGATCTCGCCGGCGAGCACCACGAGGCCGGTGTTGGTCAGCGTTTCGGCGGCGACGCGGCTGCGGGGGTCTTGCTCGAAGATCGCATCGAGGATCGCGTCCGAGATCTGGTCCGCGACCTTGTCGGGGTGGCCTTCGGAGACCGATTCGGAGGTAAAGAGAAAGTCGTTCGCCACTGTGGTCACTCCTTGAAGTTGCAATTGGCGCGTTGCCAACTCTGCGGAGCCCTGGCGAACGCTTTAGCAGATGTCGAAGAATCGACGGGACACAATCGCATGCGCGCTTGTGGGTGTCGCCCTGCAAGTTGTTCCGTAACTCGGCGACAATTTGCATTCTATTCGAGCCGCGCAATACCATGCGCGCGCGTCCGCCTTTTGACGCTTCCTGACTCTCTCCCCCTCCCCGTTCAATGATCACCCTGTTCCGCCTGCTTGCCCGCGTGCCGATGCCGTTGATGCATCGGTTCGGCGCCTTGCTGGGATGGCTGGTCTGGTGGTGCGCGCCGGACTACCGCCGCCGCTTCAAGGCCAACGCCGAGAGCGCCGGCTTCTCGCCCGCGCAGTACCGTCCCGCCATCGCCGCCGCCGGCCACATGGCCTCCGAACTGCCCTGGCTGTGGCTGCGCCCGCACGGCGAGAGCGTGCTGACGCGCGTGGTGCGCTGGGAAGGCGTCGAGGCCTTCGAGGCCGCGATGCGCGCCAAGAAGGGTGTGATCCTCGTGGCGCCGCACCTGGGCAGCTGGGAGATGTGCGGCCAGGCCATCGGCGAGCGCTTCCTCGCAGACTTCGGCCCGATCACCGCGCTGTTCCGTCCGGCGCGCAAAAAATGGATGGCCGACCTGATCGCCGCGGGTTCGCGCGACCGGCCCGGCCTGCAGACCCTGCCGACCAACAACACCGGCGTGCGCGGCCTGATCCGCACGCTGCGCAGCGGTGGCTACACCGGCATCCTGCCCGACCAGGTGCCGCCGCTGGGGCAGGGCGTGTGGGCGCCTTTTCTCGGCCGTCCCGCGTACACCATGACCCTGCTTCCCCGTTTGGCCCAACAGACCGGCGCCGCCTGCTTCCTCAGCGTGTGCGAGCGGTTGCCGCGCGGCGCGGGCTATGTGATCCGCTTCGAGCCGATCGTCGGCACCGCGCTCACCGACCCCAAGGCCTCGATCGAAGACGCCGCTGCCGCCATGAACGACGGCATCGGCCGCCTGATCCACAGCCTGCCCGGCCAGTACGTCTGGGACTACGCGCGCTACAAGGAGCCGCGCGGCGAACCGGCCGTGGTGGCCAACGCTGCCGGAGGGGCTGCGCCATGAGTCTCAGCTCCCGACTCGGTATCGGCTTCATGCGGGTGCTGGCACCGATGCCTCTGCCGCTGGTGCGCGGCTTCAGCAAGGTGCTCGGCCGATTGCTGCACACCATCGCCGTGCCGCGGCGGCGTGTGGTCGACCGGAACCTGGCCCTGTGCTTCCCCGAAAAATCGGAGGCCGAGCGCCGGGCCATCGCGCGCGAGACCTTCGTCTTCGTCGCGCAGTCGTGGCTGGACCGCAGCTGGCTCTGGCATGCGCCTGAACAGGTGGTGAAAAGCCGGCTGAAGATCGTCGGTTCTGCCTCGGAGATCCGCGAGATCGCCGAGGGCGACGCGCCGATGATCCTGTTCGCGCCGCACTTCTACGGACTCGATGCCGCGGCCACCGCGCTCACCATGCACACGGCGCGCCCGTCGGCCACGATCTACACGACCCAGCGCGATCCGATGGTCGATGCGTGGATTCGCGAAGGCCGCACGCGCTTCGGCGACGTGGCGGCGCTCAACCGGGTCGACGGCATCAAGCCCATCCTCTCGGGGCTGCGCAAGGGCGGCCTGTTGTACCTGCTGCCCGACATGGACTTCGGGCGCGACCAGACCATCTTCGTGCCCTTCTACGGCGTGCAGGCGGCCACCGTGCCGTCACTCTCGCGCTTCGCGCGGCTGGGCAAGGCCAAGGTGGTGCCGGTGGTGGCGAAGCTCACGCCCGGCGGCTACGAGATCCAGGTGCTGTCGGCGTGGCAGAACTTCCCCACCGACGACGTCGAGGCCGACACGGCGCTCATGAACGAGCGCCTGCAGGGCTACATCGACACGATGCCGTCCCAGTACTACTGGGTGCATCGGCGCTTCAAGACCCGCCCTGAGGGCGAGCCACCCATTTACTGATTGCGGGCCAGGAAGCCCTCGATCTCGCGCGCGACCAGCTGCGGCTGCTCGTGCACGATCCAGTGGGTGGCGTTCGGCACCTTCTTGACCTCGAGCTTCGGCACGTACGCTTCCAGCCCTTCGAGCAGGCCCGGCAGCAGCGCCGCGTCGTCGAGCGCCCAGAACACGAAGGTCGGCATGGTCACCGTGAGGCGTTCGCGCGGCAGCACCGGAATGCTGTCGACGGTCTGGCCTGGCAGCGGCGGCTTCATCGGCGTCACGCGGTACAGGTTGCAAGCGCCCGTGAGGCCCGCGCTCCAGACCTCACGGTACTGCTGCCTCACTTCTTCGGTGAGCCAGCCGAAACCATCGGGGCCGGCCTTCATCAGCAGGAAGAAGGGCCACATGCGCTTGAAATCGTCGGCCGCGAGCAGGGCTTCGGCATCGGGGCGCGCCAGGAAGTGCATGTACGCGCTGGCCTGCTGCTGCGCCGGGTTGTTGCGCAGCTCGCGCGTGAACGTGCCCGGGTGCGGCGAATTGATGATGACGAGCTTGCCGACCTGCTGGGGGAAGGCGTTGGCGTAGCCCCAGGCGAAGGCGCCGCCCCAGTCGTGGGCGACCAGCACGGCCATCGTGCCGTCGGCGCTCTCGGTGGCGACGAGCTGCTGGATGTCCTGGATCAGCAGGTGGGCCTTGTAGTCGGCCACTTCCGTGGGCGCGCTGGACTTCTCGAAGCCGCGCAGGTTGGGCGCCACGCAGCGGTAGCCGCCGTGGGCCGGGTCCGAGAAGTAGGCGAGCAGCTCGTCCCAGATGAACGCGGCCTCGGGAAAGCCGTGCAGGAACACCATCAGCGGCTGGCCCGGCTTGCCGGCGGCGCGGCAGCTCAGGGTGGTGCCGTTGGGCAGGCTGCGTTGGAAGGTCTCGATCATGCTTCGTGTCTCCTTGGGTTGACTGTCGCTATTGTTTTGATAGTGAACTTCGCAGGCGAGGCGCTCGATGCAGCCGGTTCCTCTAGTGCATCAGGCGTCGTCTTCTGCCGGTGGCGGCTCGGGTGCCACCGGTGTCGCCGGTGCCGCGGCAGCGTCGTCGGGATGCACCCAGCGCCACAGCAGCTCGGCCGCCTCGCCGACTCCTTGCTTCTTCAGGGCCGAGAACAGTTTGACCTCGCCGCCGCCGGCGTTCAGTCGCGTAATCGACAGCACCTTGGCGGCTTCGCTGCGCGTGAGCTTGTCGGACTTGGTCAGCAGGATCAGGAACTTGAGGCCTTGCTGCACGCGCGGACGGATCACGTCGAGCAGGATCTCGTCGAGCTCGGTCAGACCGTGGCGCGGATCGCACATCAGGACAACCCCGCGCAGGCTTTCGCGCGTCATGAGGTAGTTGCCCATCACGCGCTGCCAGCGCAGCTTGGCTTCCTTCGGCACGGCCGCGTAGCCGTAGCCGGGCAGGTCGGCCAGCACGGCGTCGTCGACCTTCTGCTTGCCGATGCCGAACAGGTTGATGTGCTGCGTGCGGCCGGGCGTCTTCGAGGCAAAAGCCAGGCGGGTCTGCTGCGTCAGCGTGTTGATGGCGGTCGATTTGCCGGCGTTGGAACGGCCGACAAAAGCGATCTCGGGCAGGTCGACCGGAGGCAGGTGTTCCAGCTGCGGAGCGCTGGTCAGGAAGTGGGCGGTGTGCAGCCAACCCAGGGCCACGCGCTCGCGTTCAGCGACCTGCGGGTCCACGGCAGGGGCCGCGCGGGGAGGATAAGCGGCGGACTTGGCGCGCGGGGAGGTCATCAATGGGCTTTCGGAACGGGGCGCCATTGTAGAATCGCGGGGTTTTGCGCCATAAATCTAAGCCCCCGATATGAAGTTGTTTGCCAATATTCTGCTTGCAGCCCTCATGGGCGTCACAGCCAGCGCGAGTTTTGCAGCCGATGAGCCTGCCGCTGCCCCCGCAGCGGCAGCCGCCAAGCCGGCCAAGCCCGATCCCGCCAAGGGCGACACGCTCTTCAACGCGACGCCGGCCAACAGCCAAAGCTGTGCTTCGTGCCACAACGCCGACGGCAACTCGGCCATCGCAGCCAACCCGAAGCTGGCGCAACAACACCCCGAATACATCCTCAAGCAGCTGCAGGACTTCAAGTCCGGCAAGCGCAAGAGCGCGATCATGAAGCCGCTGGCGTCGGCGCTGTCCGAAGAAGACATGCGCAACATCGCCTGGTTCGTCGGCTCCAAGAAGATCAAGCCGGGCTTCTCGAAAGAGAAGGACACGGTCGCCCTCGGCGAAAAAATCTACCGCGGCGGCATCGGCGATCGCCAGATCCCCGCCTGCGCCGGCTGCCACAGCCCGAACGGTGCCGGCCTCCCGGCCCAGTACCCGCGCCTGGGCGGCCAGCACGCCGACTACACCGTGACCCAGCTCGTGGCCTTCCGCGACAACGTCCGCCTGAACAGCTCGCCGATGAACGGCGTGGCCGCCAAGCTCAACGACCGCGAAATCAAGGCCGTCGCCGACTACATCGCCGGCCTGCGCTGATTTCCGCTGTCGCGCTGTCCAGCGTGAACTAACCGCCGATAAAAATCCCAAACAAAGGGCGGGCCGATCCAGCAGGATGGCCCGCCCTTTTGTTTTTTCCCCTTTCCTGGTTCCCTCCCGATGACCGTTTCCACCCATGGCCTTCGCGTGCATCGCGGCCCGCAGCTGCTTCGCGCCGCGGTGGAACTGCTGTCGTCGATGCGCTTCGCGATCGCGCTGCTGACGGTCATCTGCATCGCCTCGATCATCGGCACCGTGCTCAAGCAGCACGAACCGATCAACAACTACATCAACCAGTTCGGCCCCTTCTGGGCCGAGCTGTTCCGCGCGGCCCGGCTCGATTCGGTCTACAGCGCCTGGTGGTTCATGCTGATCCTGCTGTTCCTGGTGGTCAGCACGTCGCTGTGCGTGGCGCGCAACACGCCGCGCATCCTGATCGACCTGCGCACGTTCAAGGAAGACATCCGCGCGCA
Source organism: Variovorax paradoxus (assembly GCF_009498455.1). Taxonomy (NCBI): domain Bacteria; kingdom Pseudomonadati; phylum Pseudomonadota; class Betaproteobacteria; order Burkholderiales; family Comamonadaceae; genus Variovorax; species Variovorax paradoxus. The sequence goes on along the minus strand of NZ_CP045644.1, from coordinate 245,484 downwards.
GAGCCTCAAGGCCTTCGGCCAGCGCGCCGAGAACCGCCTGGCGGAAACGCCCGACATGGCGGCCAACCGCATCGGCCAGCTGCTGGTCAGCGGCGGCTGGAAGGTCAAACTGCAACAGCGCAACGCCAGCGCGGACGGCAAGGCCGCGGCGGGCTGGATGGTCGCGGCGCGTGCCGGCGGCGCCCACAAGCTGGGCTACATCGCGGCCCACAGCGCCATCGTGCTGGTGTGCATCGGCGGCCTGCTCGACGGCGACCTCGTCGTGCGCGCCCAGACCTGGTTCAACGGCAAGAGCGTGTTCACGGGCGGCGGCATGATCGCCGACGTGGCGCCCGAGCACCGCCTGTCGGCCGCCAACCCGACCTTCCGCGGGAACATCCTCGTGCCCGAGGGCGGGCGGGGCAACGTGGCCATCCTGAACCAGGCCGACGGCGTGCTGCTGCAGGAGCTGCCGTTCACCATCGAGCTGAAGAAGTTCATCGTCGACTACTACTCGACCGGCATGCCCAAGCTGTTCGCCAGCGAGGTGGTGCTGCACGACCGCGAGAGCGGCGAGCAGGTGCCGGCCCGCATCGAGGTGAACCACCCGGCCAGCTACAAGGGCGTGGAGATCTACCAGTCGAGCTTCGACGACGGCGGCTCCACGGTGAAGCTCAAGGCGGTGCCGATGGCGGCCGCGGCCAAGCCCTTCGAGGTCGAAGGCATCATCGGCGGCCCGAGCACCGAGATCACCAACGGCACCGACAAGCTCACGCTCGAGTACGCCGCGCTGCGCGTGATCAACGTCGAGAACTTCGCCGACGGCGGCGCCATGGGCAGCGGCGCCGACGTGCGCAAGGTCGACCTGCGCCACGGCCTCGAGTCGCGTCTGGGCGCCGCCAACAAGACCAACAAGCCCAAGGTGCTGCGCAACATCGGCCCGAGCATCGGCTACAAGCTGCGCGACGCGTCGGGCCAGGCGCGGGAATACCAGAACTACATGGTGCCGGTCGATGCCGGCGACGGCCAGCCGGTGTTCCTGCTGGGCATGCGCGAGAAGCCCGAGGAGCCGTTCCGCTACCTGCGCGTGCCCTCCGACGAGCAGGGCTCGATGGACGGTTTCGTGCGCATGCGCACCGCGCTGGGCGACCCCGCCACGCGCGAGCGCGCCATCGAGCGCTACATCGCCAAGGCGACCGACCCCAAGCGCCCTGAAATGGCCGAGCAGCTGCGCGTGTCGGCTGCCCGTGCGCTGGCGCTGTTCTCGGGGGCCGAGCGCGCCAAGCCCGACGCCGCGTCGCAGGGCGGCTGGCAGGCGATTGCCGAGTTCATGGAAGCCAACGTGCCCGAGGCCGAGCGCGAGCGCGCCGGCACGGTGCTGGTGCGCATCCTCAACGACGTGCTGTTCGAGGTGCTCAACCTGAGCCGCGAAGGCGCCGGCCTGGCCGCGCTGCCGAACGACGAGAAAACCCAGGGCTACCTGACGCAGGCCGTGCTGGCCCTGAGCGACGCGCACTTCTATCCGGCGCCGGTCGCGATGATGATGACCGACTTCACCCAGGTGCAGGCCAGCGTGTTCCAGGTGGCGCGCGCCCCTGGCAAGAACATCGTCTATCTGGGGTGTCTGTTGCTGATCGTCGGTATTTTTGCCATGCTGTACGTGCGCGAGCGCCGTTTGTGGGTGTGGCTGACACCCGGCGGCGGCGCCTCTGGAGACAACGGCGGCCGCGACACCAGCGAAACCGTCGCCACGATGGCGTTCTCGGTCAACCGCAAGACCCTGGACAGCGATCGCGAATTCGAGCATCTGAAGCACAGGCTGCTCGCCCTGAAGAAAGAAGAACCGGCGTCACCATGAACACCACGACCCTCACGCTCCACGAAAGCTGGCTCTCGCGCCGCAACCTGTTCGACTGGGTGTTCGCGGCGCTGGTGCTGGCCGGCGGCGCGTTCGCCTTCATGCGCCACGCCGGCTCGATGGACAGCTACGAAAAGCCGATCCTCGTGGCCGCGCTGGTCTCGGTCATCGGCATCTGCTGGTTCTGGCGCCCACTGCGGGTGCTGGCGCTGGTGGTGGCCGCGGCGTCGCTGCTGGCCATCAGTTCCTACCAGGGCGACCTGGCGCGCGCCGACTCGGTGTTCTGGCTCAAGTACTTCCTGTCGAGCCAGTCGGCCATCCTCTGGATGAGCGTGCTGTTCTTCATGAGCACGCTGTTCTACTGGATCGGTTTTGTCGCCGGCAAGCAGGCCGACACGTTCGACCTGATCGGCTCCCGCCTGGCCTGGGCGGCCGTGACCATGGCGCTGATCGGCACCATGGTGCGCTGGTACGAAAGCCACCAGCTCGGCCCGGACATCGGCCACATCCCGGTGAGCAACCTGTACGAGGTGTTCGTGCTGTTCTGCTGGCTGACGGCCGCGTTCTATCTGTACTTTGAAGAGCGCTACAACACGCGCGCGCTCGGCGCCTTCGTGATGCTGGTGGTCAGCGCCGCGGTCGGCTTTCTGCTCTGGTACACGATCGTGCGCGAGGCGCATGAGATCCAGCCGCTGGTGCCCGCGCTGCAGAGCTGGTGGATGAAGCTGCACGTGCCCGCCAACTTCATCGGCTACGGCACCTTCGCGCTCGCGGCCATGGTCGCATTCGCCTACCTCATCAAGGAACAGGCGACCGAGACCCGCTGGTACAAGCTCACGCCGATCTGGCTGCTGGGCGTGGCGCTGTGCTTCGTGCCCGTGGCGTTCCGCCAGCGCGTGCAGGAAGCCGGCGGCAGCTACTGGGTGATCTACGCGGGCATCTCGGCGTTGATCGCCGCGGGCATCCTGCTGGGGCGCAAGCGCATCGCGGCACGCCTGCCGGCCAACGAGGTGCTCGACGACGTCATGTACAAGTCGATCACCGTCGGCTTTGCCTTCTTCACCATCGCGACCGTGCTCGGCGCCCTGTGGGCGGCCGACGCCTGGGGCGGCTACTGGAGCTGGGACCCGAAGGAAACCTGGGCACTGATCGTCTGGCTCAACTACGCGGCCTGGCTGCATATGCGCCTCGTGAAGGGCCTGCGCGGCACCGTGGCGGCCTGGTGGGCGCTGGCCGGCCTGGCCGTGACCACCTTCGCGTTCCTCGGCGTGAACATGTTCCTGAGCGGCCTGCACAGCTACGGCACGCTCTGAGCGCAGGTTTTGCGCCTTTCGCGAAGAATTGAAACCGCGCGCCGCCATGGCGCGTAACCGAAGCAGGGCATGTCACGAACTACCCTGAGCCAACCGATTCATGCGAAAGGCCTGTCATGTCGCTTCCTTCCCGCCCACGCCGCAGCAACGGCGCCGGTTTTGTCCACCCGCTGTCGAGCGAGATCACGCCGCGTGCGGCCTACGAAGGCCGACGCGACCTGCTCAAGCTGATGGCCGGCGGCGCCGCGGGCGCGGCGCTCGCCACCTTCGCCGGGCGCGAGGCCTTCGCCCAGGCCACCGGCCCGCACAAGCTGGCTCTGCTGCCGGGCGCCAAGTCGGCCGTGCCGGGCGCGCAGACCATGGAAAAGCTCACCGACTACAAGGACGCGAGCAGCTACAACAACTACTACGAGTTCGGCGTCGACAAGGGCGATCCGGTGAAGAACGCCGGCACCCTGAAGACGCGGCCCTGGACCGTGGAGGTCGAGGGGCTGGTCAAGAAGCCGGGCAAGTACGGCATCGAAGACCTGCTCAAGCTCAGTGCGCAGGAAGAACGCATCTACCGCCTGCGCTGCGTCGAAGGCTGGTCGATGGTGATCCCGTGGGTCGGCTATTCGCTGGCCGAGCTCATCAAGAAGGTCGAGCCGCAGGGCAACGCCAAGTTCGTCGAGTTCGTGACGCTGGCCGACCCGAAGACCATGCCCTTCGTCGGCTCGCGCGTGCTCGACTGGCCCTACACCGAAGGCCTGCGCATGGACGAGGCGATGCACCCGCTCACGCTGCTGGCCTTCGGCATGTACGGCGAGGTGCTGCCCAACCAGAACGGCGCGCCGGTGCGGCTCGTGGTGCCGTGGAAGTACGGCTTCAAATCGGCCAAGTCGATCGTCAAGATCCGCTTCGTCGAGAAGGAGCCGAGCACCGCCTGGAACAAGGCGGCGGCGCAGGAGTACGGCTTCTATTCGAACGTGAACCCGGCCGTCGACCACCCGCGCTGGAGCCAGGCGACCGAGCGCCGCATCGGCGATGGCGGTGGCCTGTTCGCGAAGCGGCGCAAGACCGAGATGTTCAACGGCTACGAGGCGCAGGTCGGCCAGCTCTACGCCGGCATGGACCTGAAGAAGAACTTCTGAGCGGGCGCGCTCGCCCGGTCCTCGCGCCATGCTGAACAAGCTGCTCATGCACCCGGCGACCAAGCCGGTCGTCTTCCTGCTGTGCCTGTTGCCGTTCGCGCGGCTGGCCTACGGCGCGTTCACCGACGGGCTGGGTGCGAACCCGGCCGAGTTCCTGATCCGCGCGACCGGCGACTGGACCTTGCGCTTCCTCTGCATCGTGCTGGCCGTGACGCCGCTGCGCGTGATCACCAAGCTCAACGCGCTGGCGCGCTTTCGCCGCATGCTGGGCCTGTTCGCGTACTTCTACGTGGTGCTGCACCTGCTGTGCTACAGCTGGTTCGACCAGGGCTTCGAGTGGGGCGAGATCGCCAAGGACATCGCCAAGCGGCCGTTCATCCTCGTGGGGTTCTCGGCCTTCGTGCTGCTGACGCCGCTGGCGGCCACGTCATTCAACCGTGCGATCAAGGCGATGGGCGCCAAGCGCTGGCAGCTGCTGCACAGGCTGGTCTATGTGATCGCGGGGCTTGGGCTGCTGCACTTCTTCTGGATGCGCGCGGGCAAGAACAACTTCGCCGAAGTGTTCGTCTACGCCGCGATCATCGGGGTGCTGCTGGCGTGGCGTGTCTGGAATTTCGCGCGCAAGCGCCAGGCCCAACCCGCAGTGGCCGCGCGCAGCAGCGAGAAGCCGGTGCGCACCGGCTGAGGCCGGATCAACCGTCGATTTCGGCGCGCAGCTGGTCTTCCATCGTCTCGCGACGGCGGATCAGCTTCGCTGTGGCGCCGCTCACCAGAACCTCGGCCGCACGGCCGCGCGTGTTGTAGTTGCTGGCCATGCTCATGCAGTACGCACCCGCCGACAGCACGGCCAGCAGATCGCCGGCCACCACGTTGAGCGCGCGGTCGCGGCCGATCCAGTCGCCGCTTTCGCAGACCGGGCCCACCACGTCGTAGGTCGGCGCGTCGCCGGCGCGTTCGCGCAGCGACACGATCTTCTGGAAGGCCTGGTACATCGCGGGGCGCGGCAGGTCGTTCATGGCCGCGTCGACGATGCAGAAGTTCTTGTCTTCGCCGGGCTTGGTGTAGAGCACCTCGGTCACGCACACGCCGGCATTGCCGACCAGCGAACGGCCGGGTTCGATGACCAGTTTGCGCTGGCCGAAGCCGCGCGCGTCGAGCTTGGCGAGCAGCTGCTGCCACAGCGCATCGGCCTTGGGCGGCACCTCGCCGTTGTAGTCGATGCCCAGGCCGCCGCCGAAGTCCAGGTGATGGATCGGCACGCCGGCCGCCTCGATGGCTTCCACCAGGTCGAGCACGCGGTCGCAGGCGTCCAGGTAGGGCGAGGCTTCGGTGATCTGCGAGCCGATGTGGCAGTCGATGCCGACCACCTCGAGGCCCGGCAGGCGGGCGGCGTGCTGGTAGGCCTGCACCGCGCGGTCGTGCGCGATGCCGAACTTGTTGCCCTTGAGGCCGGTGGAAATGTACGGGTGCGTCTTCGGATCGACGTTCGGATTGATGCGGATGCTGATCGGCGCGCGCGTGTTCTCGGCCAGCGCGACCTCGTTGAGCACGTCGAGCTCGGCCTCGCTCTCGACGTTGAAGCAGGCGATGCCGGCCGCCAGCGCCTGGCGCATCTCGGCGCGGGTCTTGCCGACGCCCGAGAAGATGATTTTCCGGGGATCGGCGCCGACGGCGAGCACGCGCGACAGCTCGCCGCCCGAGACGATGTCGAAACCGCAGCCGGCCTCGGCGAACACGCGCAGCACGCCGAGCGACGAATTGGCCTTCATCGCGTAGCAGATCAGCGCCTCGCGGCCCTCGAAGCCGCGCTGGTAGGCGGCCAGGGCGTCGAGCATCCACTGCTTCGAATAGACGAACAGCGGCGTGCCGTGCGCGCGCGCCAGCGCGTCGAGCGCGACGCCCTCGACGTGCAGGGCACCGTCGCGTTGGGCGATGTGGGGATGGCCGGGCAGGGGGTGTTCGTCGTCATTTCTGGGGAGAGGTGGGGCGCTGCTCGCTGCGGCGGGCTTGGGGGCCGCTTCGTTGTCGGAGGCTTTGGAGGAGCCGCCGGGCGTGAGCAATTGGGGCAAGGTGGCGCGCTGGTCGGCCGCCGGATCGGTCGGCAGGTAGAGCGCGCCGCGCTGTCCGCACGCCGCAAGACCGGCCGCGCCGGCGGCAAGGCAGACCATGAGCGCGGTGCGGGCGCGAGCGCTCACTAGAATTTGGCGAACATTCAACATGCTGAAATTGTAATGACCGACACCGAGTACATGGACCGCGCCGAGGCGGCGCTTGCCGCCATCGAGCAGGCCTGCGACCGCATCAACGACGCGACCGACGCCGACATCGACAACCAGCGGGTCGGCGGGATGATCACGATGTCGTTCCAGAACGGCAGCCAGCTGATCGTGAACCTGCAGAAGCCGCTGCACGAAATCTGGCTGGCGGCACGCTCCGGCGGCTACCACTACCGGCACGACGGCCGGGTGTGGGTGGACACCAAGACCGGCGAAGAGTTTTTCAGCAATCTCTCGCGCGAGGCGACGCTGCAGGCGGGGCTGCCGCTGGTGTTCGCGGCGGCCTGAGCCGCCGCTCCCTGTCTTTCTTGATCAGTTCCTGAACAGGTCGAGGATGCGGTTTCGCTCTTCGGGCGGCGCCGGTGCGCTGATCGCCGGACCGCTCAGGGCCTCCGCCGGTGCCACCGGCGCAGAAGATTCCACGCCCAGGCTCGACACGCCGCGGCCCGGTGCGTAGTCGTCGTAATACCACTCGCCGCCGACGCTCACGATGCCCGAGGGCGGCGTGGTCGACAGGTCGGTCACCGGCACGCCCTTGAGGGCGGTTTCCATGTAGTTGATCCAGATCGGCAGGCTCAGGCCGCCGCCGGTTTCGCGGTCGCCCAGGTTGCGCGGCGTGTCGTAGCCGATCCACGAGATCGCCGTCATGGTGGGCTGGAAGCCCGCGAACCAGGCGTCGAGCGAGTCGTTGGTGGTGCCGGTCTTGCCGTACAGGTCGGGGCGCTTGAGCATCGCCTGTGCCTTCGCGGCCGTGCCGGCGCGGGTGATGGACTGCAGCAGCGTGTCCATGATGAAGGCGTTGCGCTGCGGGATGGCGCGCGAGGCTTCATTGAGCAGCGGCGGCTGGACGTCGACCAGCACGCGGTCCTTGTGGTCGGTGACGCGGGTCACGAGGTACGGATTCACGCGGTAGCCGCCATTGGCAAACACCGAGTAGCCCACCGCCATCTGCATCGGCGTGACGGCGCCGGCGCCGAGCGCCATCGGGAGGTAGGCGGGATGCTTGTCCTTGTCGAAGCCGAAGTTGGTGATCCAGTCTTGCGCGTAGCGCGTGCCGATGGACTGCAGGATGCGGATCGACACGAGGTTGCGCGACTTCATCAGCGCGGTGCGCATCGACATCGGACCGTCGAAGCCGCCGCCGTAGTTCTTGGGCTCCCAGGGCTGGCCGCCGGTGGTGCCGGCGTCGAAGAACAGCGGGCCGTCGTTGATGACGGTGGCGGGGGTGAAGCCCTTTTCGAGCGCCGCCGAATAGATGAACGGCTTGAAGCTCGAGCCCGGCTGGCGCCAGGCCTGCGTGACGTGGTTGAACTTGTTCTTGCCGAAGTCGAAGCCGCCGACCAGCGCCTTGATGGCGCCGTCGCGCGGGTCCATGGCGACGAACGCGCCCTCGACCTCGGGCAGTTGGGTGATTTCCCAGGTGTTCTTGGGCGTCTTGGCGACGCGGATCACGGCGCCGCGGCGGATCTTGATGTTGGGCGGTGCCTTGTCCGACAGGCCAGACTGTGCCGGCTTGAGGCCGTCGCCGGTGATCTGCACAGCGTCGCCGTTGGCGCGGATGGCCTGGATTTCCTTGGGCGTCGCCTTGAGCACCACGGCCGCCATCACGTCGCCGTTGTCGGGGTGGTCGTTGAGCACGTCGTCCACGGCTTCGTCGAGCTCCTTGGGGTCGTTCGGCAGGTCGATGAACTTCTCGGGGCCGCGGTACACCTGACGGCGCTCGTAATCCATGATGCCCTTGCGCAGGGCCTTGTAGGCAGCCGCCTGGTCGGCCGCGACCAGCGAGGTGTAGACCTTGAGGCCGCGCGTGTAGGTGCTGTCGCCGTACTGGGCGTACATCAGCTGACGCACGGTTTCGGCGACGTACTCGGCGTGCAGGCGGCTCGGGTCGGCGGCATCGCGCAGGTGCAGCTGCTCCTTCTTGGCCTCGGCCGCCTGCTCGGCGGTGATGAAGCCGGCTTCCTGCATGCGGTCGATCACGTAGAACTGGCGCCCGCGTGCGCGCTGCGGGTTGTTGACCGGGTTGTTCGCGCCGGGCGCCTTCGGCAGGCCGGCGAGCATGGCGGCCTGGGCGATCGACATCTCGGACAGCGGCTTGCCGAAATAGGCCTCGGAGGCGGCGGCGAAACCGTAGGCGCGGTTGCCCAGGTAGATCTGGTTCAGGTAGATCTCGAAGATCTGGTCCTTGCTGAGCATGTGCTCCAGCTTGAAGGTCAGCAGCACTTCGTAGATCTTGCGGGTCAGCGTCTTCTCGGAGCTCAGGTAGACGTTGCGCGCCACCTGCATGGTGATGGTTGACGCGCCCTGGCTCTTCACGCGGTTGAGGTTGGCGATGCCGGCGCGGACCAGGCCCTTGTAGTCGACCCCTCCGTGGTCATAGAAGCGGGCGTCTTCGGCGGCCAGGACCGCGTCCTTCACGACCTTGGGAATCGCGGCGATGGGGGTGAGGTTGCGTCGCTCTTCCCCGAATTCGCCGATCTGCGTGCCCTCGGCGGAAAACACGCGCAGCGGCAGCTTGGGGCGGTAATCGGAGAGTTCCGAGATGTCCGGCAGGTTGGGATAGGCCACTGCCAGGGCCACGGCCACCACGCACAGGATGGAAAGCAGGCCCGCCGCAGCGATGCCTGCGCCCCACAACACGAAACGCAACAGCCATTTCAGCCAGAAGGGGCGTTCGGGTGGAGGGGTCTTGGCGCGCCCCTTGGGGCTGGAAGTTTCTTGCATGGGGGCCCGGAGAGTCACCGGACATTATAAAAAGCCGCCCCCTCGGCGCCCCGGGATCTTTGTTACCTCGCGCATTCCCTCGCCCGGGGCTAAGCAGAAAGTTACAGAATGCGGCTTTGACGTCACGTTTTGACAACGGTTGTCGATTCCGGGCTTTCTGCACGCTTGGTGGGCGGTGTGCCTGCTGCTAGCATGCAACCGAACGCATATTTTTCCATTGGTTACAAATAACAGGGGGAGAGGGACCTAACTTGGCTGCTCTTGGATCATTGTTTCGTCGTCAGAACGCCCCCCTGCTGGGACTGGACGTCAGTTCGTCCAGCGTGAAGCTGGTGGAGCTCGGCCGTGAGGCCAGCGGCAAGCTGGTTCTGGAGCGCTGCGCCATCGAGCCGCTCGAACGCGGCTGGATCACCGACGGCAACGTCGAAAAATTCGACGAAGTCGCCGAAGCCGTGCGCCGTGTCGTGCGCAAGAGCGGCACCAAGACCCGCAACGTGGCGCTGGCGCTGCCGCCCTCGGCGGTCATCACCAAGAAGATCATTCTTCCGGGCGGCATGAGCGAGCAGGAGCTCGAGATCCAGGTCGAGTCCGAAGCCAACCAGTACATCCCGTTTTCGCTCGACGAAGTGAGCCTCGACTTCTGCGTGACGGGGCCGAGCACGACGTCCGTCGGCGACGTGGAAGTGCTGATTGCCGCTTCCCGCAAAGAGAAGGTGCAGGACCGCGAAGGCCTGGCGGAAGCCGCGGGCCTCAAGGCGGTGATTCTCGATGTCGAGTCGTATGCCTCCCGACTGGCCACGGCGCGCCTGATCGAGCAGCTCCCCGGCAAGGGCGTGGATGCCATCGTGGCGTTGTTCGAAGTGGGCGCCTTCACGACCAGCATGCAGGTGCTGCGCAACCAGGAAGTGCTGTACGACCGCGACCAGGCTTTCGGCGGCGCGCAGCTCACCCAGCTCATCGTGCGCCAGTACGGTTTTTCCGCCGAGGAAGCCGAAGCAAAGAAGCGCAGCGGCGACCTGCCCGACGACTACGGCTCGGGCGTGCTCAAGCCCTTCGTCGAAAGCATCGCGCAGGAAATCGCGCGCGCACTGCAGTTCTTCTTCACGAGCACGCCGCACAACCGCGTGGACTACGTGCTGCTGGCCGGCGGCTCGTCGTCGCTGCCGGGGCTGACCAATGCCGTCACCCGCCAGACCTCGTTCGCCTGCTCGCTCGTGAATCCGTTCGACGGCATGGACTTCGGCCCCAGCATCCGCGAGAAGAAGGTCCGCCGCGAAGCGCCTTCCTATCTGACCTCCTGCGGCCTGGCCATGCGGAGGTTTCTGCAGTGATCCTGATCAATCTGCTCCCGCACCGCGAAGCCGCGCGCAAGCGCCGTCGCGAGGCTTTCTACGGCACTCTGGGCGGCGCCGCGTTGCTCGGCGTTCTGATCGCCGGCCTTGGCTATCTCTGGTTCGAAGCCCAGATTGCGGCTCAGCAATCGAAGAACGGCTTCCTTCAGGCCGAAATCAAGAAGCTCGAAGTCGAGATCAAGGAAATCTCGACGCTGCAGGACGAAATCGCTGCCTTGCGCGCGCGCCAACTGGCCGTGGAAGACCTGCAAGGCGACCGCAACCTGCCGGTGCACCTGCTCAACGAACTTGTCCGGCAACTGCCCGACGGCGTCTATCTGACCAGCATGAAGCAGGAGAACCAGACCGTCACGCTGCAAGGCATGGCGCAATCGAACGAACGTGTGTCGGAGCTGCTGCGCAACCTCGGCAACAACAGCCCCTGGCTGGTGAAGCCAGAGCTGGTCGAAATCACCTCGGCCAACGTGAACCTGAGCCAGCGCGACCAGCGCCGTGTGGCCAACTTCACGATGCGCATCGGCCTCAAGCGGCCCACGGATGCCCAGAAGGCCGAGGCCGAAAAGGCCCTGGCCGCCAAGGCACAGGCGAAGGGGTAACCGATCATGGCCATCAGCAACCGATCCCTCCCCAAAGTCGACGTCGCCACCGCACTGCGGAACTTCGGCGACCAGTTCCGCGGACTGAATCCGAACGACCCTTCGATGTGGCCGGCCGTGCCGCGCTACGCGCTGTGCCTGGCTGTGTCCGCGCTGGCGCTGGCGGGCCTGTGGTTTGTCTGGCTCACGAACTCCAACGACGAGCTCGAGGCAGAGCGCGCCAAGGAAGTCACGCTCCGGGCCGACTACAAGAAGAAGGTGGCGCAGGCCGCCAACCTCGATCTGTTGAAGAAACAGCGGGAGCAGGTGCAGCAGTACGTGATCCTTCTCGAGAAGCAACTGCCCAGCAAGGCGGAAATGGACGCACTGCTCTCGGACATCAACCAGGCCGGCCTCGGCCGCAGCCTGCAGTTCGAGCTGTTCCGCCCGGGCCAGGTCTCGGTCAAGGACTACTACGCCGAGCTGCCGATCGCCGTGCGCGTCACGGGCCGGTACCACGACATGGGCGCGTTCGCGGCCGACGTGGCCAGCCTGTCGCGCATCGTGACGCTCAACAACGTGACCGTCACACCGCAGAAGGACAAGGACGTGCTGACGATGGACGCCACCGCGCGCACTTACCGCTACCTCGACGAAGACGAGCGGGCCGCCCAGAAACGCGCCACGGCGCCGAAGGCGAAGAAATGAAGCCGGTCGCGAAAGTTCTGTGGCTGGCATTGGCCACGCTGGGCCTGAGCGCCTGCGGAGATTCCGACCAGGAAGACCTGCAGCGCTGGATGGTCGAAGAGCGCGCCCAGGTCAAGCCGTCGGTGCCGCCGATTTCCGAACCCAAGAAGTTCACGCCGCAGGCCTACACCGAGGCGTCGTCGTTCGAGCCTTTCAACATGCTGAAGCTGACCCAGGCGCTGCGCCGGGAGTCGAACCAGCCGAGTACCTCCGAGCTGATCGCGCCGGAACTGGCGCGCCGCAAGGAAGCGCTCGAGGCGTTCCCGCTCGACACGATGGCAATGGTCGGCAGCATGAACCGTAACGGCCAGCCGGTGGCGCTCGTGCGGGTGGACAAGCTGCTCTACAAGGTGCGCGTCGGCGAGTACCTGGGGCTCAACTACGGGCGCATCACCCGTATCAACGAAACCGAAGTCGCCCTGCGCGAGATCGTGCAGGACGCTGCGGGCGAATGGATCGAACGCGTAGCCACGCTGCAGTTGCAAGAGAGTGCGAAATGAACCAAAAAAAATCAACGATGGCACAGTGGCTGCGCGCCGCCGGGCTGGGTCTGCTGGCTTTCGGTGCCCTGGCCGTCGCCCATGCGCAAAACGCGATCGAATCGGTGACGAGCTCGACCCAGTCGGGCGCGGAAGTGATCCGCATCGACCTGGCCCAGCCGCTCACCGCGGTGCCTGCCGGGTTCTCCGTGCAGACGCCGGCGCGCATCGCGCTGGACTTCCCGGGCGTGACCAACGCCATCGGGCGTTCGGCCATCGAGGTGAACCAGGGCAACCTGCGCTCGGTCAACGTGGTGCAGGCCGGTGATCGCAGCCGGGTCGTGCTGAACCTGAAGCAGGCGACTGCTTACAAAGCCGAAATCCAGGGCAAGTCGCTGCTGGTGGTGCTTGAGCCGGTGGCTGGAACAGCGCTGGTGGCTTCCGCTGCGACCACTTTCGCCGAGAACCGCAACCGTGACACCCTGCCGCTGCGCGACGTCGATTTCCGTCTGGGTGCCGACAGCACCGGTCGTGTGCTCGTCGACTTGCCGAACAACCAAGTCGGCGTCGACGTGAAGCAGCAAGGCAAGAGCCTCGTCGTGGAATTCACCAAGTCGACGCTGCCCGAAGGCCTGCGCCGCCGCCTGGACGTGGCCGACTTCGGTACGCCCGTGCAACTCATCACGTCGCAGCAATCGGGTGACCGCGTGCGCATGACGATCGATGCCAAGGGCGACTGGGAGCACAGCGCCTACCAGAGCGAGAACCAGTTCGTGGTGGAAGTCCGCGCCCGCAAGGTCGACCCGAGCAAGCTCACGCAGGGTGTGGGCTACAACGGCGAGAAGCTGTCGCTGAACTTCCAGAACATCGAGATCCGTTCGCTGCTGCAGGTGATTGCCGACTTCACGAACTTCAACATCGTGACCTCCGACTCGGTCAGCGGCGCACTGACGCTGCGACTGAAGGACGTGCCCTGGGACCAGGCGCTGGACATCATCATGCAGGCGAAGAACCTGGGCATGCGCAAGAATGGCAGCGTGCTGTGGATCGCGCCCAAGGATGAGATCAACGCCAAGGAAAAGCTCGAATTCGAAGCCAAGGCGGCGATCGAGAACCTGGAGCCGCTGCGCACGCAATCGTTCCAGCTGAACTACACGAAGGCGATTGCCATTGCGCAGGGCCTGACGGGTACCGGTGCATCGGCGGGTGGCGGCGGCGGCGGTGGGACGACTTCGCGCATCCTGAGCCCTCGTGGCAGCGTGATCGCGGAGTCGCGCACCAACCAGCTGTTCGTGTCGGACATTCCCTCGCGCCTGGCGCAAGTGGCCGACCTGATCCAGAAGCTCGACATCCCGGTTCGGCAGGTGCTGATCGAAGCGCGCATCGTGGAAGCCTCCGACACCTTCGGCAAGTCGCTCGGCGTGCGGATGGGCGGCGGTATCTCCCGCGAACGCGTCGCGTCGGCCAACGGCAATCCGGCATACGGCACCTTCGGCGTCATGCCTGCCACCACCACCGGTGGCGTCGGCGCCGCAGCAGCCACTTGGACCAACTCCAACTTCATCAACCTGCCCGCAGGCGATGCCGGCGGCACCGGCAATGCGGCCGGTACCTTCGCGATCTCGCTGTTCAATTCGAGCTTGTCGCGCATGCTGAACCTCGAAATCTCGGCGCTCGAGGCCGACGGCAAGGGCAAGCTGGTGTCCAGCCCCCGCGTCATCACGGCCGACCAGACCAAGGCGCTGATCGAGCAGGGCGAAGAAATTCCCTACCAGCAGGCCACGTCCAGCGGTGCCACCTCGATCTCGTTCCGCAAGGCGGTGCTCAAGCTCGAAGTCACGCCGCAGATCACGCCCGAGGGCAACATCATCCTGACGCTGGACGTGAGCAAGGACGCCCGCGGCGCAAACACCTCGGCGGGCCCGGCCATCAACACCAAGCACGTGCAGACCGAGGTGCTCGTCGAGAACGGCGGCACGGTCGTCATCGGTGGTATCTTCGAACTCACCGAAACCAATGACGAATCGCGCGTGCCGGTGCTGGGTGAAATCCCCTACATGGGGGCATTGTTCCGCAAGCGCGAACGCGTTGCCAACAAGACTGAAATGCTCGTCTTTATCACCCCGAAGATGATTACCGACCGCAACGCCGCGCGCTGACGCGCGGGCGTAGCAGCCACCGCGTGGCGGTCGCACTTGTCGGGTTGCCCGGCGCCGGAAAGTCCGCAGTGGGCCGGCGCCTGGGCGCTCGGCTGAACACTCCGTTCATCGACACAGATCACGTGATCGAGCAGCGCATCGGCTGCACGATCCGTGATTTTTTCGATCGCGAGGGCGAAATCGCCTTCCGCGACATCGAGCAGGCGGTCATTGCCGATTTGGCCGCGAGCCCGCACGGTGTGCTGGCGACCGGCGGTGGCGCCGTGCTGCGCGAGGCCAATCGCCAGCAGCTGCGCGATCATTTCCACGTCATTTACCTGCGCTCTTCGCCCGAAGACCTGTTCCGGCGCCTGCGCCATGACGTCAAGCGCCCGTTGTTGCAGGTGGCCGACCCACTGGGCCGGCTGCGCGAGCTGCACGATGCGCGCGACCCGTTCTACCGGGAAACGGCCCATGACGTGGTCGACACCGGCCGCCCGTCGATCGCGGTGCTCGTCAACCTCATCGTGATGCAGCTCGAGCTGGCCGGCGTGGTCGAGCCCGGTGCCCATCCGGAAGAGCCCTCCGACTGACCCCGGCAGGCCCGAGCGCCTAAACTCGCGGCCATGTCCCTGTCCGTTTCGCCCGCACTTTCCGCATCACCACAGCCCGAACGCGTCGAGATCCAACTCGGCGAGCGCAGCTACCCGATCCTCATCGGTGCAGGGCTGCTGCAAGACGCCACCAACTTCGACGTCGTTCCGGCGGCCGCGAGTGCATTGATCGTCAGCAACACCACGGTGGCGCCGCTCTACGCCCAGGGGCTGCGCACCGTGCTGGCCGGCCGTTTCCGCACGGTTCACCTGCTCGAACTGCCCGACGGCGAGGTGCACAAGAACCTCGAAACGCTCAACCTGATCTTCGACGCCCTCCTGGGCCACGGCAGCGACCGCAAGACGGTGCTGTTCGCGCTCGGCGGCGGGGTGGTGGGCGACATGACCGGCTTCGCCGCTGCCAGCTACATGCGCGGCGTGCCCTTCGTCCAGGTGCCGACCACGCTGCTGGCGCAGGTCGATTCGTCGGTGGGCGGCAAGACGGCCATCAACCACCCGTTGGGCAAGAACATGATCGGCGCGTTCTACCAGCCGCAGCTCGTGCTGTGCGACCTGGACACGCTGCAGACGCTGCCCCCGCGCGAACTGAGCGCCGGCCTGGCCGAAGTCATCAAGTACGGCCCGATCTACGACATGGCCTTCTTCGACTGGATCGAGTCGAACATCGAAGCGCTGGTGGCGCGCGATCCGGCCGCGCTGGCCCATGCCGTCAAGCGCAGCTGCGAGATCAAGGCGCTGGTGGTCGGTCAGGACGAGCGCGAGACCGGCCTGCGCGCCATCCTCAATTTCGGTCACACCTTCGGCCATGCCATCGAGTCGGGCCTGGGCTACGGCGAGTGGCTGCACGGAGAGGCCGTCGGTTGCGGCATGGTCATGGCGGCGCAGCTGTCGCAGCGGCTGGGTGGTGTCGACGCGGCTTTCGTCGCGCGACTCACGCGCCTGATCGAACGTGCCGGCCTGCCCACCGTGGGTCCGGCGCTGGGCGCCGAGCGCTACCTCGAACTGATGCGCGTCGACAAGAAATCGGAAGCCGGCGAGATCCGCTTCGTGGTGATCGACCGACCCGGCTCCGCCGTCGTGCGCAGCGCACCCGACGCGATGGTGCGCGACGTGCTCGCGCAGTGCTGCGCGGCATGAGCCTTGCGGCGTACGCCTGCCATCCCGCGCGCTCGCGCGGACGGCGCCACGCGGAACCGCCCGCGCCCACGCGCGATGCCTTCCAGCGCGATCGCGACCGCATCGTTCATTCCACGGCCTTCCGCCGGCTGGTCTACAAGACCCAGGTCTTCCTGAACCACGAGGGCGACCTGTTCCGCACGCGGCTCACGCATTCGCTGGAAGTCGCGCAGCTGGGCCGTTCCATCGCACGCGCGCTGCGACTCAACGAAGACCTGGTCGAGGCCATCGCGCTGGCTCACGACCTTGGCCACACGCCCTTCGGCCACGCCGGGCAGGACGCGCTCAATGCCTGCATGGCCGAACACGGCGGCTTTGAGCACAACCTGCAAAGCCTGCGCGTGGTCGACGCGCTGGAGCACCGCTATCCGCAGTACGACGGCCTGAACCTCAGCTTCGAAACGCGCGAAGGCATCCTCAAGCACTGCTCGCGCGCCAACGCCGAACGCATCGAGACTGCCGAGCCGCAGGGCGTGGCGCGCCGCTTTCTCGACCGCACGCAGCCGGGGCTGGAGGCACAGCTGTGCAACCTGGCCGACGCCATCGCCTACAACGCACACGACATCGACGACGGCGTGCGCTCGGGTCTCATCAGCGTCGAGCAACTGGCCGACGTGGAACTGTTCGAACGCTACCGCCGAGAGGCGCTGGCCGAGCATCCGCAGCTGCCGGGCCAGGGCCGGCGCGTGCTCTATGAAACCATCCGCCGCATGCTCAGCGCGCAGGTCTACGACGTGATCGACACGACGCGCGCGGCCATTGAAGCGCTGGGGCCGGTCGATGCCGACGCCGTGCGCCAGGCGCCGCCGCTGGTGGCCTTCAGCGGCGCCATGCAGGCGCAGTCGGAGGCGCTCAAGCAGTTCCTGTTTCGCAATCTTTATCGCCACCCGCAGGTCACGCAGACCACCGACCAGGCGAGCGAGGTCGTGCGCGAGCTGTTCGATGCCTACCTCGCGCGCGGCACCGAGATGCCCGCGTCGTATGCCGAGCGCCGCGACCGGCACCGCGCCGTGGCCGACTACATCGCCGGCATGACCGACCGCTTCGCCATGCGCGAACACGAGCGGCTGACCGGCCGCCGGGGCATCGCATGACGGCGGCCGTGCGCTCGAACAGCGCGTCGGCCCGCGTGCCCGCCGCGGCCTTCGCCGTCGTGCTGGGTGGCGTCAGCGCCGCGCTGCACCTGGGCAAGCTGCCGCCCGCCGTGCCGGCGCTGCAGGCGTCGCTCGGCATTGACCTGGTCGAGGCGGGCTTCCTGCTCTCGCTGGTCCAGGTCGCGAGCATGACGCTGGGCCTGCTGGCCGGGCTTGCGGCCGATTCGATCGGCCTGCGTCGCAGCATGCTCGTCGGGCTGGCGGTGCTGACGACGGCCAGCCTGCTGGGTGGTGCCGTCGGCGCCGGCCTGCTGGGCGAGTCGCATGCCGTGCTGTGGCTGTTCGTGCTGCGCGCAGCCGAAGGCATCGGCTTCCTGATGGCGGTGATGCCCGGCCCGGGGCTCATCCGCGCGCTGACGCCTGCGGGCGCCGACAAGGCCGCGCTGGGCCTGTGGGGCGCCTACATGCCGCTCGGCGTGGCACTGGCTCTGCTGATCGGGCCGGCTCTCATCGCCTGGGGCGGATGGGCCGACTGGTGGTGGACGCTGTCACTGGTGTCGGCCGGTGCGGCACTCTGGGTGTGGCTGGCGGTGCCGCGTGACCGGCCCCGCGTCGTCGGTGCGAGCCTGCAGCCCGCATCGTCCGGCTGGGCCTCGCGGCTGCGCGAGACGGTCGGGGCGCGCGCGCCGTGGCTGATCGCGCTGACCTTCGCCGTCTACTCGTCCCAGTGGATGGCCGTGATCGGTTTTCTTCCCGCCATCTACGCCGATGCGAAGGTGCCGGCCGCCTGGAGCGCGGTGTTGACCGCGTTGGCCGCGGCGATGAACATCGTCGGCAACCTCATGGGCGGCCGTTGGCTGCAGCGCGGCGTGGCGCCCGAGCGGCTGCTGCAATGGGGCTTCCTGACGATGGCGCTGGGCGGTGTCGCCGCCTTCGCGCAGGTGGGGCAGGGCGCCGAGGCGCTGGGCCTGCCACCCGCGCTGCGCTATGCCGCGATCTGCGCCTTTTCGCTCGGCGGCGGCATGATCCCGGCGACGCTGTTCCTGCTGGGCGTGCGGCTGGCACCGGGGCCGAGCACCGTGTCGACCACCGTCGGCCTGATGCAGCAGGCGTCGTCGCTTGGCCAGTTCCTGGCGCCGCCCGCGGTGGCCTGGCTGGCGCACCGCGTCGGAGGCTGGCATTGGACCTGGACCGCGACGCTGGCTTGCTCGCTTGCCGGCATGGCGGTCGCAACGCGCCTCGGGCGCATTCGGCACGCAGCGGAGGCCACGCCATGAGCGACCCAACCCCCGTGGAAGCCGCACAAGCCGAAGCCGACACCCGTCGCTGGCTCGAACGCGCAGTGATCGGGCTCAACCTGTGCCCCTTCGCCAAGGCGGTGCACGTGAAGGGCCAGATCCATTACGTCACCTACCTCGACACCCACGAAGGCCGCTTGATCGATGCGCTGCTGGCCGAAGCCCGCGCACTCGTGGCGCTCGACGCCGAGGTGCGCGACACCACCTTGCTGATCGTCCCCCATGCGCTGGCGGACTTTCTCGACTTCAACGATTTCACGGAGCGCGCCGAGCGCAAGCTTGCTCGCGCGGGCTTCGATGGCGTGCTGCAACTCGCCAGTTTCCATCCGCACTTCCAGTTCGGCGGCACTGAGCCCGACGACATCAGCAACGCCACCAACCGCGCGCCATACCCCACGCTGCACCTGCTGCGCGAGGACAGCATGGACCGCGCGGTCGAAGCCTTTCCGGAGGCCGACGCCATCTTCGAGCGCAACATCGAGACGCTCGAAGCCTTGGGCCCAGTCGGCTGGGCTGCGCTCGATGTCGGCCCGGGAAGCGCCACGCCATGAACACCAAGAACACCATGCCCCGTCCCGCGAAAGCGCACCCCACACACAAGGCTGCCAAGGCCGAGGCCGAGCTGGCCGAAGTCCTGCGGCCGGGCCAGTCCGTCGAGCTCCTCAAGGAGCTGCACATCCTCACGCGCGAAGGCCGGCTCAACCAGGATTCGCGGCGCAAGCTCAAGCAGGTCTACCACCTGTTCCAGTTCATCGAGCAACTGCTGCGTGAGTTGCCGGGCGAGGGCGCCGAGGCCACGCTGGCCGATCACGGGGCCGGCAAGTCGTACCTCGGTTTCATCATCTACGACCTGTTTTTTCGCGCGCGGCAGGGCGGTCATGTCTACGGCATCGAGACGCGCAGCGAACTGGTCGAGCGCTCCCGCGCACTGGCGCAGCAGCTGGGCTTCGGGCGCATGTCGTTCCTGAACCTCACCGTGGCCGAGTCGGCGCAGGCGAGCGAGCTGCCGGCGCAGATCGACGTGGTCACCGCGCTGCACGCCTGCGACACCGCCACCGACGACGCCATCGCCTTCGGCCTCGCCAAGAAAGCGCGCTGCATGGTGCTCGTGCCCTGCTGCCAGGCCGAAGTGGCGGCCTGTCTGCGCGAGACCAAGGCGCTGGCGCTGTCGCGCACGCCGCTGGCCGAACTCTGGCGCCATCCGCTGCACACGCGCGAGATCGGCAGCCAGCTCACCAACGTGCTGCGCTGCCTGTACCTGGAAGCCAACGGCTACAGCGTCACCGTCACCGAGCTCGTCGGCTGGGAGCACAGCATGAAGAACGAGCTGATCCTGGTGCGCTACACCGGCCAGCGCAAGGCGAGCGCGGCGACGCGGCTGCGCGAGCTGCTGGCGCAGTTCGGGCTCGACACGCTGGGCGACACGCGCTTCCGCCTCGCCGACTGAGTATTCCGACGGCGTCGTCCACCGTCACCATGGCCCGTCTCCCCCGTCTCACGCTGGCCGGCATGCCGCACCACGTGATCCAGCGCGGCAACAACCGCCAGCCGATCTTTGTCGACCGTGCCGACCACGAGAAGCTGCTCGGCCTGCTGGCCGAGAACGCCGCGCGCTTCGGCATTGCGCTGCACGCCTACGTGCTGATGGACAACCACTTCCACCTGCTGGCCACGCCCGACAGCACCACGGGCCTGCCGCAGTTCATGCAGGCGGTCGGGCGCAGCTACGTGCGCTACTTCAACGACCGCCACGGCCGCAGCGGCACTTTGTGGGAAGGGCGCTACAGATCGACCCTGATCCAGACCGAGCGCTACCTGCTGACCTGCATGGCCTACATCGACCTGAACCCGGTGCGCGCCGGCATGGTCGCCGAGGCGCGCGACTTCCCCTGGTCCAGCCACGGCCACTACGCCGGGCTGCGGCAGGACCGGCTGCTGACCCCGCATCCGCTGTACTGGGAACTCGGCAACACGCCCTTCGCGCGGGAGGCGGCGTATGCCGAACTGGTGCGTGGCGGCGTCCGCGCAGCCGATCAGCAGGCCCTGACCGACGCCACCCTGCGCGGCTGGGCGGCCGGCGATGGTGGCTTTTTGGACACGTTGCAGAAGTCCACCGAGCGCCGCGTCATCAAGGCCAAGGCCGGGCGGCCGCCTGCATCCCCCAAAGATCAAGTCTGAAAACGGCGAGATGCCGCATACGTGTTGGGATTCGTGCTTCTATTTTTGATATGTCCCCAATTAAATTCTGACCAGAAAACTCAACATTTAATAGGAATCTGACCCCCATTAAAGTGTTTGGCATTCTTTGTGCATCGCAATATGCTCCCTTTCCCTGCGAAAACTGAAGGAGCGCGCCATGACGACGGCTGCCGAGATTCAACACCTCCAAGAACACGGTCTGTATTCCGGTGCCGATGAGCACGACGCCTGCGGCGTCGGCTTCGTCGCCCATATCAAGGGTGAGAAAAGCCACGCCATCGTGTTGCAGGGTCTGAAGATCCTCGAGAACCTCGACCACCGCGGCGCCGTCGGCGCCGACAAGCTGATGGGCGACGGCGCCGGCATCCTGATCCAGCTGCCCGACCTGCTGTACCGCGAAGAAATGGCCAAGCAGGGCGTCACGCTGCCCCCGCCCGGCGAATACGGCGTCGGCATGATCTTCCTGCCCAAGGAGCACGCCTCGCGCGAAGCCTGCGAACAAGAGATGGAACGCGCCATCAAGGCCGAAGGCCAGGTGCTGCTGGGCTGGCGCGATGTGCCGGTCAACCGCGACATGCCCATGTCGCCCACCGTGCGCGAAAAAGAACCGCTGCTGCGCCAGATCTTCATCGGCCGCGGCAACGACGTGATCGTGCAGGACGCGCTGGAGCGCAAGCTGTACGTGATCCGCAAGACCGCGAGCGCCAACATCCAGCGCCTGAAGCTCAAGCACAGCAAGGAATACTACGTTCCGAGCATGTCCAGCCGCACCGTGGTCTACAAGGGCCTGCTGCTGGCTGACCAGGTGGGCACGTACTACCTCGACCTGCAAGACAAGCGTTGCGTCTCGGCCCTGGGCCTGGTGCACCAGCGCTTCTCGACCAACACCTTCCCCGAGTGGCCGCTGGCCCACCCGTACCGTTACGTTGCCCACAACGGCGAAATCAACACGGTCAAGGGCAACTACAACTGGATGAAGGCACGCGAAGGCGTGATGTCGTCGCCCGTGCTCGGCGCCGACCTGCAGAAGCTGTACCCGATCAGCTTCGCCGGTCAGTCCGACACCGCCACCTTCGACAACTGCCTCGAGCTGCTGACGATGGCAGGCTACCCCATCAGCCAGGCCGTGATGATGATGATTCCCGAGCCCTGGGAACAGCACGCCACCATGGACACGCGCCGCCGCGCGTTCTATGAGTACCACGCTGCCATGCTCGAGCCGTGGGACGGCCCGGCCTCCATCGTGTTCACCGACGGCCGCCAGATCGGCGCCACGCTCGACCGCAACGGCCTGCGCCCCTCGCGCTACTGCGTGACCGACGACGACCTGGTCATCATGGCCTCGGAGTCGGGCGTGCTGCCCGTGCCCGAGCAGAAGATCGTGCGCAAGTGGCGCCTGCAGCCCGGCAAGATGTTCCTCATCGACCTGGAGCAGGGCCGCATGATCGACGACGAGGAGGTCAAGTCCACCCTCGCGAACAGCAAGCCCTACAAGCAGTGGATCGAAAACCTGCGCATCAAGCTCGACAGCGTCAAGGCCGAACCAGCCGCGATTCCTGTGAGCCAGGTGGCGCTGCTCGACCGCCAGCAGGCCTTCGGCTACACCCAGGAAGACATCAAGTTCCTGATGAGCCCGATGGCGCAAGCCGGCGAAGAAGGCATCGGCTCCATGGGCAACGACAGCCCGCTGGCCGTGCTC
The DNA here is from genome assembly GCF_009498455.1 of Variovorax paradoxus. Taxonomy (NCBI): domain Bacteria; kingdom Pseudomonadati; phylum Pseudomonadota; class Betaproteobacteria; order Burkholderiales; family Comamonadaceae; genus Variovorax; species Variovorax paradoxus. Next base: position 222,833 of record NZ_CP045644.1, on the reverse strand, counting down.
TCCAGCAAGAACAAGCCGCTGTACAACTACTTCAAGCAGCTGTTCGCGCAGGTCACGAACCCGCCGATCGACCCGATCCGCGAAGCGATCGTGATGTCGCTCGTGTCCTTCATCGGCCCCAAGCCGAACCTGCTGGACATCAACCAGGTCAATCCGCCGATGCGGCTCGAAGTGAGCCAGCCCATTCTCGACTTCGCCGACATGGCGAAGCTGCGCGACATCGGCACCTACACGCAAGGCAAGTTCAAGAGCTACGTGCTCGACATCACCTACCCGCTGGGCTGGGGCGATGAAGGCGTCGAAGCCAAGCTGGCCTCGCTGTGCGCTGAAGCGGTCGACGCCATCAAGGGCGGCCACAACATCCTGATCGTGAGCGACCGCGGCGTGGGCCCGACGCAAGTGGCGATTCCCGCCGTGCTGGCCCTCTCGGCCGTGCACCAGTACCTCGTGCGCGAGGGCCTGCGCACCACCGCGGGCCTCGTGGTCGAGACCGGCTCGGCGCGCGAAGTGCATCACTTCGGCGTGCTCGCCGGCTACGGCGCGGAAGCCGTGCACCCGTACCTCGCGATGGAAACGCTGGCGGCCATGCACGCCGACCTGCCGGGCGACCTGAGCGCCGAGAAGGCGGTCTACAACTACGTCAAGGCCATCGGCAAGGGCCTGTCGAAGATCATGTCGAAGATGGGTGTCAGCACCTACATGAGCTACTGCGGCGCTCAGCTGTTCGAAGCCATCGGCCTGAACACCGAGACCGTCAACAAGTACTTCACCGGCACCGCCAGCCGCGTGGAAGGCATCGGCGTCTTCGAGATTGCCGAAGAAGCCATCCGCATGCACAAGGCCGCCTTCGGCGACGACCCGGTGCTCGCCAACATGCTCGACGCCGGCGGTGAATACGCATGGCGCACGCGCGGCGAAGAGCACATGTGGACGCCCGACGCCATCGCCAAGCTGCAGCACAGCACGCGCTCCAACAACTGGAACACGTACAAGGAATACGCGCAGCTCATCAACGACCAGAACCGCCGTCACCTCACGCTGCGCGGTCTGTTCGAGTTCAAGATCGATCCGGCCAAGGCCATTCCTGTCGACGAGGTCGAAGCGGCTGCCGAGATCGTCAAGCGCTTCGCCACCGGCGCGATGTCGCTGGGCTCGATCAGCACCGAGGCGCACGCCACGCTCGCCATTGCCATGAACCGCATCGGCGGCAAGAGCAACACGGGCGAAGGCGGTGAAGACCCGGCGCGCTACCGCAACGAACTCAAGGGCATCCCGATCAAGCAGGGCGACACGCTCAAGAGCGTGATCGGCGCGGCCAACGTCGAGGTCGACCTGCCGCTGAACGACGGCGACTCGCTGCGCTCGCGCATCAAGCAGGTCGCGTCGGGCCGCTTCGGCGTCACCGCCGAGTACCTGCATTCGGCCGACCAGATCCAGATCAAGATGGCGCAAGGTGCCAAGCCGGGCGAGGGCGGTCAGCTCCCGGGCGGCAAGGTCACCGAGTACATCGGCAAGCAACGTTATGCCGTGCCGGGCGTGGGCCTCATCTCGCCGCCGCCGCACCACGACATCTACTCGATCGAGGACTTGGCCCAGCTGATCCACGACCTGAAGAACACCGCGCCGCACGCCAGCATCAGCGTGAAGCTGGTGAGCGAAATCGGCGTCGGCACCATCGCCGCGGGCGTGGCCAAGTGCAAGAGCGACCACGTCGTGATCGCCGGCCATGACGGCGGCACGGGCGCTTCGCCCTGGTCGTCGATCAAGCACGCGGGTAGCCCGTGGGAAATCGGCCTGGCCGAGACGCAGCAGACGCTGGTGCTCAACCGCCTGCGCAGCCGCATCCGCGTGCAGGCCGACGGCCAGATGAAGACCGGCCGCGACGTCGCCATCGGCGCGCTGCTGGGCGCCGACGAGTTCGGCTTTGCGACCGCACCGCTGGTGGTCGAGGGCTGCATCATGATGCGCAAGTGCCACCTGAACACCTGCCCGGTGGGCGTGGCCACGCAAGACCCGCTGCTGCGCAAGAAGTTCTCGGGCAAGCCCGAGCACGTCGTCAACTACTTTTTCTTCGTTGCCGAGGAAGTGCGTCAGATCATGGCCCAGCTGGGCATCCGCAAGTTCGACGACCTGATCGGTCGCGCCGACCTGCTCGACATGCGCAAGGGCATCGAGCACTGGAAGGCCTCGGGCCTCGATTTCAGCCGCCTGTTCGCGCTGCCGATCGTGCCGGCCGACGTGCCGCGCTACCACGTCGAGAACCAGGACCACGGCCTCGAGCGCGCACTCGACGTGAAGCTCATCGAGAAGTCGCGTCCCGCCATCGACAAGGGCGAGAAGGTGCAGTTCATCGAGGTGGCGCGCAACGTCAACCGTTCGGTGGGCGCGATGCTCTCGGGCGCGCTGACCAAGGTGCATCCGCAAGGCCTGCCCGACGACTCGATCCGCATCCAGCTCGAAGGCACCGGCGGCCAGTCGTTCGGCGCCTTCCTGGCACGCGGCATCACGCTGTATCTGATCGGCGACGCCAACGACTACACCGGCAAGGGCCTCTCGGGCGGCCGCGTGGTGGTGCGCCCCAGCCTGGACTTCCGCGGTGAAGCCGCACGCAACACCATCGTCGGCAACACCGCGCTGTACGGAGCGACCACCGGCGAGGCCTACCTGTGTGGCGTGGCCGGCGAACGCTTCGCGGTGCGCCTGTCGGGCGCCACGGCGGTCATCGAAGGCACCGGCGACCACGGCTGCGAGTACATGACCGGCGGCACGGTGGCCGTGCTCGGCAAGACGGGCCGCAACTTCGCGGCCGGCATGAGCGGCGGCGTCGCCTTCGTCTACGACGAGGACGGCCAGTTCGCCACGCGCTGCAACCTCTCGATGGTGTCGCTCGACAAGGTGCTGACCTCGGCCGAGCAAACCGCCAGCGTGCATCGCAAGATCTGGCACGGCGGCGAGACCGACGAAGCACAGCTGAAGAAGCTGCTCGAAGAGCACCACCGCTGGACCGGCAGCAAGCGCGCGCGCGAACTGCTCGACACCTGGGCCGAGTCGCGCACCAAGTTCGTCAAGGTGTTCCCGAACGAGTACAAGCGCGCCCTGGCCGAACTGCACGACCGCCAGGTCGAACTGGCCAGCAGTGGCAACAACGCCCACGTGGGCCTCGAGCCGCACGCACTGGCTGCGCCCGCCACGGCCGCCGTCTGAGCGCGCCATAGATACGAAGAACAGAGGACAGCACGATGGGAAAAATCACCGGCTTCATGGAGCATGAGCGTGTCGAAGAGGGCTACAAGCCCGTCGAAGAACGCGTCAAGCACTACAAGGAATTCGTCGTCGGCCTGAACACCGACCAGGCCAAGGTGCAGGGCGCACGCTGCATGGACTGCGGCACGCCGTTCTGCAACAGCGGCTGCCCGGTCAACAACATCATTCCGGACTTCAACGACCTCGTGTACCGCGACGACTGGCAGAACGCCTTCGCGGTGCTCGACTCGACCAACAACTTCCCCGAGTTCACCGGCCGCATCTGCCCCGCACCTTGCGAGGCCGCCTGCGTGCTCAACGTGAACGACGACGCGGTCGGCATCAAGTCGCTGGAACACGCGATCATCGACCGCGCCTGGGACGAGGGCTGGGTTGCACCGCGCGTTGCCAAGCACAAGACCGGCAAGAAGGTCGCCGTGGTGGGCTCCGGCCCGGCCGGCATGGCCGCCGCGCAGCAGCTCGCGCGCGCAGGCCACGACGTCACGTTGTTCGAGAAGAACGACCGTGTCGGCGGCCTGCTGCGCTACGGCATCCCTGACTTCAAGATGGAGAAGTCGCACATCGATCGCCGCGTCGAGCAGATGAAGGCCGAAGGCGTGACCTTCCGCACCGGCGTCATGGTCGGTGCCGCGAAAGACCCGCTGGGCAAGGGCTCCAAGGTGACCAACCTCGCCAAGGAAACCATCACGCCCGAGCAGCTGCAGAAAGACTTCGACGCCGTGGTGCTCACCGGTGGCGCCGAGCAATCGCGCGACCTGCCCGTGCCGGGCCGCGACCTCGACGGCATCCATTTCGCGATGGAGTTCCTGCCGCAGCAGAACCGCGTCAACGCGGGCGACAAGGTCAAGGGCCAGCTGCGCGCCGAAGGCAAGCATGTGATCGTGATCGGCGGTGGCGACACCGGCTCCGACTGCGTGGGCACCAGCAACCGCCATGGCGCCGTGAGCGTCACGCAGTTCGAACTGATGCCGCAGCCGCCCGAAGAAGAGAACCGTCCGCTGACCTGGCCCTACTGGCCGATCAAGCTGCGCACCAGCTCCAGCCATGAAGAAGGTTGCGAGCGCGAGTTCGCCATCTCGACCAAGGAGTTCATCGGCGAAAAGGGCAAGGTCACCGGCCTGAAGACCGTGCGCGTCGAATGGAAGGACGGCAAGATGCAGGAAGTGCCCGGCAGCGAGCAGATCCTCAAGGCTGACCTCGTGCTGCTCGCCATGGGCTTCATCAGCCCCGTGGCCACCGTGCTCGACGCCTTCGGTGTCGAGAAGGACGCCCGTGGCAACGCGCGCGCCACGGTCGACTTCATTGGCGGCTACGCTACAAATGTGCCCAAGGTATTCGCAGCTGGTGACATTCGTCGCGGACAGTCACTGGTGGTGTGGGCAATTCGCGAAGGCCGGCAGGCTGCGCGCTCGGTCGACGAATTTTTGATGGGATTCAGCGACTTACCACGCTGATTTTTGTTTCAGTGAAGCGGCGCCGTTCGCGGCCCCGTTATCATCCGCGGAAACCGCATGCCGGGATGCCTCTCAGGGCGCCCGGCTTTTTTATTGTGATGGACCCAGCCACACCACCGTCTTCCTCCTTCGTCGAATTCCGCGATGTCTCGTTCGGCTACGGCGCGCGCGCGATCCTCGACGGCGTGTCGTTCTCCGTGCCGCGAGGCAAGGTGACGGCACTGATGGGGGCGTCGGGGGGCGGCAAGACCACCGTGCTGCGCCTGATCGGCGGCCAGCAACGCGCACAGCGCGGTGAAGTGCTGTTCGATGGCAAAGACGTCGGCCGCTTCGATGTCGCGACGCTGTATGCGGCGCGGCGCCGCATGGGCATGCTGTTCCAGTTCGGCGCGCTGTTTACCGACATCAGCGTGTTCGACAACGTGGCCTTTCCGCTGCGCGAGCACACGCAATTGTCGGAAGCACTGGTGCGCGACATCGTGCTCATGAAGCTCGATGCCGTCGGCCTGCGCGGCGCGCGCGACCTGATGCCCAGCGAGATCTCAGGCGGCATGGCGCGGCGCGTGGCGCTGGCCCGTGCGATCGCGCTCGACCCCGACCTCGTCATGTACGACGAGCCCTTTGCGGGGCTCGACCCGATCTCGCTTGGTACGGCCGCGCGGTTGATCCGCCAGCTCAACGATGCGCTCGGCCTCACCAGCATCATCGTGTCGCACGACCTCGAAGAAACCTTCCGAATCGCCGACCACGTGATCGTGCTGGCCAACGGCGGCATCGCCGCGCAGGGGCGGCCCGAGGAGGTGCGCGAAAGCGCCGATCCGCTGGTGCACCAGTTCGTCAACGCACTGCCCGATGGGCCGGTGCGCTTCCACTACCCGGGCGTCAGCATTGAAGACGATTTCGGCAACGGCGAAGGAGGGCGGTCATGAGCTGGTGGAAGCCCGCCGATGTCGGCTTTGCCGTGCGCAGTCAATTGGCTGGCATGGGCCACGGCGCCAAGCTCTTCCTGCGCCTGCTCGGTCCGGGCGCGCAGATCATGCGCCGCTTCGGGCTGGTGCGTGACCAGATCCATTTCCTCGGCAACTACTCGCTCGCGATCATCGGCGTGTCGGGGCTGTTCGTGGGCTTCGTGCTCGGGCTGCAGATGTATTACGCGCTGCAGCGCTACGGCTCCTCTGAAGCGCTCGGCCTGCTGGTCGCGCTGAGTCTCGTGCGCGAACTCGGGCCCGTGGTGGCAGCGTTGCTGTTCACCGGCCGGGCCGGGACTTCGTTGACGGCCGAAATCGGTCTGATGAAAGCCAACGAGCAGTTGAGCGCCATGGAGATGATGGCGGTCGACCCGGTGCAGCGCATCCTCGCGCCGCGCTTCTGGGCCGGCGTCATCACCATGCCGCTGCTGGCGGCCGTGTTCAGCGCGGTCGGCATCATGGGCGGCTACGTCGTGGGCGTGATCATGCTGGGCGTCGACCCGGGCGCGTTCTGGGGCCAGATGCAAGGCGGTGTCGATGTCTGGCGTGACGTCGGCAACGGCGTCATCAAGAGCATCGTGTTCGGCTTCACCGTGACCTTCGTCGCGCTGCTGCAGGGCTTCGAGGCCCAACCGACGCCCGAAGGCGTGTCGCGCGCGACCACGCGGACCGTGGTCATGGCGTCGCTGGCGGTCTTGGGGCTCGATTTCTTGCTCACCGCCATGATGTTCAGTATCTAAAGGGGCCCCGGCCCCATCGTTCTAGACAGAGAGTGCAAACCATGCAACGTTCCACCAACGACATCTGGGTCGGCCTGTTCGTGCTGATCGGCGGCGCCGCCTTGCTGTTCCTGGCGCTGCAGTCGGCCAACCTGCTGAGCCTGAACTTCCAGAAGACCTACACGGTCACCGCGCGCTTCGACAACATCGGCGGGCTCAAGCCCCAGACGGCGGTCAAGAGCGCTGGTGTGGTGGTCGGTCGTGTGGAATCCATCGCGTTCAACGACAAGGCCTTTCAGGCCGATGTGACGCTGGCGCTGCAAAACCGTTACAGTTTTCCCAAGGACAGCTCGCTCAAGATCCTGACCAGTGGCCTGCTCGGCGAGCAGTACATCGGCATCGAGGCGGGCGCCGAGGAAAAGAACCTGCAAGCCGGCGACACCATCACTGCGACCCAATCGGCCGTGGTGCTGGAGAACCTGATCAGCCAGTTCCTGTACAGCAAGGCCGCCGACGGGAGTACGGGGCCAGGAACAGCCAATAAGAAATGACCACACGACTTTTTTCGTCGACTGCTATCAAAAGTGTAGCTAATTCCGCCCGTTGGGCCGCTGCAACCCTGGGCTTCGCATTCGTCGCCGGATGCGCCACCGGATCTGGCGCGAGCCCGACCGACCCCTTCGAGCCGTACAACCGCGGCATGACGCGCTTCAACGACACCGTCGACGAAGCCGTGCTGGAGCCCGTGGCCACTGCGTATCAGAACGTGGTGCCTTCGCTGGTGCGCCAGGGCGTGACCAACTTCTTCAGCAACCTCGGCGACGTCTGGAGCCTGGCCAACAACGTGGCCCAGCTCAAGCTGCAGAACAGCGCCGAAACCTTCATGCGGCTGAACGTCAACACCTTCTTCGGCCTGGGCGGCCTGCTCGACGTCGCCTCCGAGGCGCGCCTGCCGCGCCACGAGGAAGACTTCGGCCAGACGCTGGGCTACTGGGGCGTGGGCGCCGGTCCGTACGTGGTGCTGCCGCTGTTCGGCCCCTCCACGCTGCGGGACACGATCGCCCGGCCGGTCGACATGTACGGTGACGCGCAGGGCCACATCCACGACATCGCCTGGCGCAATTCGCTGTCGGGCCTGCGTGTCGTGGACACCCGTTCGCGTTACCTGGGCGCGACCCGCCTGCTCGGCGAAGCCGCGCTCGACAAGTATTCGTTCACGCGCGATGCGTTCCTGCAGCGCCGCCGCAACCAGGTCTACGACGGCAATCCGCCGGACGACGACAACGCCGGCAAGTGATGGCGGCGTGGCGGATGGGAAGCCTGCTTGCATCCGGTTGCAAGGCTTCACCTCCGCTTCAGGAACCCGGTCGGCCTGAGGCCTGTCGAAACCGTTCCTGTCTCAGCACGGGGCCATTGGCTGCACCGTGCAGGGAAGACAATCAACCTGAGGGACTCACCATGAACAACAAGATCTTGCTGCAACGACGCGACATGGGCCGCCTGGCATTGGCCGGCGCGCTGCTGTTCGGCGCCGCCGCCGCCTTCGTGCACCAGCCCGCATTCGCGGCCGACGAGGCTCCCGACGCGCTCGTCAAGCGCCTGTCGACCGACGTGCTCGAGACCATCAAGGCCGATTCGTCGATCAAGGCCGGCGACATCAACAAGATCATGCTGTTGGTCGACAGCAAGATCATGCCCAACGTCAACTTCCAGCGCATGACCGCCTCGGCCGTCGGCCCGGCCTGGCGCCAGGCCACGCCCGAGCAGCAAAAGCGCCTGCAGGACGAGTTCAAGACCCTGCTGGTGCGCACCTACGCCGGCGCGCTCGACCAGGTGAGCGACCAGACCGTCACCATCCGCCCGTTCCGCGGCGCGGCCACCGACACCGACGTGCTCGTGCGCACCGAGGTCAAGGGCCGCGGCGATCCGGTGCAGCTCGACTACCGCCTCGAAAAGACGCCGGGGCAGGGCGCCGGCTGGAAGGTCTACAACCTGAATGTGCTGGGCGTCTGGCTGGTCGATACCTACCGCACCCAGTTCGCGCAAGAAATCAACAAGAACGGCATCGATGGCCTGATTGCCGCGCTGGCCGCGCGCAACAAGGGCAACGGCAAGGGCTGACGGGCGCACGCCATGCTGGTCCTTCCCTCCCGACTCACCCACGACGAGGCTCCTGCCTGCATGCGCATGCTGCAGCAGGGGCTCAAGGGCCAGACCGACTCGACGTCCACCGTGGTCGATGCCACGCCATTGGCCCAGTTCGATTCCTCCGCACTGGCAGTGCTGCTCGAGTGCCGGCGCGAATCGAGCGCGCTGGGTCGCAGCTTTTCCGTCAAGGGCCTTTCTCCCCGCCTGCGCGAGTTGGCTGCCCTGTACGGCATCGCGGGCCTTTTGCCCGCTGCGCCCTGAAAAAGTAACGGCCCCGTAAAATCGCGGGCTCCCATGCCCGCGATCTCATTCCAGTCGGTCTCCAAGACCTACCCTCCCTCCCGTCAGCAACGCGCCCAAGGCAAGCAAGGGCTGCGTGCGGTCGACGAGGTTTCCTTCCAGATCGAGCCGGGCGAGTTCTTCGGCCTGCTCGGCCCCAACGGCGCGGGCAAGACCACCCTCATCAGCATGCTCGCGGGCCTGTCGCGGCCCACGGCGGGCGCGATCAGCGTGCACGGTTTCGACGTGCAGCGCGACTACGCCGAAGCCCGGCGCCAGCTCGGCATCGTGCCGCAGGAGCTGGTGTTCGACCCCTTCTTCAACGTGCGCGAGTCGCTGCGCATCCAGTCGGGCTACTTCGGCATCAAGAACAACGAAGCCTGGATCGACGAGCTGCTGCAAAGCCTGGGCCTGGCCGACAAGGCCACCGCCAACATGCGCCAGCTCTCGGGCGGCATGAAGCGCCGCGTGCTGGTGGCGCAGGCGCTGGTGCACAAGCCGCCCGTCATCGTGCTCGACGAGCCCACGGCCGGTGTCGACGTCGAGCTGCGCCAGACGCTCTGGCAGTTCGTCGCCCGGCTCAACAAGCAGGGCAGCACGGTGCTGCTGACCACCCATTACCTCGAAGAAGCCGAGGCGCTGTGCAGCCGCATCGCGATGCTCAAGCTCGGCAAGGTGATCGCGCTGGACCGCACCAGCGAGCTGCTGAAGTCGGCCGCGAGCAACGTGCTGCGCTTCAAGACCGACGCGATGCTGCCCTGGGCCATCGCCCAGCACGCGCGCATCACCGGGCGGATCGTGCAGCTGCCGGCGCAGAACGCGCATGAAGTCGAACAACTGCTGGCCGCGATCCGCGAAGCCGGCGTCGCGGTGGAAGACGTGGAAATGCGCAAGGCCGACCTGGAAGACGTGTTCATCGACCTGATGGCGGGCGAGCAGACGCCGCTGGAGGTGTCGCGATGAGCGCCGCGCCGGGCCGCCCCAAGCAAGCGAAGCTCCCCCTCGGGGGGAAGCACGGACACGCAGTGCCGTGCAAGGGGGTCTCATGATGGCCGTCACCGGGTGGCGCGCGCTGCTCTACAAGGAAACGCTGCGCTTCTGGAAGGTCGGCTTCCAGACTGTCGGTGCGCCGGTGCTCACCGCGCTGCTGTACCTCATGGTGTTCGGCCATGTGCTCGAAGGCCGCGTGACGGTCTACGGCACCGTGGGCTACACGGCGTTCCTGATCCCCGGCCTCGTGATGATGAGCGTGTTGCAGAACGCGTTCGCGAACAGCTCGTCCTCGATCATCCAGAGCAAGATCATGGGTAACCTCGTGTTCGTGCTGCTCACGCCGCTGTCGCACTGGGGCTGGTTCTTCGCCTACGTGGGCTCCTCGGTGATCCGCGGCCTGGCGGTGGGCGTGGGCGTGTTCGCCGTGACCATCTTCTTCGCCGTGCCGAGCTTCGTGGCGCCGGTCTGGATCCTGGTCTTCGCGCTGCTGGGCTCGGCCATGCTGGGCACGCTCGGCCTCATCGCCGGGCTCTGGGCCGAGAAGTTCGACCAGATGGCCGTGTTCCAGAACTTCCTGATCATGCCCATGACCTTCCTGTCGGGCGTGTTCTATTCGATCGGTTCGCTGCCGCCGTTCTGGCAGAGCGTGAGCCATTTGAACCCCTTCTTCTACATGATCGACGGCTTCCGCTACGGCTTCTTCGGGGTGAGCGATGCCTCGCCCTGGCTGAGCTTCGGCATCGTCGGTTCCGCCTGGCTGGTGGTGAGCGCGATTGCCGTTCACCTCCTGCGCATCGGCTACAAAATCCGCGGTTGACCGCGACGTCCAAGACCCCATGACCGCTGACGAACTCCAGACCATCATCGCTGCCCATCTGCCGTGCGAGCACATCACGCTCGAGGGCGACGGCCGACATTGGTACGCGACCATCGTCTCGGCCGAGTTCGAGGGCAAGCGCGCCATCCAGCGCCACCAGCGGGTCTACGCCACCCTCGGTGCGAAAATGCACACCGACGAGGTGCACGCGCTCTCGATGAAGACCTACACGCCGGCCGAATGGGCGGCAGTGGGCAAATGACTTTCCTGCCCCTGCGGGCCTCCTGATTTCGCTGGATCCTTCATGGACAAACTTCTGATTCGCGGCGGGCGTGAGCTTCGCGGCGAAGTGCTCATTTCCGGCGCCAAGAACGCCGCGCTGCCCGAGCTGTGCGCGGCGCTGCTGACCGACCAGCCGGTGGTGCTGCACAACGTGCCGCGCCTGCAGGACGTGTCGACCATGCTCAAGCTGGTGCGCAACATGGGCGTGACGGCCGAGGCCGACGACAACGGCACCGTGCGCCTGAACGCCGGCGCACTCGGCAATCCCGAGGCTCCCTACGAACTCGTGAAGACCATGCGCGCCTCGGTGCTGGCACTGGGCCCGCTGCTGGCGCGCTTCGGCCACGCCAAGGTGTCGCTGCCCGGCGGCTGCGCCATCGGCTCGCGGCCGGTCGACCAGCACATCAAGGGCCTGCAGGCCATGGGCGCCGAGATCCTGGTCGAGCACGGCTACGTGGTCGCGCGCCTGCCCGAGGGTCGCACGCGGCTGAAGGGTGCGCGCATCCTGACCGACATGGTCACCGTCACCGGCACCGAGAACTTCCTCATGGCCGCCGCGCTGGCCGAGGGCGAGACGCTGCTCGAGAACGCCGCGCAAGAGCCCGAGATCATCGATCTGGCCGAAATGCTGATCCGCATGGGCGCGAAGATCGAAGGCCACGGCACCAGCCACATCCGCATCCAGGGCGTCGAGAAGCTGCACGGCTGCGAGCACGCCGTGGTGGCCGACCGCATCGAAGCCGGCACCTTCCTGTGCGCCGTGGCGGCCACGGGCGGCGAGGCCTTCCTGCGCCATGCGCGCGGCGACCACCTCGACGCCGTGATCGACAAGCTGCGCGACGCCGGCTGCACCGTCGTGACCGAACCCGACGGCATCCGCATCGGCTCGCTGGGCCCCGCGTACGACCACCTGAAGGCGCAGAGCTTCAGCACCACCGAATACCCCGGCTTCCCGACCGACATGCAGGCCCAGTTCATGGCCCTGAACGTCATTGCGCGCGGCGCTTCGATGGTCACCGAGACCATCTTCGAGAACCGCTTCATGCACGTGAACGAGATGGTGCGCCTGGGCGCGCGCATCCACGTCGAAGGCAAGGTCGCGATGGTCGAGGGCGTGCAACAACTCTCGGGCGCCACCGTGATGGCGACCGACCTGCGCGCCTCCGCCAGCCTCGTCATCGCCGGCCTCGTGGCCGACGGCGAGACGCTGGTCGACCGCATCTATCACCTCGATCGGGGCTATGACCGCATGGAATCGAAACTGCGCGGCCTCGGTGCCGACATTGAACGCTTGACGGGAGCCGCCGCATGATCACTTTGGCTCTTTCCAAAGGCCGCATCTTCGAAGAGACGATGCCCCTGCTGGCCGCTGCCGGCATCGAGGTCACCGAAGACCCCGAGAAGTCGCGCAAGCTCATCCTCGAAACCACCCGCCCCGACGTGCGCGTGGTGCTGGTGCGCGCCTCCGACGTGCCCACCTACGTGCAGTACGGCGGCGCCGACCTGGGCGTGACCGGCCTCGACGTGCTGCTCGAGAACGGCAACCAGGGCATGTACCAGCCGCTGGACCTGCGCATCGCGGCCTGCCGCCTCAGCGTGGCCGTGCGCAACGACTACGACTACGCCTCGGCCGTGAAGCAGGGCTCGCGCCTGCGTGTGGCCACCAAGTACGTGGGCCTGTCGCGCGACTTCTTCGCCAGCAAGGGCGTGCACGTCGACCTGATCAAGCTCTACGGCAGCATGGAGCTGGCGCCGCTCACGGGCCTGGCCGACGCCATCGTCGACCTGGTTTCGACCGGCAACACGCTCAAGGCCAACCACCTCGTCGAGGTGGAGCGCATCATGGACATCAGCGCCCGGCTGGTCGTCAACCAGGCCGCGCTCAAGCTCAAGCGCGAACCCATCCGCCGCATCATCGACGCCTTCGCGTCAGCCATTCCTTCCGCCTGAACCTCACGCCCATGACTCTGCAAGCAGCCCCCGCCCGACTGTCCACGAACTCAGCCAGCTTTGACGCTGAATTCAAGGCGCGGCTGCATTGGTCCGCAGACGCGGACGCTGCGATCGAGAAGGTGGTGGCCGACATCCTCGCCGATGTGCGCAAGCGTGGCGACGACGCGGTGCTCGAGTACACGAACCGCTTCGACAAGCTCGACGCGAAGACGCTGCCCGCGCTGGAGCTGACGCAGGCCGAGCTGAAGGCCGCCTTCGAAGCGCTGCCCGCCGTGCAGCGCGACGCGCTCGAAGCCGCTGCGCGCCGCGTGCGCAGCTACCACGAGGCGCAGAAGAAGGCCTCTGGCGAAAGCTGGAGCTACCGCGACGCCGACGGAACGCTGCTCGGCCAGAAGGTCACGCCGCTCGACCGTGTGGGCATCTACGTGCCGGGCGGCAAGGCCGCGTACCCGTCGAGCGTGCTGATGAACGCCATTCCCGCGCACGTCGCGGGTGTGGGCGAGATCATCATGGTCGTGCCCACGCCGAACGGCGAGAAGAACCAGTTGGTGCTGGCCGCCGCCTACGTGGCAGGCGTCACCCGCGCTTTCACCATCGGCGGCGCGCAGGCCGTGGCCGCGCTGGCCTACGGCACGGCCACCATCCCGGCCGTCGACAAGATCACCGGCCCCGGCAACGCCTACGTGGCCGCTGCCAAGCGCCGCGTGTTCGGCACCGTGGGCATCGACATGATCGCGGGCCCGAGCGAAATTTTGGTGCTGGCCGACGGTTCCACGCCGCCCGACTGGGTGGCCATGGACCTGTTCAGCCAGGCCGAGCACGACGAACTGGCCCAGAGCATCCTGCTGTGCCCCGACGCCGCCTACATCGACCGCGTGCAGGCCGAGATCGACCGCCTGCTGCCGACCATGCCGCGCGCCGAGATCATCGCTGCCTCGCTCAACGGCCGCGGCGCGCTGATCCACACGAAGAGCATGGAAGAGGCCTGCGAGATCAGCAACCGCATCGCGCCCGAACACCTCGAAGTGAGCAGCAGCGAACCGGGCCGTTGGGAGCCGCTGCTGCGCCACGCCGGTGCGATCTTCCTGGGCGCCTTCACCAGCGAGAGCCTGGGCGACTACTGCGCCGGCCCGAACCACGTGCTGCCGACCAGCGGCACTGCGCGCTTCTCGAGCCCGCTGGGCGTGTACGACTTCCAGAAGCGCTCCAGCCTCATCGAGGTGAGCGAGGCCGGCGCCCAGGTGCTGGGCCCGATCGCCGTCACGCTGGCCGAAGGCGAAGGCCTGCAGGCGCACGCCGAAGCCGCGCGCATGCGCCTGCGTAAGATCTGAGGCTCCAACAACCCCGCTTCAGGGAGGAGCACGCCAGATGATTCAACGCCTCTATCGTTCGCGATTTTTCCGGTTCGCCACCGGCCTCGTTGCAGGTGCCGCCTTGCTGGCCGCCTGCACCCAGATGCCGCAGACGCGCACCCAGACGGCCGCGATGTCGGCAACCCCCAGCGCCGCCCCCGCGCCCGCACAACTGGGCACGCAATGGGGCGAAGGCATCGAATCGAAGACCCGCACGGTGGCTGCCAAGCGCCTGTCCGACCAGCCCGACGACGTGGCTTCGGTGGGCTACAACGAAGCGTCCGCCGTGCGCCGCGACGTGGGCAGCAACCCCGAGCGCCGGCTCAACCTGCAGCTGGCCCAGGGCGACATCGAATGGTCGGTGCTCGACGAGAACGACCGCCCGCTGCCGTTGCAGCGCGCACGCCGCAGCGGCAATGACATGTTCCGCCTCGCCGGCGTCGAAGGCGCGCGCTACACGCTGCGCTTTCGCAACCTCAGCGACCGCAGCTACGAAGTGATCGCCACCGTCGACGGCCTGGACGTGCTCAACGGCAAGCCCGGTAGCCTGCGCAACGGCGGCTACGTGCTGCGCCCGCAGCAGACCCTGAACATCGAGGGCTTCCGCAAGAGCCAGAGCGAAGTGGCCGCCTTCCGTTTCGCCACGCCGGGCCGTGCCTACGCCGCCAACACCGAGGCCGGTGACGTGCGCAACATCGGCGTCATCGGCGCCGCGCTGTTCGAGCTCGAGGAGCCGAATGTGCCGCGCCGCACGCGCCGTGATGCCTCGCCGTCGCAGCCCAGCGCCTTCCCGGCCGACGGCGCGTACGCCCCGGCGCCGCGCTACCGCAAGTAAGCAGCGAGGCCATGCAACGCGCCGCCGTCCTGCTGTTGCCGCGCCTGCCGGCGCTGCTGCTCGCACTGGCGGCCGGCGTGATCGGCGTCGGTGCGCAGGCCATGAGCATCCGCGAGCTGCGCACGCTCGAAGCCGGTGAAAAAGACGGCAAGGCCTACGCCAGCTACTACCTCGTCGGCGTGCTCGAAGGCCTGCGCGAAGGCGTCGAATCGTCACAGCGCAACGGCCAGCTGCCGACGTTCTGCGTCGAGGGCCGCCGCCTCGAACCCGCGATGGCCCGCTCGCTCTACCAGACCGAGCTGAGCCGCCACGCCGACAGCTACGAAGCCGACATGCCCGTGCAACTGGTCATGGCCGGCGCCCTCCGCAACAGCTACCGCTGCACCCGATGACCGTTTCCGACTCTTCCGCTTCCGACAACCGTCTGCCGCTCGACCGCATCCGCGCCGACGTGCGCGCCATGCACGCCTACGCGGTGCAGGACGCGCGCGGCTTCCTCAAGCTCGATGCGATGGAGAACCCCTACGGCCTGCCGCCCGCGCTGCAGGCCGAACTGGGCGCGCGCCTGGGCGCGCTGGCGCTCAACCGCTACCCCGGCGACCGCGGCGCCGACCTGCAGCGCGCGCTGGCCGCGCACGCGGGCCTGCCCGAAGGCTTCGGGCTGATGCTAGGCAACGGCTCGGACGAACTCATCTCGCTGCTCGGCATCGCCTGCGACCAGCCCGGCGCCGCCGTGCTTGCGCCCGTGCCCGGCTTCGTCATGTACGCCCTGAGCGCCCAGCTGCAGGGCCTGCGCTTCGTCGGCGTGCCGCTCACGGCCGATTTCGAACTCGACGAGGCCGCCATGCTGGCCGCCATCGCGCGCGAGAAGCCGGCCATCGTCTACCTCGCCTACCCGAACAACCCGACCGCCAACCTCTGGGACGACGCCGTCATCGAGAAGATCGTGCAGGCCCAGGGCGCGCAGGGCGGCCTGGTGGTGATCGACGAGGCCTACCAGCCCTTCGCCGCCCGCAGCTACATCGACCGGCTCGCGAAGCACCGCCACGTGCTGCTGATGCGCACGCTGAGCAAGTTCGGCCTGGCCGGCATCCGCCTGGGCTACCTCATGGGCCCCGCCGCGCTGGTCGCCGAGATCGACAAGGTGCGCCCGCCGTACAACATCAGCGTGCTCAACTGCGAGGCCGCGCTGTTCGCGCTGGAGCACGCCGCGGTGTTCGAGGCACAGGCGCGCCAGATCCGCGAAGGGCGCGACCAGCTGATGGCCGCGCTGGCCCGTCTGCCGGGCGTGAAGACCTGGCCCAGCGACGCCAACATGATCCTGCTGCGCGTGCCCGATGCCACCCGTACCTTCGAGGGCATGAAGGCCAGCGGGGTGCTGGTGAAGAACGTTTCTAAAATGCATGAACTGCTCGCCAACTGCCTGCGCCTCACCGTCGGAACGGCCGACGAGAACGCGCAGATGCTGGCGGCGCTCGAAGCCTCACTATGACCACCCCCACGACCCCGGGCAGCACCGATCGCATTGCGACGGTCTCCCGCAACACCGCCGAGACGAAGATCACGGTCAGCGTCAACCTCGACGGCACCGGCAAGGCCAAGCTCTCCACGGGCATCGGCTTTTTCGATCACATGCTCGACCAGATCGCCCGCCACGGGCTGATCGACCTGGACATCCACTGCGAGGGCGACCTGCACATCGACGGCCACCACACGGTGGAAGACGTGGGCATCACGCTCGGCCAGGCCGTGGCCCAGGCCATCGGCGACAAGAAGGGCATCCGCCGCTACGGCCATGCGTATGTGCCGCTGGACGAAGCGCTGAGCCGCGTCGTCATCGACTTCTCGGGCCGCCCGGGCCTCGTGATGCACGTGCCCTTCACCAGCGGCATGATCGGCACCTTCGACAGCCAGCTCACCTACGAGTTCTTCCAGGGCTTCGTGAACCACGCCTTCGTCACGTTGCACATCGACAACCTGAAGGGCGTGAACGCGCACCACCAGTGCGAAACCGTGTTCAAGGCCTTCGCCCGTGCCATGCGCGGCGCGCTGGAGCTCGATCCTCGCTCCGTCGGCGTCATCCCCTCGACCAAGGGCTCGCTCTGACCTCCGGTCGCGAACAGCTATGAAATCAGTAGCAGCCAATTCCGTCGCCGTCGTCGACTACGGCATGGGCAACCTGCACTCCGTGTCGCAGGCCGTGCGCCATGCGGCCGACCAGGTGGGCGTGGAGGTGTTCGTCACCTCCGACCCCGACGTGGTCCGCAAGGCCACGCGCGTGGTGCTGCCGGGGCAGGGCGCCATGCCCGACTGCATGCGCGAGCTGCGCGACTCGGGCTTGCAGGAGTCGGTGCTCGAAGCCGCCGCCAACAAGCCGCTTTTCGGTGTGTGCGTGGGCATGCAGATGCTGCTGTCGCGCAGCGACGAAGGCCCGACCGACGGCCTGGGGCTCATTCCCGGCGAGGTCATCAAGTTCGACCTGGCCGGTCGCCTGCAGCCCGACGGCAGCCGTTTCAAGGTGCCGCAGATGGGCTGGAACCAGGTGCGCCAGGCCCAGCCGCACGCGGTGTGGGCGGGCATTCCGGACCAGAGCTACTTCTATTTCGTGCACAGCTTCTACGCGCGCCCGGCCGATGCCCGGCACAGCGTGGGCGAGGCGGATTACGGGGCATGCTTTACCGCAGCCATCGCACGCGATAACATTTTTGCCACCCAGTTCCACCCGGAGAAGAGTGCGGACCATGGGCTGCAGCTGTATCGCAACTTCCTCCACTGGAATCCCTGAACCTTTTTTCCCGACCGGGCCGAACCCTCCACAGCCCGGCTTTCGCACACTCGCGCCACTTCCATGCTCCTCATTCCCGCCATTGATCTCAAAGACGGCCACTGTGTTCGCCTCAAGCAGGGCGACATGGACCAATCCACGGTCTTCAGCGAAGACCCCGCCGCCATGGCCCGCAAATGGGTCCAGGCCGGCGCGCGCCGGCTGCACCTGGTCGACCTGAATGGCGCTTTCGCCGGCAAGCCGCAGAACCACGCGGCCATCAAGGCGATCCTGAAGGAAGTCGGCGACGACATCCCCGTGCAGCTCGGCGGCGGCATCCGCGACCTGGACACCATCGAGCGCTACATCGACGACGGCCTGCGCTACGTGATCATCGGCACCGCCGCGGTCAAGAACCCCGGCTTTCTGAAGGACGCCTGCGTGGCCTTCGGCGGCCACATCATCGTGGGCCTGGATGCCAAGGACGGCAAGGTCGCCACCGACGGCTGGAGCAAGCTCACGGGCCACGAAGTCGCGGACCTGGGCAAGAAGTTCGAGGACTACGGCGTCGAATCGATCATCTACACCGACATCGGCCGCGACGGCATGCTCTCGGGCATCAACATCGACGCCACCGTCAAGCTCGCGCAGGCGCTGACCATCCCGGTCATCGCCTCGGGCGGCCTGTCGAACATGGCCGACATCGACCAGCTCTGCGCGGTCGAATCCGAGGGCGTCGAGGGCGTGATCTGCGGTCGCGCCATCTACTCGGGCGACCTCGACTTCGCCGCCGCCCAGGCGCGCGCGGACGTGTTGGCCGGCGCCTGACGCCTTTCTGCCTCTGCGCCAGCCCGGATGCACCGGACTGGCGAGGGGTGAATTGCCTTCGATTCTTGAGACTACGCCGCCTTGCGCGGCCAGAGGCGAACCGCCAGCGCGGCGGCAGCCGTAGCGGTCGCCAGCGCAGTCACGCCAGCCCAGCCCCATTCGGAAAGCGCCAGCGCACCCAGCGCTGACCCCGCCGCCATGCCGATGAACATGCTGGTGAACAGCACCGCATTCAGTCGGCTGCGCGCACCGGGCTCAATGCCGTAGACGATGGTTTGGTGCGCGATCAGCGTCGCCTGCATGCCCAGATCGAAGCCGATTGCGGCCAGCGCCAGCAGCCAGAGCTGTGCATGCGGTGCCATCAGCGGCGCCAGTCCCATGGCTGCGAATGACACCACTGCAAGTCCGGCGCCCAGGCGCGTCACCAGCTCCGGTCCGCGCCGGTCGGCGAGCCTCCCGGCCAGCGGTGCTGCCAGCGCGCCCGCTGCGCCGGCCAAGCCAAAGGCGCCGGCCGCCGCGCTGCCCAGGTGGAAGGGCGCGCCGTGCAGCATCACCGCGAGCGTCGACCAGAACGCGCTGAACCCCACCGCCAGCAGCCCCTGGGCCAGCGCCGCGCGGCGCAGCGTGCCGTGGCGCGACCACAGGGTGCCCAGCGAACCGAGCAGCGCGGCGTAGGCCAGATGCGTGGTCGGCCGGAAGCGCGGCAGCCCGCGCCAAGCGGCGGCGCCGATGAGTGCGATGCTGGCCGCCGCCGCGATGAACATCGCGCGCCAGCCGAAGTGCTCGGCCACGAAGCCGCTCACCACGCGCGACAGCAGGATGCCCAGCAGCAGCCCGGTCATCACCGTGCCGACCGTCTTGCCGCGCGTGGCGTCGGGCGCCAGCGTGGCGGCGGCGGGCACGATGTCCTGCGCCATGGTGGCCGCCAGCCCGATCGCCAGGCTGGCCGCGAGCAGCACGCCGATCGACGGCGCGGCGCCGGCCACCAGCAGCGCGGCGCACAGCGCGGCCGCCTTGATCAGCACGATGCGGCGCCGGTCGAAGCGGTCGCCCAGCGGCGCCAGCAGCAGGATGCCCAGCGCATAGCCCAGCAGCGTGAGCGTGGGAATGAAGCCCACGGCGCGGGTGGACGCGCCGATGTCGGCGCCCAGCACGCCGAGCATCGGCTGCACGTAGTAGAGCGACGCCACCGACAGCCCCGCGCCGGTGGCCAGCAGCAGCACCAGCGAGGCCGGCAGGTCGCGGCCCTGCGCTGCGACCGATGCATGCGCACTTTGAATGGAAGACATGGCGTTAACCCTTGAATATCGAAGCAAGGGATGAAATGTGCCCTTTGAGAGCTTTGCTTGGTAGTCCCGGCGACCGCACAATGTCTATACGCTGAATGCATAAAGCAAAGCCATGCCCGTTTCACCCGCCGTCGATCGCATCGAACTGATGCAGACCTTTGTCCACATCGTCGAGGCCGGCAGCCTGTCGGCGGCCGCGCTCCAGATGGGCGCGACCCAGCCCACCGTGAGCCGCCGCTTGCAGGCGCTGGAGCGCTCGCTGGGCGTGCGGCTGCTGCGCCGCTCCACGCACGCCATGAAGCTCACGGAGGACGGCGAGCGCTGCTACGAGCGCGCCAAGGAGCTGATTGCCGACTGGCACGCCTTCGAGGCCGACCTGCGCGGCGTGGGCGACGAGCCCGAGGGCACGCTGCGCGTGGTGGCGCCGCATGCGCTGGGCCAGGCGCTGCTGGTCGGTCCGCTGGCCGGCTACCTGCGCGCCTACCCGCGCGTGTCGGTCGAATGGCTGCTGCACGACCGGCGGCCCGATTTCATCGCCGAAGGCGTCGACTGCGCGATCCAGGTGGGCGAGGTGACCGACCCCATGGCCGTGGCGGTCAAGCTCTCGGAGGTGCCGCGCCTCGTGGTGGCCGCGCCGTCGGTGCTCGAAGGCCGCACGCCGCCCACGCACGCGGCCGAACTCGCCGCGCTGCCGTGGCTTGCGCTGCGCACCTTCTATCGCAACGAGGTGCTGCTCACGCATCGGCCGACCGGCGAAACCGCGCACGTGCCGATCCGCCCGCGCATGAGCACCGACAGCCTCTATGCGCTGCAAAGCGCGGCCCGCCTGGGCCTGGGCGCCTGCCTCGGTTCGACCTGGCTGCTGAAGGCCGACATCGATTCGGGACGGCTGGTGCAGCTCGTGCCGCAATGGCAGGTGGCGCCGCTGCCCGTGTACCTGGTCTATCCGCATGCGCGCTTCCAGCCCGCGCGCCTGCGCCGTTTCATCGAGACGATGCGGCTTGCATTGGCCGACCCGATGGGCCGGGCCTGGGAGGCGGGAGCGGCCTGAACGAGTTGAGCGCTGGCGGCCCTGCGGTAGCGGTCGACCTACTCGGCCTTCACCGCCATCGTCTGGATGATCGTTTCCAGCTGCGCGCTCATCGGCAGGTTCATGCTTTCGCCCGAGGGCAGCTTGCGCATGAACCAGCGCTTGTACTGCCGGTGGATCTCGCCGTCTTCCGCCAGCACCTGGAAGGTGTCGATCACCACCTTGTTCAGCTGCGCATCGCCCTTGCGGTACATGACGGCGTAGGGGTCGTAGGAGAGAAAGTCGCCCACCACCTCGTACTGCGCCTTGGCGGCGTCGCGGGCGATCAGGCCGTAGAGCAGCACGTCGTCGGTGGCGAAGGCGTCGGCCTGGCCGTCCTTCACGAGCGCGAACGACTCAGCATGGTCGCGCGCCACCTTCAGGTCGATGTTGAGCTTGAACTTCTGCGACAGGTCGCGCAGCGTCTTCTCGTTGGTGGTGCCGGCCGTCACGGCCACCTTCTTGCCGGCCAAATCGCGGAACGACCGGATCGGCGCGCCCTTCTTCACCAGCACCTTGGTGCCCGAGACGAACATCGTCGGCGAGAAAGCCACGCGCTTCTGGCGCTCGAGGTTGCTCGTGGTGGAGCCGCACTCGAGGTCGACCTGGCCGTTCACGACCGCGTCGATACGCGAGTCGGAGGTGACGGGCACCCACTGGATCGCGAGGCTCTTGTTGACCGTGTCTTCGATGGCGGTGACCAGCGCGCGGCACAGCTCGATGGAATAGCCGATTGGCTCCTTGCGCGCATTCAGGTACGAGAAAGGCACCGAAGCCTCGCGGTAACCGATGGCGATCATGCCGCTCTCGCGCACCTTGGCCAGCGTGCCGCTGAGCACGGTGGGCGCCTGCTCCTGGGCCAGCGCTGCCGTGGCCAGCAGCGACAGGGCCCAGGCGGCGAGCAGGCGGGCAGGGCGTTGCATGGCCGCGTGCCTCACGCGTGCGCCGGGTGGGCGAGGGTGGCCGCAGCCTCCTCGTCGAGCGCCTTGGCGTTGACCTCGGCGTCGCTCTCGGACAGCAGCTCGCCCTCCCACTTCGCGACCACGGCCGTGGCGATGGAATTGCCCACCGCGTTGGTGGCCGAGCGGCCCATGTCCAGGAAGGTGTCGACGCCCAAAATCAGCAGCAGGCCGGCCTCGGGAATGTCGAAGTGGTTCAGCGTGGCGGCAATCACCACCAGCGAGGCGCGCGGCACGCCGGCCATGCCCTTGGAGGTGAGCATCAGGATCAGCAGCATCGTGATCTGCGTGCTGATCGGCATGTGGATGTCGTAGGCCTGCGCGATGAACAGCACGGCGAAGGTGCAGTACATCATCGAGCCGTCGAGGTTGAACGAGTAGCCCATCGGCATCACGAAGCTGGAGATCTTGCGCTTCACGCCGAAACGGTCGAGCGCCTGCAGGATCTTCGGGTACGCGGCCTCGGAGCTTGCGGTGGCGAACGAGAGCAAAAACGCTTCCTTGATGAGCACCAGCAGCTTGAACACGCGCGGCCCCAGGAACAGCAGGCCGGCCATGATGAGCACGCCCCACAGCACGAACAGGCCCAGGTAGAAGTCGCGCATGAACACGGCGAACTTGATGAGAATGCCCAGGCCATTCACGGCCACGGTGGCGGCCATGGCGGCCAGCACCGCCAGCGGCGCGAGCTTCATGACGTAGCCCGTGATCTTGAGCATCGCGTGCGACAGCTCCTCGATGGCGGCCACCAGCGTCTTGGCCTTGTCGCCGAGCGAGGCCAACGCCACGCCGAAGAACATCGAGAACACCACGATCTGCAGGATCTCGTTGTTGGCCATCGCCTCCGCGAACGACTTGGGCACCGTGTGACTCACGAAGTCCTTGAAGGTGAACTTGTTGGTCGCCAGGTTGGCCGAGGCGCCGATGTCGGGCAGCGGCAGGCCCAGGTTCTCGCCGGGCTTGAGCACGTTGGCCATGACCAGGCCGATCACCAGCGAGATCAGCGACGCGGTGAGGAACCAGCCGATCGCCTTGCCGAACACGCGGCCGACCGACTTGGCGTCGCCCATGTGTGCGATGCCTACCACCAGCGTGGAGAACACCAGCGGGCCGATCAGCATCTTGATGAGGCGCAGGAAGACGTCGGAGATGATGGAGACGTAGTCGGCGACCTCCTTGGCGGCCTTCTTGTCCGGAAAGCTCGTGAAGATCATGTAGCCAACGATGATGCCGAGCACCATGGCCATCAGGATCCAGGCGGCCATCGGCAGCTTTTTCTTCATGCGTATCCCCTTGAGTCGTGTGAGAGTGGTTCTTTTCGAGTGCACGGGACCGACCCGGCACAGGGTATCCAAGAAAGGCGCAGGCACGCAATGGCCCGCTGTCAGGATGCGGCGGCTGCCTACAATTCCTCACATGGACATCCGCTCGATCGAGTTTCGAGGCCAGCCGGCGTTGCACGCCGAGGCGGCCGATGGCAGCACCCTGACGGTCGCGTTGCATGGCGCCCAGGTGCTTTCCTGGGCCCCGGCCCGCGGTGGGGAGCGACTGTATCTGAGTCCGAAAGCCGTTTTTGACGGCCAAACAGCCATCCGCGGCGGCATTCCCCTGTGCTGCCCCCAGTTCAACCAGCGCGGCATGCTCCCCAAGCATGGCTTCATGCGCAATCTGCCTTGGATTCGCGAGGAATCGGGCGCGTCCGACACGCTGCGGCTCGTGCTGCGCGACAACGAAGCCACCCGCCGGCTCTGGCCGCATGCCTTCGAGGCGCGGCTGGACGCCACGCTCGCGGCCGGCCAGCTGCGCACCGCGCTCACCCTGACCAACACCGGCGACGCGCCCTGGCCGTTCTCGGCCGCGCTGCACACCTACCTGCGCGTGGACGACATCGCCGCCGTGCGCCTCGAAGGCCTGCAGGGCGCGCCGCGCTGGGACGCCGTGCGCGATGTGCGCCAGACCGAAACGGCCGCCGCGCTGCAGTTCGACGCCGAGTTCGACAGCGTCTACACCGCCCCGGCGCAGCCGCTGCGGCTGGTGCAGCCCGGCGGAACGCTCGAAATTACCCAGAGCGACACCTGCACCGAAACCGTGGTCTGGAACCCTGGCGCCGCGCTCGGTGCGACACTCGCGGACATGCCCGCAGAGGGCTTCCGCCACATGCTCTGCGTCGAAGCGGCCCGCATCGACGAACCCGTCGTGCTGGCCCCCGGCGCCCAATGGCAGGGCTGGCAACAGCTCCGCGTTCTCTGATTTCCTTCCGGTTCAATTTCCCATGCTTGCCAAACGCATCATTCCCTGCCTCGACGTCACCGGCGGCCGTGTCGTCAAGGGCGTCAACTTCCTCGAGCTGCGCGATGCCGGCGACCCGGTCGAGATCGCGGCGCGCTACAACGCGCAGGGCGCCGACGAACTGACCTTTTTGGACATCACGGCCACCAGCGACGGCCGCGACCTCATCCTGCCGATCATCGAAGCGGTGGCCTCGCAGGTGTTCATTCCGCTGACCGTGGGCGGCGGCGTGCGCACCGTGGCCGACGTGCGCCGGCTGCTCAATGCGGGCGCTGACAAGACCAGCTTCAACTCGGCCGCCATCGCCGATCCGCAGGTGATCAGCGACGCGGCCCAGAAGTACGGCTCGCAGTGCATCGTGGTCGCCATCGACGCCAAGCGCCGCAGCCCCGAAGACGCCGCCACGCGCGGCGCGGGCTGGGACGTCTACAGCCACGGCGGGCGAAAGAACACCGGCCTGGACGTCGTGCAGTGGGCGACCGAGATGGCGCGCCGCGGCGCGGGCGAGATCCTGCTCACGAGCATGGACCGAGACGGCACCAAGAGCGGCTTCGACCTTGCACTGACGCGCGCCGTGAGCGACGCCGTCAACGTGCCGGTGATCGCCTCGGGCGGCGTCGGCAGCCTCGACGACCTCGCCGACGGCATCCAGAAGGGCGGCGCCGACGCGGTGCTGGCCGCGAGCATCTTCCACTACGGCGAGCACACCGTGGGCGAGGCCAAGGCCCGCATGGCCGAGCGCGGGATTCCCGTGCGCATCGACGCCTGAGTGGGACCGAAAGGGTCTTTTCCTATCCTCGACAATATCCCCATGAATTGGCTCGATGAAGTGAAGTGGGATGCGAACGGGTTGGTGCCCGTGATCGCCCAGGAACAAGGCACGAACGACGTGCTCATGTTCGCGTGGATGAACCGCGAGGCGCTCGAAAAGACCGCCGAGCTGGGCCGCGCGGTGTATTTCAGCCGCTCGCGCAACAAACTGTGGTTCAAGGGCGAGGAATCGGGCCACGTGCAGACCGTGCACGAGATCCGCCTTGACTGCGACAACGACGTGGTGCTGCTCAACGTGACCCAGCTCGGCCACGAGCCCGGCATTGCCTGCCACACCGGCCGCCACAGCTGCTTCTTCAGCAAGTACGAGAAGGGCCAGTGGACCGTGGTCGAACCGGTCTTGAAAGACCCGGAGTCGATCTACAAATGACCGCCACAGTGAACGATTCGAACACCTCCGACGCACTCGCCCGCCTGGCCGCGGTGCTCGAGAGCCGCCTGCCCGCGAACGGCGGCGACCCCGAGAAGAGCTACGTCGCCCGGCTGCTGCACAAGGGCCCTGACGCCTTCCTCAAGAAGATCGGCGAGGAAGCCACCGAGGTCGTGATGGCCGCCAAGGATGCCGACCACGGCGGCGACCGCTCGAAAATAGTGAACGAAGTGGCCGACCTGTGGTTCCACACCATGGTGGCGCTGGCCCACTACGGTTTCTCGCCAGCCGACGTCGTCGCGGAGCTCGAGCGCCGCGAAGGCACCAGCGGCATCGAGGAAAAAGCCCTGCGCAAGGTGCAGGCCCGCGAAGCTTCCAACGACTGAATGATCGTTTGAAAGGGCACCGACCATGGCCAATGACATCGTGAACGTGGAACCCGACGATTCCCTCAAGACCTGGGGCTGGGTCAGCTACGTGCTGCACCTGATCGTGGCCATCGGCGCGGTCGTGCCGGGCGCGCAGGCCTCCGTGCTGCTGCTGCTCATCGCCTTGCTGATCGACTTCGTGAAGCGCGACGATGCGGCCGGCACCTGGCAGGCCTCGCACTTCAGCTGGCGCATCCGCTCGGTGCTGTGGGCCGGCCTGCTGTACATCGTCACCTCGTGGCTCTGGCTGCTGCTGTTCGTGCCGGGCTGGATCGCCTGGAGCCTGATTTCGCTGTGGTTCCTCTACCGGATCGTGAAAGGCATGATCCGCATGAACGACAGCCGCCCCATGGAACCCAAAGATGTCATCTGATCCGAACTGCGTCTTCTGCAAAATCATCGAAGGCAAGATCCCCTCGCGCAAGGTCTACGAAGACGACGACCTGTTCGGCTTTCACGACATCTCGCCCTGGGCGCCGGTGCATTTCATGCTGGTGCCCAAGAAACACATCGCCTCGATGGCGCAGCTCACGCCCGAGGATGCGGCGCTCATGGGCAAGATCATGACGCTGGCTCCCCAGCTGGCGCTGGAGCAGGGCTGCAGGCCCTATCCGGACGGCGGCTACCGTGTCGTCGTGAACACCGGCGCCGAAGGCGGGCAGGAGGTTCACCATCTCCATGTGCACGTCATGGGCGGCCCCCGGCCCTGGCTTCGCGGCTGATCAGGGTTAAGCCAAACTGTCACATTCCCCCCGACTAAAATCGGACACATTCTTAGGAGTTCTCCATGGGTTCTTTTTCCATCTGGCACTGGCTGATCGTGCTGCTCGTCGTGGTCATGATCTTCGGCACCAAGAAGCTGCGGAACATGGGTTCGGATCTCGGTGGCGCCGTCAAGGGCTTCAAGGACGGCATGAAGGACGGCTCGGCCTCCACCGACGCCTCCGCTGCACCGGCCCCCACGCAGCAAGTGACCGGCCAGCCGGCCAACAGCGACAAGTCGACGATCGACGTCGAAGCGCGCCAGAAGTCCTGAGCACCGCAGGCACACATCCGTGATCGACCTCGGCATTGAGAAGCTGGCGCTCATCGGCGTCGTGGCGCTGATCGTGATCGGGCCGGAGAAGCTGCCGCGCGTTGCACGCACGGTGGGCGCCCTGCTCGGCAAGGCACAGCGCTACGTGAACGACGTCAAGGCCGAAGTCAACCGTTCGATGGAGCTCGACGAGCTCCGCAAGATGAAGACCACGGTCGAGGACGCGGCGCGCGACGTGGAGCACAGCATCCACACCGGCGCCAGCGAGTTCGAGAAGCAGTTTGCCGGCGCGTCCGGCGACACCTTGTCGGCGCTGGCCGAGCCCGAACAGGCGGTGCCCGAATACAGGCACCCCCGCAAGAACTGGCGCCTGAAACAGGGCGCCACGCCGAATTGGTACAAGGCGCGCAACGGCGTGCGTACCAAGGCGCTGTCGGGCGCGGCGCGGGTCGCCCGCTTCCGCCCCCACAAGATCAACTGACGCCCACACGCACGCCCCGCGGCGTTCCCGGGCGCCCCGTGCGCCTGTGTCTCCCACGCTTTCTCCTTTCCCCATGGCCGATTCCGACAACAAGAACAAAGAAGAAGACGAGCTGGCGGGTACCGAGCAGCCGTTCGTGCAGCACCTGGTCGAGCTACGCGACCGGCTGCTGTACTGCGTCTACGGCCTCGCGGTCGCGGGCATTCTGCTGGCGATCTGGCCCGGCCCCAGCGGGCTCATGGACATCATCGCCATGCCGATCCGCGCGCACATGCCGCCGGACGCCAAGCTGATCGCCATCGGCGTGTTCTCGCCGTTCTTCGTGCCGCTCAAGGTGCTGATGATGGCGGCCGTGCTGCTGGCATTGCCCTGGCTCATGTACCAAGCCTGGATGTTCGTCGCGCCGGGCCTGTACAGCCACGAGAAGCGCTTCGCATTGCCGCTGATCTTCTTCGGCAGCATGCTGGCCTACGGCGGCATCGCCTTCGTGCAGCTGTTCGTGCTGGACAAGATGTTCGGCTTCATCCAGAAGTTCACGCCCGACGCGGTGGCTGCCACGCCCGACATCTCGTCCTACGTCGAGGCCATCCTGTCGCTGTACATCGCCTTCGGCGTGGCCTTCCAGGTGCCGATCGTGGTGATGCTGCTGGTGCGCTTCGAGATGGTCACCATCGAGAAGCTGCGCTCGTTCCGCGGCTACTTCATCGTGATCGCCTTCGTGGTGGCCGCGGTGCTCACGCCGCCCGACGTGGTCTCGCAGCTCGCGCTCGCGGTGCCGATGTGCCTGCTGTACGAGGTGGGCATCATCGGGGCGCGCTATTTCGCGGGGAAGGGCAAGGCGCCCGCGGGTGAAGAAGAGGGCGCGGGATCGGAGTCTTCCGGCAGCTCCTGATCTCCGGACCTCCGAATCGGTCGGCCTCGCTTTCGCAGCGGCGTGCCACCGAAACAAAAGCGGCCTGAGGGCCGCTTTTGTTTTGGTGTGGGGTCTGCGGCCGGAGCCGCTTTCCGCGTTTTTCGTTATTCGTTGTTGGGCAACTGCTGCCGGATCGGGCTCTTCGGTCGCAGCCCCGGCGTCACGTCCAGTTCCATCTTGTCGGTGCCGCGCTGCAGCGCGAAGCGGGAGGTGTCGCCCGGCTTGAGTCCCGCCACGGCGGTCAGCAGGGCCTGCACGTTGTCGGTCTTCTTTTCGCCCACCGAGGTGATCACGTCGCCCGGGCGGATGCCGGCCTTGGCGGCGGGGCCGTTCTGCAGCACGCCGGTGATGATCACGCCCGTGTCGGCCTTCACGCCGAAGGTCTCGGCCAGTTCGGGCGAGAGGTCGCTCGGCTCGACGCCGATCCAGCCGCGGCGCACCTGGCCTTCCTTCACGATACCCTCGAGCACGATCTTGGCCATCGACACCGGAATGGCGAAGCCGATGCCCATGCTGCCGCCCGAGCGCGAGTAGATCGCGGTGTTGATGCCCTGCAGGTTGCCGTCGACGTCGATCAGCGCGCCGCCCGAGTTGCCGGGGTTGATGGCCGCGTCGGTCTGGATGAAGTTCTCGAACTGGTTGATGCCCAGCTGGTTGCGGCCCAGCGCGGAGACGATGCCGCTCGTCACGGTCTGGCCGACGCCGAAGGGGTTGCCGATGGCCAGCACCTGGTCGCCCACCAGCAGTTCGTCGGAGTTGCCCAGCACGATCACGGGCAGCTTGTCGAGCTCGATCTTCAGTACGGCGAGGTCGGTGTCGGGGTCGGTGCCGATCACCTTGCCGCGCGCATGGCGGCTGTCGTTCAGCGTCACTTCGATTTCGTCGGCGCCCTCGACCACGTGGTTGTTGGTGAGGATGTAGCCGTCGGTGCTCACGATGACGCCGCTGCCCAGGCCCACCTGGGGCTGGTCGGCCTGGTCGCCGAAGAAGAAGCGGAACCATGGGTCGTTGCTGCGCGGATGGCGCTGCGCGGCCTTGCTGGTGTTGATGCTCACGACCGCCGGCGAGGCCTTCTTGGCCGCCGCGCTCAGGCTGCCCGGCGCGGGCGTGGCCGGCGCGCCGCTGGGCGCCTCGACGATCGACACCACGCCACCCAGCGAGGTCGAGCGCTTGTTGATCCATTCAGGCTTGAGCGTCGCGACGACGAAATAGGCCGCCAGCAGGACGGTCACGGCTTGGGCAAAGAGCAGCCAGGTGCGTTTCATGAAAGCTTGAAGGAAGAGCGTTGGAAAAGCGCCGAAAGACGGCGCCGGTTGCAATTGTCCCTCAACCCGCCGGCGCCATAGACCGCGCGGCAGGGTCGAGATTGGGCAACACCGGGGACGTGAATAAGGGGTAACCCTTAGTATCGACGGCTGATCCGACCCGGATCACCTCCTCAGGCCTCCCGCGCTGCCCACCCGGCGGATGCGGCCAGGCGATTCTTTCGTCGGCGCGCCACGCTCTGCCCCTATCCGGTTCCAAGGCAGGCGAGCGGCCACGATGTCCTTCCTGCCATGACCCCAGAAGCTACCTACACGGACGGCGCGAACGCCGCCACGCCTGCTCCGGCGCGCACGCTCGATGCGCGCGACTACAAGACCCTGGCCCTGTCCGCCCTCGGCGGCACGCTCGAGTTCTACGACTTCGTCATCTACGTCTTCTTCGCGACCGTGCTGGGCGCACTGTTCTTCCCCGCCGACATGCCCGACTGGTTGCGCCAACTGCAGACCTTCGGCATCTTCGCCGCAGGCTACCTCGCGCGGCCCGTGGGCGGCATCGTCATTGCGCACTTCGGCGACCTGCTGGGGCGCAAGCGCATGTTCACGCTGTCGATCTTCCTGATGGCGGCGCCCACCTTGGTGATCGGCCTCCTGCCCACCTACGCGAGCATCGGCGTCGCGGCGCCCCTTCTGCTGCTGGCGATGCGCGTGCTGCAGGGCGCGGCCATCGGCGGCGAAATGCCCGGCGCCTGGGTGTTCGTCGGCGAGCACGTGCCGGCCAAGCGCTACGGCTTCGGCATCGGCACGCTGACCTCGGGCATCACCGGCGGCATCCTGCTGGGATCGCTGGTGGCCGTGGCCATCAACCGCTACTACGGGCCCGAGCAGGTGAACGACTTCGCCTGGCGCATTCCCTTTATCCTGGGCGGCGTGTTCGGGCTGTTCTCGGTCTACCTGCGGCGCTTTCTGCACGAGACGCCGGTCTTCAAGGAACTGGCCGGCCGCAAGACCGTCGCCCGCGAGCTGCCGCTGCGCACCGTGCTGCGCGAGCACCGCCTCGCCAGCGTGTACGTGGGACTGCAGACCTGGGTGCTCTCTGCGGCCATCGTGGTGGTGGTGCTGTACACGCCCACGTACCTGCAGAAGGTGCACCACATTCCGGCCGCGTTGGCGCTCGAAGCCAACGCGCTCGCCACGCTGACCCTGACCATCGGCTGCGTGATCGTCGGCTGGGCCAGCGACCGCATCGGCACGCGCGCCGTGATGTTGGTCGGCTGGGGCGGCCTCTTTGCCACGGCCTACCTGTTCTACACCGGCCTGCCCGGTACGCCGACCACGCTGTTCTGGCACTACGGGCTGGTCGGCCTGTTCGTGGGCACCATCGCCACGGTGCCGATCGCCGGCGTGCGCGCGTTTCCGGCGCCGGTGCGCTTCACGGGACTTTCCTTCGCCTACAACATGTCCTATGCGATTTTTGGCGGGCTGACGCCGGTGATCCTCACGCTCTGGCTGCAGCACGACCCCATGGCGCCGGCGCACTACGTTGCCGCGCTGGCGGCGCTGGGCTTCCTGCTGGCGCTGTGGCCCCTGGCCGCGCGCGGCCACCCGATGCGTGATGGCGCGCCGACCGCAGGGAGCGCGACAATGTCGCGATGAGCACCACACGCCACGAACTGCTTCTCGCATTCGACCTGCTGCTGGCCCCCGGGCGCTTCAAGGACTATGGACCCAACGGCCTGCAGGTCGAGGGGCGCGCCGTGGTCCGCAAGATCGTCTCGGGCGTGACCGCCAGCCGCGCGCTGATCGAGGCCGCGATCCACGCCGAGGCCGATGCCATCTTCGTCCACCATGGCCTGTTCTGGCGCGGTCAGGACGGCTGCATCACCGGCTGGATGAAGCAGCGCCTGGGCCTGCTGCTGGGCGACGACGTCAACCTCTTTGCATACCACCTGCCGCTCGACGCGCACCCCGAACTGGGCAACAACGCGCAGCTCGGCCTGCAGCTGGGGCTCGTGGCGCATCCGGGATCGGCCGGCCGCTTCGGCGAGCAGGAATTGGGCTTCCTGGGCGCGCGCGAGAACGGCGAGAACTTTGCCAGCGCGAAGGCCCTGGCGACCCATGCCGAGAAGGTGCTGAAACGGCCCGTCACGCTGGTCGACACGGCCCATCGCCCGATCAAGAACATCGCATGGTGCACGGGCGGCGCCCAGGGCTACTTCGAGGCCGCCATTGCGGCCGGCGCCGACGCCTTCATCACCGGCGAGATTTCCGAGCCGCAGGCGCATTACGCCCGCGAACTGGGCGTGGCCTTCCTGGCCTGCGGCCACCACGCCACCGAGCGTTACGGCGCGCAGGCCGTGGCGGCCCATGTGGCGGCCCAGCTCGGGCTGAAGCACGAATTCATCGACATCGACAACCCGGCATGAAGGCGCCGATCGCGATCACGCTCGGCGACCCGGCCGGCATCGGCCCCGAGATCATTGCCAAGGCCTTCCGCGACGCGCCCAATGCCGTGCGCGGTGCGTTCGTGGCCGGTGACGTCGGCACGTTGCGAAAAGCCTCGCAGGCGCTCGCGGCGCCGGGGCGGCTGGCGTGGCCTGTCGTGGAGATTTCCAGCGTCGCCGAAGCGGCCACCGTGCCGCCGGGTTGTATCCCTGTGCTGCAGGTGATTGCGCCGCCACAGGGCATCGAACAAGGGCGCATCAGCGCCGAAGCCGGTCGCGCGGCCGGCGACTGCGTCGTGTGGGCCGCGCGCGCCGCATTGCGCGGCGAGATCTCGGCCCTCGTCACCGCGCCGCTGCACAAGGAAGCGCTGGCCGCGGCCGGCTTTCCGTACCCCGGCCACACCGAACTGCTGCAGGCCGAGGCCGCCGCCCACCTGGGCCGCACCGTGGCCGACGTGCCCGTGCGAATGATGTTGGCCAACGACGAACTGCGCACCGTGCTCGTGAGCATCCACATGTCGCTGCGCGATGCCATCGAGGCCGTGCGCTTCGACGGCGTGCTCGATACGCTGCGCATCACCCATCGCGCGCTGACCCACGCGCTCGGCCGGCCGCCGCGTATCGGCGTGGCCGGGCTCAACCCGCATGCGGGCGAGGGCGGCCTGTTCGGTTCGGAAGAGCGTACCGTCATCGCGCCGGCCATCGAGGCCGCGCGCGCCGAGGGCATCGACGCCCACGGGCCCCATGCGCCCGACACCGTCTTCATGCGCGCGCGCGCCAAGGCCGGCGTGCCGTCCAGCGGCGAGTTCGACGTGGTGATCGCGATGTACCACGACCAGGGCCTGATCCCGGTCAAGTACCTCGGGGTGGAGAAGGG
This sequence comes from Variovorax paradoxus, assembly GCF_009498455.1. Lineage (NCBI taxonomy): Bacteria > Pseudomonadati > Pseudomonadota > Betaproteobacteria > Burkholderiales > Comamonadaceae > Variovorax > Variovorax paradoxus. Next base: position 189,929 of record NZ_CP045644.1, on the reverse strand, counting down.
CGTGAACGTGACGCTCGGGCTGCCGCTGGTGCGGACCAGCCCCGATCACGGCACCGCGTTCGACATTGCGGGCCAGGGCGTGGCCGACGCGTCGAGCCTCGTCGAGGCGCTGCGCATGGCGCGAACGCTGGCCGGCGCCTGAGCGCGCGGCCAGAAAGGCTCAGGGGCGCTGCTTCAGGCTGTCGCGGATTTCGCGCAGCAGCGTGATGTCTTCAGGCGTGGCGGCCGGCGCTGCGGGCGCGGCTTCTTCGGTTTTGCGCAGCTTGTTGATCTGCTTGACCATGATGAAGATGATGAAGGCAAGGATCACGAAGTTGACAGCGATCGTGATGAAGTTGCCATACGCCAGCACCGGCACGCCGGCCTTCTTCAGCTCCGCCAGCGTGTTCGTCACGCCCGGCGGCACCGTGCCCAAGGTCACGTAGAGGTTCGAGAAGTCGAGCTTCCCGAACACCAGGCCCACGAGCGGCATGATGATGTCGGCCACGAGCGAGTCGACGATCTTGCCGAACGCCGCCCCGATGATCACGCCGACGGCGAGGTCGACGACGTTGCCCTTGACGGCAAACTCCTTGAATTCGCTGAGGATGCTCATGATTCAGAAAGGGTGCTGAAGACCGGCTGTTGAAAGGGGTGCCAGTATGCCTGCGGAAGCAGGCCGCCAAGATGGGGGCGCGCTGGGTTGACGCTGGACCGCAACTGAGGAACAGCCGCCCGTGCCTCTGCCTGGAACGGTTGAAGGGTACCCAGTTCCCGTAGCTGACTATTTGCCGACTACGCTTTGGAACGTCTTGTTTCCAAATTTGAGGGATGGGTAGAGCCAGACGCGTCATCGCGTTTTACGCTCGGAAAGAAGGCCAGAGGGCGCCGGACAGCCCGTTCGGAAGCATCCTGGAACGCAGGCGCAACCCCATTGACAGTGCACTGCACTGGTACGATGAGAGGGGAGCAGTGGGGAGCGGCCGCGCGCAATCGACCTTTAAGACTTCTGTTTGTCAGCGCGCATTCGTCCCGGGTGTATCAGGTTCTTGCGTGACCCCGCGATGAATTCTGCACCTTCGTTGCCTGAATTTGCCAGTTTCAGCGCGACTTTAGCTGTTCAAGTTTTTACATAAATGATGCCGCGTAGTGGTGGCGATCACATGTGTTTGAAAAAGAAGCGCGATACAACAGAACGGATGTGCGAGCCTCGCATGCCTCCGGGAATTGTTCTTTCGCCGCTTCGTTGTTATTGATACGACTGACTGACTTTCAAGGGACCTGAATTGAGAAGAGATGCGAAAGCCCTCGCGTGGGTAGCGCTTGCCAGCGCGATGTTGCTCCAGGGCTGTGCCGTGGTGCCCGGCATGGGGTCGGTGGAGCCTTACGAAGCAGGCGGCGAGTTGCCGTCCCAGTTCCGCTACCTTCCCGACGAAGCGCCTGAAGGCGAAATCACCCCCATCTCGCTGGCGCTGGTGCGTACGTTGGCGGAGGTGTCGCCGAAGGGCGTGCCGCCTGATGTGCAGGCGCTGTTTGGCAAGGGGGCGCGCTACACGATTGGGCCGGGCGATGTCGTGGGAGTGATCGTGTATGACCACCCTGAACTGCTGCCGAACGTGGGGGCTGTCATTTCGCAGGCGGCTGACCCCACCGGCGTGCAGGTAGCACCAGGCTTTATCGTTGACGCCGACGGCGAGATCGCCTTTCCATATATCGGCCGTGTGCGCGTGGCGGGTCTGAGCGAAGGCGACGCCTCTGACTTGATCGGCAAGCTGCTGCGGCCGCACGTTCGTGACCCGCAGGTGACGGTCCGTATTCAGTCCTTCCGAAGCCGCCGCGCTTACCTAGAGGGCGAGGTGCGCGTTCCAGGGTCGCAAATCTTCACCGACGTGCCCATGACGCTGAACGAAGCGATCAACCGCGCTGGTGGCATGACGGCCAGTGCCAACCGTTCAGCGGTCACGCTCGTTCGCGACGGACGCTCGATCCCGATCGACATGACCCGTTTGCGCGAGGCTGGATATGACGGGAACAACATCCCTCTGAAGAACGGTGACACGGTTCGCGTGGCGCATCGAGAGGACTCCAAGGTCTTCGTCATGGGCGAAATCATGGCGCCTGTCGCTCTGTCCATGCGCAGCAACGGCCGCTTGAGCTTGAGCGAGGCTTTGGGCGAGGCGGGTGGTCCGATGACGACCACCTCCAACGCCGGCCAGATCTACGTGATTCGCCAAGGCGCGACCGGCGCACCGGCCATTTTCCATCTGAATGCCAAGAATCCGGCGACGTTGGCGCTGGCAAGCCAGTTCCGGTTGCAGTCGCATGACGTCGTGTACGTCGACCCGGTGCCGTTGGTGAAGTGGAACCGCGTGGTTAGCCTGATCCTGCCATCAGCACAGGTGGTGAATAACGCCAGCGAGGTTTACGTCAGGCACCGCTAATCGAGTCTGGACCCGGGCCGAGTTCTTGAGGTTCGCGGCACGGGTCTGACTGCTTTTGAAGTCAACAGGCCGCGAATGCGGTGTGGCGGCATGGCTCTTGATTGAGTCTGTCGCCAATTTTTCGTCCCAGTGTTTTCAACATGCAAGTCATTCAATCAACTCAACCTATCGCGATCATCGGTCTCGGCTACGTGGGCCTTCCTCTTGCCGTGGAATTTGGCAAAAAACGTCGAGTCGTCGGATTCGACATCAATGTCAAACGCATTGCAGAGCTGCAAGAGGGACACGATCAAACGCTCGAGACCACCAGCGAAGAGTTGAAGGCGGCAACGCAACTGGCGTTCACCTCACATGCGGACGATTTGCGTGACTGCGCTGTCTTTGTCGTGACCGTGCCTACGCCGATCGACAACGCGAATCGGCCCGACCTGACACCGCTGGTCAAGGCCAGCGAAACCGTCGGCAAGGTTATGTCGAAGGGGGCGATAGTCATCTTCGAATCGACGGTCTATCCCGGTGCGACAGAAGAAGTGTGCGTGCCCGTGCTGGAGAAATTCAGCGGCAAGAAATTCAATGTCGATTTCTTCTGCGGCTACAGCCCGGAGCGGATCAACCCCGGCGATAAGGAGCATCGCCTCCCCAATATCAAGAAGGTGACCAGCGGTAGCACGCCGGAAGTTGCTGAGATTGTGGACCAGATGTATCGCGAGATCATTGTCGCGGGTACTCATAAAGCCAGCAGCATCAAAGTGGCTGAAGCCGCAAAGGTGATTGAGAACACGCAGCGCGATGTGAACATTGCCCTAATGAACGAACTCAGCCTAATTTTTCATCGACTTGGCATCGACACGCTTGAAGTGCTGCAAGCAGCCGGGACGAAATGGAATTTCCTGCCGTTCCGTCCGGGGTTGGTAGGTGGGCACTGCATCGGCGTCGATCCGTACTATCTGACCCATAAAGCGGTGGAGGTTGGTTATCACCCCGAGGTGATTTTGGCTGGCCGCCGCATCAATGACAACATGGCCCATCATGTCGCAGACGAAGTCATCAAGCTGATGCTGCGCAAGAACGTGCCGGTATTGGGCAGCAAGGTGCTGGTGCTCGGCCTGACCTTCAAGGAAAACTGTCCCGACGTGCGCAACACCAAGGTCGTGGATATCGTCCGCACTTTGAAGAGCTACAACACGCATGTCGACGTGTTCGACCCGTGGATCGATGTTGCCGAGGCCGAGCATGAGTACGGTTTGCGATGCTTAGCCGAGCTGCCTGCGGCTGGACAGTACGCGGCAATCGTTCTGGCCGTGGGTCATCATCAGTTCGTAAGCTTGGGAGAAGCCGGTATTAAAGCGTTGGGCCTACCTAACGCCGTGCTGTTCGATGTGAAGAGTCTGCTGCCTTTGGGTGCTGCAGACGGTCGGCTGTGAGCGGGGTAGATCCTATGGGCCAACCTAATACCAATCAATCGGTCTATGACCAGCTTCGCACTCGCTTAGCTAGGGAGCGACATGTATGGCTCGTCACTGGCGTGGCTGGTTTTATCGGTAGTAACTTACTTGAGAACTTGCTCAGGCTAAACCAGTGCGTAGTGGGGATCGACAACTTCGCTACAGGTCACCGACGTAATCTGACGGAGGTTCAAGCCTTGGTGACAGCGGAGCAATGGGCCAATTTTTACTTCATCGAGGGCGATATTCGGAATCTCGACGATTGTCGTCGTGCGATGGTTTTCTTACCGACCGAAATTTCTCAAATTGCTCCGAGGACGAATGGCCGTGCTGGAATCGGCCTCCCTGTTGAATACGTTCTTCATCAGGCCGCGCTCGGCAGCGTTCCCCGAAGTTTGGCTGACCCCATCACGACAAACGAAGTCAACATCTCTGGTTTCTTAAACATGCTGGTGGCTGCACGCGAAGCCAATGTCAAGAGCTTTACTTATGCCGCCAGCAGTAGCACGTATGGGGATCATCCGGCGCTCCCTAAAGTCGAGCATACGATTGGCAAGCCGCTGAGCCCTTACGCGGTCACCAAGTATGTGAATGAGTTGTATGCGGATGTCTTCGCTCGAAATTTTGGATTTAATGCGATCGGCTTGCGCTACTTCAATGTTTTCGGCCCTCGCCAAGACCCAAATGGCGCATACGCTGCAGTAATCCCCAAATGGACCGCGGCGCTCCTGAATGGAGACGAAATATTTATAAATGGGGACGGAGAAACTAGTCGCGACTTCTGTTTTGTATTGAATGCCGTCCAAGCCAATTTGTTGGCTGCTACCTCAGAGGGACAGGAGAGCCGCAATGAAGTCTATAACGTGGCAGTAGGAGACAGGGCAACATTGAAGGAACTGTTTTTTCAGCTGAAAGAAAACCTAGGAAGACTTGGAATTCAGTCAAAAAGTCAGTTGACTTATCGAGAGTTTCGGGCGGGAGATGTACGGCATAGTCAGGCTGACATAGAAAAAGCTAAGCGCCTTCTCTCATATGCTCCAAATTATAAACTAAGTAATGGTTTGGAAGTTGCAGTGTTATGGTATGTGTCTGAATTTGAGAGAAATAGAAAAACAATAGCAACTCAAGAGTGAAGTGTGTTCTTCATTTCATGCCTCGACCAGTTTCGTTTGATTGGATTTGAATGTTCGCGCAGTTAAAAAAACTGATCATCGGAAACGGCGCGGCGCAGGCGTTGCAGTTCATTTCAATTATTCTCCTGTCGAGAATATATAGTCCTAGCGATTTTGGATTTCTGGCGCAGGTGCAAGCTGTCGCAACTGTAAGCGCTATTGTAATTACATTGCAGCTACATCTAACTATCCCCTTAAATAAAAACGAGTCGGAAGCGCGCCACCGGGTTGAGCAAGTTCAGTTGATAGGCTGTGCAATTTTTGGGCTTTGCATAATTCCTGCAATTTATATTGGGAAGTTGGCTGTATTTTCGGCCTTTCTTGCATTCTTTCTCGGATTGACTAACACTTATAGTTCTTTTTTTATCTTCAGCGGAAATTTTGGGGGGTTATCGATTTTCTACATCGCCCGCGCTATTCTGATCGTCGGTTTGCAGATTGGCTTCTCGATAATCGGAGTCCAAGATGGCCTTGTACTAGGCGCTGTGATTTCCGAAGGGGTAGTTGCCCTATGCTTAAAGATTTTTTTCTTTAAACGGCTAGGACGATGGAATTTTGATTTGGCTGGGGCTTGGAGAATGGCTCTTGAAAATAGATCATTTTCAATATACGGAACCCTGCAAGAGCTGATTTCAGTGGCGGCGTTCTATGCGCCGTTGATATTTTTTTCGCAAAAATACGGGGAAAATATTGGGGGGCAGTATGCAATGGCAAATCGACTGATATGGGCTCCAACTGCTTTGCTCTCCAGGAGTCTTGCTCAAGTCTTGTACCATCAGTTTGGAAAAAATCCGTTAGCCAGTCGAGCTGATTTTTTGACGGCACTTCCGAGTAATTGGATTTATTTTTTTTTGGCATTATGCTGTTGCGGTGCTTTTTATTTGCCAAGTATCTTTTTATTCATGCTGGGTGCTCAATGGGAATTGGCTAGTAAATTAATTCCATTGCAATTGACTTGGTGTTGTTTCTTTCTATCCGCGACCCCTTTTCGTGTTGCTTGCCGTGCGCTTCATTTGCAGAAGTATCAGCTCGCGGTCGATTTTTTTATGTTGATCTCTATTTTCCTCTTGTTTAATTTTTCTTCGTTCAGTCCTTTGAATTTAATGATTTCCTTGGTCGGGCTGGCATTAATTCAAAATGCATCTCTCTGCCTGATCGTTTGGCGAATGGGGTGGCGAAATTCAACGCCTAACGCGCTCTGATTAGTAAAATTTCTACACCGTGATTTCGGAAAGACATGATTGAAGCCGCTGAATTAATGTTGAGCATTCTTAGCGCCCTAATTTTGGGAGTAGGGATGTGGCATTCAATGCGAAAGAATCAAGATCCTTTTTCTCCGATAAAAATCTATATCGTATTTAATACTTTTTTTTACGCGGACATTTTTTTTGGCGAGCACAATTTTCTTGTTCGAACGATATATCTCGCGCAATGCTTGATCATTTTTATTTGCGGATTTTTCGAGCCTCAAGGAAGAGAGTTTGCGTGGAGGGGGCTTGGAAAGAAGACGGTAAACACAAAAAAAATGTTGCTCATAGTGTGGGCGCTGAGTGTTTTTCCAATAGCAACTCAATTGATGGTGATAGGGGAGCTGGGAGGGGTTGCTTCCGCGATTTCGAATATTGCACTTCGAGTCAAATACTTCGAAGGGCGAGGTTATATATTAATAATTAACTCTTCTTTCATTGTTTTGAATTTGATGCATTTTTGCGCAGCTCTAATATCTAGGAGCAGGCGGGCCTTAGTTTTATATGCATTTCACTTCTCGATTCTTATCCTTATTGGATTGCTCTCAGGATCTCGCTCTTTTATCATAATGACGTTGCTTGTCGCGGTGGTAATTTATAGCTATATTTTTAAAAGGGTTAGCAAATCAAATTTGCTTTTGGTTTTCTTTGTTTTTGCGTCGTTAATTGCAGTTTTGGGTGAATTGAGAAATACGGTTAGTGTTGCGGATGACGTCGTTTCTTTTGAAAATTATGGGTCTTCTGGCGACTTAGAGGGTTCGCACTTTAAATATGGACTGATCCCTTTGGATATTATTACTTCGTCAAATCTGTCAGAGTTGCAGTGGGGAAAAACCTATTTATCTCTTTTGACGAATTTTGTGCCAAGAGCAATTAATTCGGATAAGTTGGAGTCGGGAGGAGTTTTTTTCACACGGGTTTATGCCGACAACGCTTGGGGCGGGGACTCGAATTTGGCGACGGGTGCAGTCACCGAGGGAATTATCAATTTTGGCTTTGGATTTGGGCTGATATTTGGGTTGGTTGGGATTTTTGCCTTTTACATTTTAGGCATACTCGCGTATCGAAAGTTTATTCTTAAGGGAGTGAATGAGAAAACGTTTATGTTTTTAATTCCCTATGTTTATTTTATTCTTTTGGCGGCGAGATATTCTTACTCTGAGTTTTCGTACGTTATATTTTCTTTCGTGATAACTGTGATTTTCCCTTGGTATTTATTTCGATTTTTCTATGGGGCTTCATTGAAGTTCAAGTGAGTTTCAAATGAATTCTCCCAAAAAGGAAGATAGAGTGCTTTATACAGGCGCATTTAGATTTCCGAACGGCGATGCGGCTGCTTCTCGGGTTTATGGCGTTGGGCTGCTATTTAAGAATGCCGGCTTCAAAGTTGATTTCGCAGGCTGGGAGCAATCAAGCACAAAAAATGGTTATTACACGTATAACGGGCACGATTGTTATTCTCAGTCTGAATTCAGAACAAGAGAATTGAATGGGGCTTCGCGATTATTTGGATTTTTTTTTCGTGGGATCAAAACCATAAAATGGCTTTGGCATCATCGGAAATATAGCGTAATTGTGCTATATAATCCGCCCGCATTTTTTTCCTTGGGAGTGTTGTTGCTATGCCGGTTTTTTGGGATCAAAGCCGTCTTGGACAGCACTGAGTGGTTTGCGGCAAATCACCTTCCCGGCGGTCGATACGGGCCCGCAGCCTTTGAAAATTGGTTGAGAATGCATGTTGTGTACAAGTTTTTTGATCATGCTATTTGTATAAGCGAATTTTTGGCGCAGCACTATAAAAAAAGAAATATTGTAAATATTCCTCCTCTTTTGCTCGATCGAAGAAAAATCGTTAGCAGGCCAACAATAAAGAGTTGTATTGGCTTCGTGTATGCCGGAAATGCGGGGAAAAAAGATAAGCTGCACTCGTTTATTCTGGCGCTGCCAAAGTTGGCGCAAGGACTAAATAAGCCTGTCGTTTTGCATGTGGCCGGTTTAACGTGGGATGCCCTGGCTGCCGATATTAAATCAAATGGAGTTGATCCAGAAATCTATAAGCCTTTTGTGGAGTGCTATGGTCGTCTGAGCGCCGTGGAGGTTGAAAGGCTGTATGGGGCGAGTAATTTTTCAATACTTTTTCGAGAAAACGAGCGCTACGCCGTAGCTGGATTTCCCACAAAAGCTGTTGAGAGTTGGAGCTTCGGATGTCCCATTGTTATGAATCCTGTTGGTGATGTGGCGGATATCGCGACCGACATGAAAGATGCAATTTTTGTGGCCGAAGGAAGTATTTTTCCCTTGTTGCTAAGGAAGATTGAATTGATTGCTGATGATGCTGCCTATGAGCAGATGTCAATAAATAGCAGGTTGTTGGCGGAAGAAAAATTTTCTATAAGCGCACACCAGCCAAGGTTTGATGAATTTTTAAATAAAGTTTTTCATTTTGATAAAAATGACAGGCAATAAAGATGAAAAGGGAGTGGTCGTGGCCATCGATGCCTCGCGGAACCGCTCGGGCGGCGCGAGAGCGCATTTGCTAGGTATTCTCAAAGCGGGCGATCCCCGGATTCGCGGCATTGCTGCTATACATGTTTGGTCATATAAGCAGTTGCTGGATGCTATCCCTGATGCCCCTTGGCTGATAAAACACTCACCTCCGGAATTGGATAAATCCCTTTTTCGACAAATTTGGTGGCAGTACAAGAAGTTTTCGCGCGAAATCCGAGATGCTGGCTGTGACATTCTATTGAGCACAGGCGCGGGAACGTTTTGCCAATTCTCTCCTTCGATAGTTATGAGTCGAGACATGCTTTCATTTGAAGGCAAAGAGATGCAACGGTATTCTTTGTTTTCGTTTGCCCGCTGGCGACTTCAATTGTTAAAGCACTTGCAGATAAGCTCGATGCGGCGCGCGGCAGCGGTGATTTTTTTAACGAAATATGCATCGACTACAATTCAAAAGTTCACGGGAAATTTAAAGAAATTTGTTGTCATACCGCATGGAATTGGTGAAGAATTTAGAGCGCGCCCTAGCCTTTTGATTGGTGAATCACAGGAAGGTATTCGGTGTCTCTATGTTTCGAATACCGATTTGTACAAACACCAGTGGCACGTAGTCGGCGCGGTTTCGCGGTTACGGAAAGCGGGTTATCCGATCTTTTTGGATTTGGTCGGAGGCGGTTTGGGCAGGGGGAGGGTACTGCTCGATAAAGCAATTTCCGCAGAAGACCCGGAGGGGGAGTTTGTCAAATTGTTTGATTCGGCGCCACACGCGAAGATTCCGTATTATTTGAAAAAGGCAAATATATTTATATTCGCCTCCAGTTGCGAAAATATGCCTAATACGCTCGTTGAGGCAATGGCGGCAGGCTTACCTATCGCCTGTTCCGACCGCGGGCCTATGCCGGAAATATTGCAAGACGCTGGGCTGTATTTTGATCCTGAAAATGAAGAGAGTATTCGAGTTGCGATTGAAAAAATGATCTCTAGTGATTCTCTGAGAAACTCACTGGCGAAAAAGGCTGAATACCTCTCGAAGCAATATTCGTGGACTAGATGTGCGGCTGAAACGTGGGGGTTTATTTTTGAAGTTGGGCGTGCTGTGAAAAAAACCGTTCCATAAGAAAATAATTCCTGCGCGCGTAGATTTTGGTTTTAAGATAGTAAAGGTTGTATTTTATGTTTAAGGATAAAATTCTCCTGATCACCGGTGGAACTGGTTCTTTTGGGAATGCGGTTTTACGCCGGTTTTTGAATTCAGGCTTGCGAGAAATTCGGATTTTTAGTCGCGATGAAAAAAAACAAGATGATATGCGCAAGCGTCACAATCATCGCGAACTCAAGTTTTATATTGGTGATGTTCGGGATTCACGAAGTGTCGATGCAGCCATGCGTGGGGTGGACTATGTCTTTCATGCGGCAGCTCTCAAACAAGTGCCTTCTTGCGAATTTCACCCAATGCAAGCAGTACGCACCAACGTACTCGGCACCGAGAATGTTCTAGAAGCCGCGATTGCGGCAGGCGTAAAACGCGTCGTATGTCTTAGCACCGATAAGGCTGTGTACCCCATCAACGCCATGGGCATTAGCAAGGCCATGATGGAAAAGGTGATGGTTGCTGCCAGCCGGAATCTCGAAAGCACGAACACGATTATTTCCGGCACCCGCTACGGCAACGTCATGGCGTCGCGTGGCTCGGTCATTCCGCTGTTTGTTGAGCAAGTCTTGGCAGGTAAGCCCATCACCGTGACTGACCCGTCCATGACCCGTTTCATGATGACGCTGGAAGATGCTGTTGAGCTGGTGCTGCATGCCTTCGAGCACGGCAACAACGGCGACATCTTTGTGCAGAAGGCGCCCGCCGCCACGGTGCAGGTTCTCACGCAAGCCATCTTGGAATTGATGGGCAAGCTCGATCACGAAGTGCGCGAAATCGGCACACGCCATGGCGAGAAGCTCTATGAAGCTCTGCTGAGCCGCGAAGAAATGGCCTGCGCCGAAGACCAGGGCGATTACTACCGCGTGCCGCCTGACGGCCGCGACCTGAACTACGCGAAGTATGTGGAGCAGGGCGAGAAGCGCATTACTCAAAGTTCGCACGGCGAAGACTACAACTCGCACAACACCACCCGCCTCGATGTCGAAGGCATGAAGAAGCTACTGCTCAAGCTCGACTTCATGAAGCGCATCGCACGGGGTGAATCCGCCGTGGCAGAGGGATAAAGCGGTGAAGGTGTTGATTACCGGCGCCGGCGGTTTCGTGGGCAAGAATCTGCAGCTGCATCTGGCCGAGCGCAAGGACGTGCAGGTGGTCTGCTTCACCCGCGACCACAGCGTGGAGCAACTGCCGGCGCTGTTGGAGGGCATGGACTTCGTGTTCCACCTCGCAGGCGTCAACCGCCCGCAAGACCCGCAGGAATTCGCCACCGGCAACGCGGAGCTCACGCAGAGCCTCTGCCACGCCGTCGGCGACATCGCGAAGGCAACTGGCAAGAAGGTGCCGATCGTCTACACGTCGTCCACGCAAGCGGGCCGCGACAACCCGTACGGCAACAGCAAGCGCGGCGCGGAAGAAGCGCTGCAGGCCGCAGCCGCCAGCCACGGCATTCCGGTCCACGTCTTCCGTTTGCCCAACGTGTTCGGCAAGTGGTGCCGGCCCAACTACAACTCGGCCGTGGCCACCTTCTGCCACAACATTGCGCGCGACCTCCCGATCCAGGTCAATGACCCGGCAGCGCCAGTCACGCTGGTGTATGTCGACGATGTCATCGAGCGTTTCGTCCAGCTCATGGATGGCGCCGACGCCACCGTGGACGCAGACGGTTTCGCGACGGTCACGCCGCAATACACCACCACGGTGGGCGAGCTGGCCCGGCAGATCCAGTCGTTCAAGGACAGCCGCAACACGCTCATGACCGATCGCGTAGGAACGGGCTTGGTGCGCGCGCTCTATTCGACCTACGTCAGCTACCTGCCGCCCGAGTCGTTTGCCTACACCGTGCCGCAGCACGGGGACGCGCGCGGCGTGTTCGTCGAAATGCTCAAGACACCGGACGCCGGCCAGTTCTCGTTTTTTACCGCGCATGCGGGCATCACGCGGGGTGGCCACTACCACCATAGCAAGACCGAGAAGTTCCTCGTCATCAAGGGGCAGGCGCGCTTCAAGTTCCGGCACATGCACACTGGTGAAACCCATGAGCTGCTGACCTCGGGCGACAAGTCTGAAATCGTCGAAACCGTCCCCGGCTGGACGCACGACATCACCAACATCGGCACCGAAGAAATGGTTGTGATGCTCTGGGCCAACGAGGTGTTCGATCGTGCGCGGCCAGACACCTTCGCTTGCCCGCTGTAGTTGCTCGGCTTTGGATCCATCTCCCATGAAAAAACTCAAAGTCATGACCGTGGTCGGCACCCGACCCGAAATCATCCGCCTGTCGCGTGTGCTGGCCCGGCTCGACGAGCACTGCGACCACGTGCTGGTGCATACCGGCCAGAACTACGACTACGAACTCAACCAGGTCTTCTTCGACGACCTGGGCGTGCGCAGGCCCGATCACTTCCTGAACAGCGCAGCCAACGCCACGAGCGCGGCGCACACCATCGGCAACCTCATCATCGCAGTGGATCAGGTGTTGGGCGAGGTGCAGCCCGAGGCCATGCTGGTCCTGGGCGACACCAACAGCTGCCTCTCGGTCATTCCCGCCAAGCGCCGCAAGATTCCGATCTTTCACATGGAAGCTGGCAACCGTTGCTTCGACCAGCGCGTACCCGAAGAAACTAACCGCCGCATCGTGGACCACACAGCGGACGTCAACCTGACCTACAGCACCATCGCGCGCGACTACCTGTTGCGCGAGGGGCTGCCGCCTGATCTGGTCATCAAGACAGGCAGCCCGATGTTCGAGGTGTTGACGCACTATCGCGCGCGCATTGAGGCGTCCGACGTACTGGAGCGCCTGGGCTTGCAGGCCGCGCAGTACTTCGTGGTCAGTGCGCATCGCGAGGAGAACATCGAGTCGCCGCAGTCCTTTGGCAAGCTCGTGGCGGTACTGAATGCCGTGGCCGAAGACCATGGTCTGCCGGTCATTGTGTCAACACACCCGCGCACGCAGAAACGCATCGACGCGACCGGCGCACGCTTTCATCCGCAGGTGCGCCTGTTGAAGCCGCTGGGCTTTCACGACTATGTGAAGCTGCAGCTTTCGGCACGCGCCACTTTGTCCGACAGCGGCACGATCAACGAAGAGTCGTCGATCCTGAATTTCCCGGCGCTCAACCTGCGCGAGGCCCACGAGCGGCCCGAAGGCATGGAAGAAGCGGCCGTGATGATGGTGGGCCTTGAGGTAGACCGTGTGCGCCAGGGGCTGGCCATTCTGGAGAGCCAGCCGAGAGGCGAGGCGCGCGGCCTGCGCCAGGTGGCTGACTACAGCATGCCCAACGTGTCAGACAAGGTGCTGCGCATCGTTCACAGCTACACCGACTATGTGAACCGCGTGGTCTGGAAGAAGTACTGAAGTCACTATGCGGTTGCTCGTCGTCTCCCAGTACTTCTGGCCGGAAAACTTCAGGATCAATGATCTTGTCGCCGAATTCGTGCGGCGTGGTCATCAAGTCACTGTGCTGACTGGTGTGCCCAACTACCCCGACGGCAAAGTGTTCCCCGCGTACCGCAATGCCCCCGAGATGTTCGCGCGCTATGAAGGAGCGGAGGTCGTCCGGGTGCCCATGTCTGCGCGTGGAAAGGGAGGCATCCGTTTGATGCTGAACTTTGCGACCTTCGCAATCAGTGCCTCCGTGCTTGGGTTGTGGAAGCTGCGAGGGCGCGACTTTGACGCGGTCCTCGCCTATGAGCCATCGCCCATCACGGTCGGCGTACCTGCAGTTGCATTGCGAGCGGTAAAGCGGGCACCGCTGGCTTTCTGGGTTCTTGACCTCTGGCCCGAGACGCTGGAAGCCATTGGCGTGGTTCGTTCGCCTTTCATCCTGCGTTCAGTGGGCCGGCTCGTGTCGTTTATCTACAAGCGCTGTGACCTGATCCTGGCGCAGTCGAAGAGCTTTGTGCCCCAAATCAGGAAGTACGCGGGCGAAAGCGCCCGAGTCGAATACTTCCCCAGTTGGGCCGAGATGCTGTTCGATGTAGAGCAAGCGGTTGCGGCGCCTGAGGTGCAGGTCCAAGCGGAGAGCTTCGATGTGATGTTCGCTGGAAACATCGGCGATGCCCAAGATTTTCCGGCGATCCTCGCAGCGGCGGAAATTCTCAAGGAACACCGGACCATCCGTTGGTTGATCGTCGGTGACGGCCGAATGGCGCAATGGGTGACCGATGAGATCCAGCGGCGCGGCTTGCAAAAGTGCGTCCATATGCTGGGACGACATCCGGTGGAGCGAATGTCCTCGTTCTTCAAACATGCTGACGCATTGCTCGTCAGCCTGAAGAACGAGCCGATCTTCTCGATGACCATTCCTGGCAAGCTCCAGTCGTATCTGGCCGCGGGCGTGCCCGTATTGGCGATGCTGAATGGCGAAGGTGCCGACGTGGTAAAAAAAGCTGCGGCCGGTTTGACTTGCAACGCGGGGGATCACAAGGAGCTTGCCAAGTCGGTTCTGGATCTCTCGAGAAAATCGGCTGAAGAACGCAAGGCAATGGGCGCGAATGGCCTTGCGTTGAGCGCCAGCGAATTCGAGCGCGGCTCGCTGATCAACCGATTGGAAGGATGGCTTCAGTCGCTGTCCTTCCCCGCCTCGGCCACAAAAAAACAAAGCGAGGCAAGATGATCTTGGTAACAGGAGCGACGGGTTTTGTAGGCACTGCGCTGGTTGCGCGGCTGCTCTCTGATGGCCTACCTGTACGCGCGGCGATTCGCCGTGAACCCGCGCTCGAGAAGTTCAAGGTCGAAACCGCGATGGTTGGCGACCTCAGTGCGGAAACCGACTGGCGAGAAGCCATCGCCAATGTCGACGCAGTGATCCATACCGCCGCCCGTGTCCATGTGATGTCGGATGGTGCGAGCGATCCACTGATGGAATATCGGCGCACGAATCTTCACGGAACGTTGCGACTGGCGCGGCAAGCCGCAGAGGCAGGGGTGCGACGCTTTGTCTTCGTAAGCTCCATCAAAGCCAACGGAGAAGCAACGCGGATTGGCAGTGCTTTTTCGGCGGATGGGCCGACAGCTCCGGTGGATCCATACGGCATTTCCAAACTGGAAGCGGAGCAGGCCTTGCGAGAGCTCGCAACGCAAACCGGAATGGAAGTGGTGATCGTTCGTCCGCCACTCGTGTACGGCCCAGGCGTCAAGGCGAACTTCCGCACGATGATGAACATCGTCGCGCGTCGAATTCCATTGCCGCTCGGAGGCGTTACCGGCAATCGCAGAAGCATGGTGTCGCTCGACAACTTGGCGGATCTGTTGACCGCTTGCGTGCACCACCCCGCAGCGGGCAATCAGACTTTTCTGGTTTCGGACGGTGAAGATCTTTCAACCGCACAGTTGTTGGAACGTTTGGGGCAAGCCATGGGAAAGCCTGCGCGACTGCTCCCTGTTCCGGCGAACTGGCTGGAGCGAGGCGCTTCGATGTTGGGTCGAGCCCATGTCGCACAACGACTCTGTGGCTCGTTGCAAGTCGACATTTCCAAGACGACCGAATTGTTGGGGTGGACGCCTCCCATGACCATTGACGAGGGCTTGAAAAGGACTGCAGAAGGATATTGGCGTGAAGCGTCTGTTTGATTTGTTTTTGACATTGTGCGCGGGGGCAGTGTTGCTGTTGCCCGTCATGATCGTGGCGATAGCAGTACGCCTTACCTCTCGCGGGCCTGCTCTCTACTGGTCTGATCGGATCGGCCGCGATAACCGCATTTTCAAGATGCCCAAGTTCCGTAGCATGCGTGTCGGTACGCCGGCAGTAGCTACGCATTTATTGTCCGACCCCAGGGTGTATCTGACGCCTATCGGCTCTTTTCTGCGCAAAAGCAGTCTCGACGAACTGCCGCAACTCTGGAGCATCTTGCTCGGGGACATGAGTTTTGTGGGGCCCCGACCAGCGCTCTTCAATCAGCAGGATCTGATCGATCTGCGGACGCAGCATGGTGTGGATGTATTGGTGCCGGGCCTGACGGGCTGGGCGCAGGTGAATGGACGCGATGAATTACCTATCCCTGCCAAGGTCCAGCTCGATATCGAATATCTTCAGCGTCGCTCGTTCTGGTTTGATATCCGCATCCTATGGCTTACCTTCGTCAAGGTGCTGAGGCGCGAAGGTGTAACGCACTGAATATGGGAGAGCAGTTGAAAAAGCGCTTGCTGATCATTGGGGCGGGCGGTCATGGACGTTCCGTTGCTGAGGCCGCATTGCTCGGGCAGGACTATGCATTGACGGCATTTCTGGATGATGCGACCAAGCCAGAGCAGCATCATTTGTGGGGCTGCCCGGTCTGGGGCACAACGGCAATGCTGGCCGACTGCCGTGGCCGAATCGATACGGTGATTGTGGCGATCGGCAATAACGCATTGCGCGAAGCCCTGCATCAGCAAGTAAAGGCGCAGGGATTGACGCTGGCGATGGTGGTTCATCCGGCAGCCATGGTGTCGCCCACAGCCACCATCGGGGAGGGCAGTGCAATCATGGCCGGCGCTATCGTCGGAACCGGGGCTCAGCTGGGAGAGGGCGTGATCGTCAACTGTGGCGCCGTTGTCGATCATGACTGCGTGGTGGAGTCATTTGGCCATCTCGGTGTCCATGCGGGCATGGCGGGGGGCAGCGTGCTCGGACGCTCAGCGTGGATGCCCGTGGGCTCAGCGCTCGCTTATGGGGTGAGGGTTCCTGCAGGGCGCGTGCTGCGAGCGGGCGAAGTGGTCGATGCCTGAGGTGGTCTCCGTGCGACCCGAGTCCGAAAGAGCGTAGGCAGGTGAAGTCGAAGCTCGCGTTGCTATCCGCTTGGGCTTTCTGGGCCTGTATTTATGCGATTCTTGTGCTATCGCTCGCGCCTCCTTCGACCCCCATGCCCAGCACCGGCTGGGACAAGAGCAATCATGTCCTGGCCTTTGCAACATTGGCCTTCCTGGCACACAAGGCGTGGCCGGGGCGCTTATGGCTGTTGCTGCCTAGCTTGCTGGCCTACGGTGCACTCATCGAGATATTGCAGTCTTTCACGCCTGATCGATACGCTGAATGGAGCGACCTTTGGGCAGATGGCCTAGGGCTGCTTGTTGGGGAAATTTTCGCGCGGCTGACGTGGTGGCTGGCTCAGCGACAAATCGGTCGCTGATTCTCCTGCCTTGCGGAAGCTCGCTGAAGAGCCCCGATGGAGAGCGGCTCCCTTGCCGCGTCCCGCTAATTATTCCGAGGCTACTCCAGCTTCTTTGTACTTGTATTCGGTGTAGCGATAGCCACCGTACTTGTAGCCATAGCTGCCATAGTGCCTGCGCGAGAGGTCCATGCCATTGAAGACCACGCCGTTGACTTGCTGGCCAGCATGCGCAAGGCGCTTGACGCTCTCCTTCAGCTCACCCAATTGAGTCAGATTGTCGCGGGCAACCAGCAGCACGACACCTGCATGTGCAGCGACCGCTGCAGCATCGGCGGCCACCAGCACCGGCGGGCTGTCGATCACGACCAAGTCGTAGCGTTCCGAAAATGCATCCAGCAACTCTCGCAGTGTTGACGACAGCATCATGTTGGCTGGGTTGAACGGGTAGGCGCCCGTTGTAAGGACGTCGAGATTAGGGACCACCTGAGCATGGATCGCCTGCTCGGGTGTCATGTCGCCTGCCAACACATCCGCCAAGCCGCCCTTGCGCGGCAGCCCGAAGGCCTTTTGAAGATGCCCCTTTCGCAGGTCGGCGTCGATCAGCAATACGCGTTTGCCGGCCTGCGCCATGA
The DNA here is from genome assembly GCF_009498455.1 of Variovorax paradoxus. NCBI lineage: Bacteria > Pseudomonadati > Pseudomonadota > Betaproteobacteria > Burkholderiales > Comamonadaceae > Variovorax > Variovorax paradoxus. The sequence continues at coordinate 172,260 of NZ_CP045644.1, read as the reverse complement.
TGACCGCGAAATTGCCGGAGACAAAACTCTTTCCCACGCCAGGCGTTGCGCCGGTGATGAGCACGCGGTTGTTGCCGGTCTCCATTAAAGTCAGTTGCAGAGAAACACGCAGATTGCGCAGACTTTCGATGGCAAGGCTCTCGGGAGAGGTCACCGCCAGCAATTGCACGCCCTTAGCGCCACCGGCGATGTGCTCCAGTATCGTTTCCTGTTCGAGAGCCAATGGCACCACGGAATAGACATTGAGGGCGAGACGGTCCTCGATTTCTTGCGGATTCTGGATACCGTTTGAAAGCTTGCTCCGAAGGATGGCAATTGCAACGCCAGCCAGCAAACCTAGCACCAAAGACAATGCGACGATCAACGGTTTCTGTGGTTTGACCGCTTTTCTTGGCTCTACCGCCGTGTCAAGCAACCGCACGTTGCCGATTTTGCCTTCCTTCACAAGACGTAGTTGCAGTGAGCTATTGAGCAGCGATTTGTAAAGTTCGCCGTTGACGCGCACATCCCGTTCGAGCCGCAGTGCGTCGCGTTGGACGGCCGGCATGGCGCTGACGCGGGTCTCAAGGCCATCCATCTCATGGCGGATGGCCGCGATCTGGCCGTCGATCATTTGGACCTTGGGATTGCTCTCGGTGAAGCGCGAGAGCAATTCGCGTCGCAACTGCTGCGATTCCAACAGCTTGGTCTGCAACTGCACTGACATGCTCAGAGCAGCCTTGGCCTCTTCATCAAAGGCGACCGTGCCGTTCTGGTTGCGAAAGCGTGCATATGCGTCTTCCGAGTCTTCGAGCTGCCGCTTGAACTCAGGCAATTGTTTATCAAGAAATTCGATGGTTTTTTCGGCTTCGGCGGCTTTGCGCTCAACGTTCTGGCGAACGTATTGAGCCCCGATTTCGTTGAGTGTGCTCCGCAGGCGTTCACGGTCGCTGTCTTCGAGCGAAACACTGATCACGTTCGACTGTTTACCCTGCTCCCCCAGTTGGAGGCGCCGTTGAAGATTCTCAGTCGTGGTGAGCAACGATGCACGTGAGACTAGAAATTCGGCCCCTGGTTTGCCTTCGAGTCGCGATACCACCAAGGTGATGGCTCCTTCGGGAAGCTGCTGGTTGAGCACCTTGCCGACAGTGCCGGTCAATGATTCGGCAAGATCGGGATGGCTCAGCGTGTATTGGCCACTGGCCAGCGTGGTAATCGTGAAGGGCTGCTGGTCTTCGAACGTGGAAGGTACGTCGAACTTGGCAATGCTGACCGTTTCGGTTCCAGAAACGTAGCCTCCCACGCCAAGAAAGCCTGGGCTCGATAGTTCCTTGGCACGTCTGGAGAGCCATTCGCCGATGAACGGCAAGTATCGGGGCCTCGCATCTACGTAAAGCTGCTTTGCCTCGATAGCGCCGCCAATGACCATTCGCGAACGAATGATCTGGATTTCGCCTGTGGACGGCGTCTTCACATCGAAGAGGTTCGCGGTGTCGCCGAGAAAGTTCTTGGCGTCTGGGGCGGAGTCTTCAACCTGAATCAGGAGGTTGGACTGATAGATCGGGGTGGTCAGGAGCGCATAGGCCGTACCGATGACGAGGGCGACGGCGGTAACGCCTGCCACCAGCCACTTTCGGTCGAGCAAGATATCGAAGTACTCGGACAGATGAATTGCATCGTTGTCATCGTCGCGCGCGAGTGCTGCGGAAGGAGCCGAAGTGGAAGCAGAAGAAGTCATGAGAGTTTGCGAATGCGTTCGGCCCAGGCTTGGGCGCCGTCAGCGATGAGTTGCAGGGCGTGCTCGAAGGCCGGACGGCCCATGCGATAAGGATCGGGAATGTCAACGCGTGCGACTTCGCCCAAGCGAAACAGCTTGCCCCGGGTTAACGGATGGCGCTGCCCGATGTGAATCCGCTGGGCTTCGTCCATCGCAAGAATGAGGTCTGCCTGTTGGCACATCTGCCCTGTAAGTTGGCGTGCCCGGTGGGCCTCGATGTCGATGCCACGTTCGGCCATGAGTTTGCGTGCAATCGGATCTGCCGGGTGCCCGACCAGGGCTCCGGTCCCCGCTGACGTGACTTGAACCTGCGGCAATGCTGCAGCGATCAATGCTTCACCCATCGGGCTACGGCAGATGTTGCCAATGCATACCACCAGAACAGATTTCATGAGACTTGGCTCCCTGCGAAGGCTTGTGCCTCTGTTGTCAGACTCAACGTATTGCGTGCCGCATGCTTCATGTCCGGCATGAAGCACATGTCATTCAGAAATGTCCTCGCCATTTGTCCTTCGTTGAGCGATTGAATCGCGCTATCTAAATAAAGAGAGACGAAGGATGGGTAGGCACGCCCTTGGCATTGTAGTCAGGGCATCGGCGCTCACTGCCTCGTGGCGTTGGTCAAGCCGCAGGCTTTCTGGCCTCAGATCGGTCATGGCTGCCAAAGGGACAGCTGCTTGAGGGGGCTGATCAGCGGCTCTATGACCAAAGTCATGTCGATGCAAAAGATACAAAAATGACATTATGAGTGTCGCGAATACCCTGAATTGGGGGGGAGGGTGGGTACCCTTCACGGACAATTGTTGCAGCGCGGCGCACTCCAAACGCCGCAGGAGTTTTCTGTGTGATCAATCGTTTGGCTACGCCCTTGCTTGCTTTGCCGCGCCCCTTGAAGCGCATGCTGGCTCTGGGGGTCGATGCAATGCTCTGCGTCCTGTGTGTCTGGTTGGCATTCAGCTTTCGTTTCGAGCAATGGGTGACGCCGCGTGGTGTTCAGTGGTCAGCCATCGCGGTCGCTGTAGCCCTTGCGCTTCCCCTCTTTGTGGTGTTTGGGCTCTACCGAGCCATCTTTCGATATGCAGGCACGGCTGCAGTCATGGCCATCGTGCGCGCGTGCGTATTGTTTGGCCTCGGCTATGCGTTGATCTTCTCGGTTGTCGGTGTGCGAGGAGTGCCGCGCACGGTCGGTTTGCTGGTGCCGTTGCTCTTGTTCTTGGCTATCGCCGGCTCGCGCATGTTTGCGCGCTATTGGTTGGGCGGTCTCTACATGAGCGCTCTGCAACGTAAGCAATTGCCTCAGGTTGTGATCTACGGTGCCGGTAGCGCGGGTTTGCAGCTGGCCGCAGCGTTGGCCCAAAGTCGGGACATGGTCGTCCGGGCTTTCGTTGACGATGACTCGCATCTCCAAGGCAACACGATCAACGGTCTGCGCATTCAGTCCTCCGATTGGCTCAGCGACAACGCTGCCAGTTGGGGCATCACAGACGTGCTCTTGGCGATGCCCTCGGCCAGTCGCGGACGCCGCGTTGAAATTCTGAACCAGTTGTTGCCATTGCATCTGCATGTACGCATGCTTCCGGGGTTGCTCGATCTGGCCAACGGCAAGGTCCAGGTCAATGATCTGGTCGAGGTCGACATCGAGGATTTGCTGGGGCGTGATCCGGTCGAGCCCGTGGCAGACCTGCTCCACAAGCACATCCGCGGCCAAGTGGTGCTAGTCACTGGCGCTGGTGGCTCCATCGGCAGTGAGTTGTGCCGGCAGATTGTTCAGCTGTCGCCTTCCACGCTGCTGCTCGTGGAATTGAGCGAGTACGCGCTCTATGGCATCCACCAGGAACTAGAGCAACTGGCACCGACCGTACGTGTTATCCCGTTGCTCGCTTCGGTATGCGATGCGGCGCGGCTGCGCGAAGTGATGCGCGCCTGGCGCCCTGACACGGTCTATCACGCGGCGGCATACAAGCATGTGCCGCTCGTCGAGCACAACCCGGCAGAGGGTGTGCGAAACAACGCGATAGGTACGCTCACAACGGCGCGGATCGCCATGGAGTGCAAGGTTCCCAACTTTGTCCTGATCAGCACCGACAAGGCCGTGCGGCCGACGAACATCATGGGGGCCAGCAAGCGCGTTGCCGAAATGGCATTGCAGGGGCTGGCGCAGCAGAGTTCGGACACCTGCTTCTCGATGGTCCGCTTCGGCAACGTCCTGGGCTCCAGCGGTTCTGTGGTGCCGTTGTTTCGCAAGCAGATCGAGGCGGGTGGCCCAATCACGCTCACGCATGCGGACATCACACGCTATTTCATGACCATTCCCGAAGCCGCCCAATTGGTGATTCAGGCGGGTGCGATGGCGCAGGGTGGCGATGTGTTCGTGCTCGACATGGGTGAACCGGTGCGGATCATTGATCTCGCCCGCCGGCTGGTAGAGCTTTCGGGGCGCACAGTCCGAGACGAGCATTCGCCGGATGGCGATATCGAGCTGCAGGTGACCGGGTTACGACCTGGCGAGAAGCTCTACGAAGAGCTCCTGATTGGTGACAGCGCGATGCCTACGGCGCATCCTCGTGTCATGAAGGCGCACGATCCCTGTCTGCCTTGGAATGAGCTCTGGCGCCAGTTCGAGACCCTGAACGCTGCACTCGAAAGCAGCGATGTGCCGATGCTGAAGCGGACGCTGACGCAGATGCTGCCCGGCTATCAGCCCCACGCGGAAGTGGTGGATTGGGTGCACATGGAGCGTCACCGCGTGCGTGACCGGCCCCTGTCGCTTGCAGCAGCGGCTGCCGGCGCCGCGCAAGTGGGCGAGGCCGATCAGCCGTCCGCGCCGAATCCAATTGCCGTGGCGATCTGATTCGATAGAGCCACTTCGTTATTTCCCGCCCCGACTCACCCGGGGTGACGCTGAGACCAAGAGCCCCGGATCGGGGCTCTTTTGTTTTCTGCGGCGTCGTCTACTGCGCTGCTCGCTTGAAGTCGAGGATGTTGTCCCCCGCCTTCGGCGCCTTATCGTCGGGTGAAGAGAAGCTGAAAGCCTTCGGGTCCCGTATCGACGTCATCTCGAAAAGCGGGTTGATCCGTCCCAGCTTGGCGCCACCATCCCGTATCAGCGGAGCCCAGGCAAAGTTCGCGGTGAACTTGCTCGAGCGTGGCAGCAATGCGTCGAAGGGGATAGACACGTAGATGCCCTTGTCGAAGCTGCCTTCGCCGAACTGTGCAGCGGACACATTGGTCTTGGTGGCCCAAGCGCCAATCGTCACGCCGTTGTCAAAGCGACGGCTGATGTCGAGCGTGACGCCGCGGTCGCCCGCAAGATATTGACCCGCGCTGATCCTGGCCTGCACGCCGTTCCAGCCGGTGTCCCAATAGAGCGTGGCGTGGCCGGTGTTGACCTTGTAATCGCGCAGACCCAAATCCTGGGCGAAGTCTCGCTGACGCACGTGGTTGACGTCGATGCCAAAGGCGAACTTGCTGCGCCACGGGCGGTAGAGCCACTCAGCACCCACGCCGGCGAACATCGACTCGAGGGCGCCGCCGTAAACGCTGTAGTACTGGTCTTCGTTCAGCCGGCCCACATGGGTCAGCTGAAACACCGGCATGGTGAACCGCTTGGTCGTTGCGTACTCGCGCTGGTAGGTTCGCACGCGGGGAAGGTTGCTGGGCGCCGTGTAGGTGAACTTGTCGAAGTTGTCGATCAAGCGCCAGTTCACCGCGGCATTCACCCACGTGCTTGGTGTGAAGCGGTACTCCGCCGTGGCCGAGACGCCCAGTTGATAGAGCAGGAAGGCATCGGGGCCGCCGAGGATCTGCGAGAAGCTCGGGGTCAGGCCGAAGGTGAGTTTTTCCGCGCGCCGCTCCCATGGCGCCATGGCCGACGTCTCGCCGGGCGATGCGCTGACGGCGGCTGTTACGTCGGCGGGGGCGCGCTGTGGCGCTGCCGGCACGTAGAGCCCATCTTCGGTCCGGCCGCGCGGCGGGGCGTAGTCACGCTGGTCCGTGGCGCGCAGTTCGGCTGGCGTCTGTGCCTGATAGTGCGCCGTCACCCACTCGCTGCGATCGACAACCTGCGTGTGCAGTGCCAATCCACGCTCGTTGTAATGAAGGATGAAGTGCTTGATCGACGCCGGAGCATCGCGATGCATGACGGCAATGACCTGCTGCACACGGGCCTCGCGGTACACCGTGTGACTTTCGGTGATCCAGACGTGCGCGCTGTCGCCTTGCGCCGCAATGCGCTGCACGGTCCATTCGGTGCGTGCCTGGATCTCCGCAGCGGTGGCGGCCCAACCGGGCGGATTGGCTGGCGCTTCCGGCGTGAAGCGGGGCGGCGGCGGGTCTGCGGGCTTGCTGGCCCGCATCTTCGCCATGTTGGTGGACAGGGTCAGGCCCACCATCACTTTGTTGCCGCGCTCCAGGCCGGCGGTGAAGGCGACGCCTGGCGAGTAGCGATATTCCAGGCCGATGTTGAAAGGCGAGCGCTGAACCTGATTGTTCTGCTGGGGCTCGTTCTTGTAATCGTTGCCCTCGTACTCGAGCTTGACGGTCAGCGGATCCCAGGGCGTGCGCCATTCGACGCCACCGAACAAGGAGGCTGGACCTCGGAAGAAGGCCTTGAAGTTGGCTTCACCGCCCGTTGCGGAGCTCACCGTGCGCGTTCTGAAACGATTGCTCAGGGCTAGCAAGGGGTTGCGGATGTTTCCGCTGTTGCCCAGATATCCCCAGCCGATGCCGAGGCTGAAGTCGAGGTCGCCGTAGCGCTTGTTGGCGACCAGGTACTCGGCGGAAAAAAGGCCGGTACCGCCCAGGTCGCGAAAGCCCAGTGCAACCTGAGGCGCATAGGCGGATTCGCGCAGCAGCCGCAGCTTCACGTCGATGCTCTTGTCCTTGTTGCTTTGGCCTGTGGTGCTGGCCTCATATGCGCGGTTGCTGATGGATGTGTAGCGAAAGCCGGCCTCCATCCAGTCCAGCGGCTGGAACATCACGTTCAGCCGCGTATAGGGTGACACGTGGCTGACCGACGTGCGGAAATCGCCGGCTTCGCCCATGCGTGCTGTCGGCGTTTGGAGCAGACCGGTTTCGCCCCAGTCGTTGCTGCTCGTGCGAGGTGCCTTGTATTGCGGGGCCGAAGCGTCGGAGCGCACGGAGATGATGCTCTCCGGTGGCACTGGCGGCAGGGCGGGCGTACTGATCGCGATGACCGGCTTGGCGGGCGCGAGCGCCGCGGTGGTTGCGCGCAGCGGTGCCGCCTGGGGTGAGGGGCCTTGCGTCGCCAAGAACTTGATGATGCCTTCCGACGCGTCGACCAGTTCGGTCATGCCGCGCGGTGCCGCCCAGATCCATGCGCCGGGCGCCGGTTCGTCGGAAGGGTGGCCATTCCAGGGGGCAATGCCCACGCGCGACGTCCGGCCGTCGGGCTGTGCAACCCATGCCCAATCGTGGGTGGACTTGGGCGCACAGGCGATGACGTAATCCCAGGCGGTTCGGCCGGCTTCGTGTGCCACATGGCAGAGTTCGCCATCGGGCCGTACGACCGCGATGGTTTTCAGTTGCGAAGGGGGTGCAACGAGCTGCTGTCCGGCCGACAGCAAGGGATCTTGATCCGGGTGCGCCTGCAACCAGCGAGGGTCCACAATGCCCAGCGCCACGCGGCCGGTGATCGGGAGGTTCTGTAGCCACGTGATGAGCTTCAGCCGATCGAGTTGCTCGGAGCGCGGTGCACGTCTGCTGGCGGCCTCGAGGCGCACGAGCAATGTGTTCTTCAGGAACTGCTGGGCTAGCCGCTCCTGCGGCACGCGCCATGCCAGCCCGGGTGCTGCGGTGTCCTCTGGTTGGCGCAGCAGCCAAGTGCTCAGTCGCTCGCCGGGCCGCACCTCGGCATCACTTGCGGGCTCGACCGTCGCTGTGTTCTGCGACGGCTCGGCCAGTGCGCCAAGACTCGCCATCAGCGCGCAGGCAAGGGCCGTCCGACGGGGCCAATGCGGGGGGCTGATGGCTTGCAGAAAGAGGGGGCTCATGTACCAGCGCGCGCCGCGGTGGCGGCTGCTGGTGCGGGGGGTGTCCACTGTTCGAAACTCATGCAGAGGTCGCGGGAAACACATTGCTCCGAATACACGACCTGGGGGGCGCCAGAAGCAAATGAAACGCCGAAGCGGGCGGGAGGAACGGAGGCTGTCGCAGGGCGGGACACGCTGCGTTCTTCGTACCAACGCAAGGAGTTGGCGGACGCGCCAGCAAGGGCGCTGTCGGCGGGAGGGACGATCGATGTACGCGCGATGTCGTCACGGATGCCGAAGCGATAGCCGGGCATCAGGTCGCGCTCTCGAACGTAGGTCTGCGTTGGGTTGGCTGTATGAGCTTGCCAGGCAGGCGGATTGGAGAGTCGAACGTCGCGCCAGTCGATGGACAAGCCAGTCGTGCCGACCAACTGGCCATTCAGGAGTCGGACGACTTCACCCGAGCCGCTGTACCAAACCTCGACGGGCCCTTCGGCGCGCTGATCGATGTAGCCGAGCACCATGAAAACGATGCGCCCATTGACGCTGGTTCTCAGGTATCGATAGCTGGGATTGAAATCGGGCTGGGCTGCTGCAGACTCACCGCGATAGAGCAGGCGAGCCGAATCCAGCATGGCCGAGGTTCCGGAGGAGCAACCGCCAACGCCCAAGCAAAACGTTGCCAAAAGGCAACGTTCTAAGAGTCGCGTGGCGGAAGCAACGCGCGGACTTTTCAGCGAATGCCCTCCTTTCAGGAGGGCAACCAGCATTAACGCGTGCCGGTAGTGCCCGTGCCGGTGGTGCCGGTGCCAGGGACGAAGAAGCCACCGCCGCCGTTGCCGTTGTTGCTGCTGCCAAGGGCAACCATCAGTGCGCCGGTGCCTGCAACAGCGCCCCATTGAACGGGGGTCAGGCCGCCAAGGCCAGCAGCGGTTGCGCTCGGAGCGCCAGCAGGGCCGGGTGCAAATGCGCGAGTGTTGTTGCTTGGGGTCGCAGGGGTAACCTGCGTTTGGGCGAAAGCCGACGAGATTGCCAGGGTGGCAAGGGCGACGGTAGCAACCAGTTTGTTCGTCTTCACAGTGATCCTCTCAAAGGGTTTTTTATGCTCTTGGGTCGAGGTTAGCAGCATCAGAAGTGTGCCGCAACTAATTCGGGCTTGAGGATGGGGCGTTTGCCACGACATCCGCGTAACCGCATATTGCCTCGATTTTTGATGGTGAATGTGACGGATGCATGTGTATCTCCATGCTACGTAACGTTCCGTCCAAAACGGCCGTAACGACGGCGAATTGGCGGGTGCTTTGGCAGGAGGGCTCCAGTCGTTGCCACCGGATTTCTTCAATGAAATCAATGCGCTGGCCCGAGCGCTATTGCTGCGAGTCGCTTGGTGGGCCCCAGGCATCGTTCCTGCAGTGTCCCGAAACGAAAGTTGACATTCAAGGTATGCCGCGGGGCACAACAAGGGGATATGCGTGATTCGATTGTCTGAGGGCGGGGTGGCGGAAGGTGTGCGGGTGTGCGCGGACGCGACAGATGGCGCGCGTGGAGGCGCCTGCTCATGATGAATCACCAATCCGTCAGCAGCGCGCATTCGGCGCCAGCACCCATCGAGCGATTGGCTGCCTCGGGCCGTGCCTTCTTCGGTGCGCTGATCGTCGAAGGCGACCTGATCCTGGCCGACCGCATGCGACGCCTCCTGTGCGACCTGGCGCCGGGTCGTCGCGTCGTGGTTGCCTCCACGCACGCGGAAGCGATCCATCTGCTGGCCGCGTTGCCCTACGACCTGGTGCTGGTCGACATGCACCTGACTGATGACGGCGGCGTCGCACTTCTGTCGCACCTGCGCCGCGCCTACCCGCAGATCGACGCCATCGCCATGTCGAAGAGCGACGACGGCCTGCTGGTCGAGGCTGCGATCTCGTCCGGGGCCTCCGGCTATCTGCTCACGAGCACCGACGATGCGGAACTCTCTTTCTTGCTGCGCTCGATTGAGCGTGGCGGTTCGCCGATCGATGCGCGTGTCGCGCGCCGCGTCCTCGGCTTGATTGCGGCGTCGGCGAAACCGGAGGGTGTCGAGTCCGCGCTGCGCGACGGCGACACGGTCTCGCCCCCGATGCCTGCTCCCGGGCTGCTGTCACCTCGGGAGCTCAATGTGCTGCGGCTGATCGCGCAAGGCTGGAGCAACCGGCAGATTGCCGAAGCGATCTGCCTCTCGATCAATACGGTCGAGTTCCACGCCAAGCGGATCTACCGCAAGCTGGCGGTCAAATCGCGGACACAGGCCGTTCGGCAGGCGACCCAATACGGGCTGCTGAGCTGAGCGCTGCGAGTCGCTGCCCGCTGTCGCGCACGCGCTGCGGCGCCGTGCGGACGCGCGGCAATCGTTGAAAAACCCTTTTGCGCCCCGCTACAATCTCGGGTTGACCTTGCTGTGGCAAAGGTCAGCCCCTGCTCCAGCGAAGAAGACTTAGAGGATCCCCATGAGTGACATGACCTCCGGCTCGCCCCGGATCGACACAAGCAAGCGGACGTGGTTGATCGCATCCAGCTGTGCCGGCGTAGCGGGCGGCGTGGCCACCGCAATCCCATTTGTGAGCACATTCCAGCCGTCCGAAAAGGCAAAAGCCGCGGGCGCCGCGGTCGAAGTGGACATCTCGGCCCTCAAGGTCGGCGAAAAAATCACCGTCGAATGGCGCGGCAAGCCGGTCTGGATTCTCAAGCGCACCCCTGACCAGGTTGCCGAACTCGCCAAGCTCGATGGCCAGCTCGCCGACCCGCTCTCCAAGCGCCACCCCGACGAATTCACGCCCAAGTACGCACAGAACGGCCACCGTTCGATCAAGCCCGATGTGCTGGTCGTGGTCGGCATCTGTACTCACCTCGGCTGCTCGCCGGTCGACCGCCTGCAGGCCGGCCCGCAACCTTCGCTGCCGAACGACTGGGAAGGCGGCTTCCTCTGCCCTTGCCACGGTTCCACGTTCGACCTCGCCGGTCGCGTCTTCAAGAACAAGCCCGCTCCCGACAACCTTCCTGTGCCTCCGCACATGTACCTGTCCGACACGCGCCTGCTCATCGGCGACGACAGCAAGAAGGCCTGAGGGAGACCACGAACATGGCTGAATTTCACGAAGTTTCCCCCAACGCCCCCGCAGGCGAGAAGCTGCTCAACTGGGTCGACAACCGCTTCCCGCTGACCAAGCTCTGGAACGACCAGTGGGGCAAGTACTACGCACCGAAGAATTTCAACTTCTGGTACATCTTCGGCTCGCTCGCGATGCTGGTCCTCGTGATCCAGATCGTGACCGGCATCTTCCTCGTGATGCACTACAAGCCCGACGCGAACCAAGCGTTCGCATCGGTCGAGTACATCATGCGCGACGTGCCGTGGGGCTGGCTCATCCGTTACATCCACTCGACGGGCGCCTCGGCGTTCTTCATCGTGGTGTACCTGCATATGTTCCGCGGCCTCATGTACGGCAGCTACCGCAAGCCGCGCGAGCTGATCTGGGTGTTCGGTTGCGCGATCTTCCTGTGCCTGATGGCCGAAGCCTTCATGGGCTACCTGCTGCCCTGGGGCCAGATGTCGTACTGGGGCGCCCAGGTCATCGTGAACCTGTTCGCTGCCATCCCGTTCATCGGTCCTGATCTGGCTCTGCTGATCCGCGGTGACTACGTGGTGAGCGACGCCACGCTGAACCGCTTCTTCAGCTTCCACGTCATCGCCGTACCGCTGGTGCTGCTCGGCCTCGTGGTGGCCCACCTGATCGCGCTGCACGAAGTGGGTTCCAACAACCCCGACGGCATCGAGATCAAGGCCAATCGCGGTCCTGACGGCCATCCGGTCGACGGCATCCCGTCGCACCCGTACTACACGGTGCACGACATCTTCGGCGTGGTGGTGTTCCTCACGATCTTCTCGGCCGTGATCTTCTTCGCGCCTGAAGCCGGTGGGTACTTCCTGGAGTACAACAACTTCATTCCGGCCGATTCGCTGAAGACGCCGAACCACATCGCGCCGGTCTGGTACTTCACGCCGTTCTATTCGATGCTGCGCGCCACCACCGACGACATGGTCAACGTGTTCGCACTGATCATCGCGGCGGCCGCCATCTGGAACTTCGTCAAGGGCAAGTCGGGCATGGGCCTCAAGATTGCCGCCATCGTCGTGGCTGCCGTCGTGATCTTCCTGCTCAAGACCTTCGACGCCAAGTTCTGGGGCGTGGTCATCATGGGCGGCTCGGTCATCATCCTGTTCTTCCTGCCGTGGCTCGACCACAGCGAAGTCAAGTCGATCCGCTACCGTCCGAGCTGGCACAAGTATGTCTACGGCGTGTTCGTGTTCCTGTTCCTGATCCTGGGCTACCTGGGCATCCAGGCACCTGGTGTCTGGGGCAACCTGGTCATCGGCTCGTTCGCCCTGGACATCGCCCAGACCATCTCGCAGATCGGCACGCTCTTCTACTTCGGCTTCTTCCTGCTGATGCCGTGGTGGAGCAGCAAGGGTGAATTCAAGACCGTGCCCGAGCGCGTGGTCTTCGCCGCCCATTGATGCGCGAGAAGTGCAAGAGAGCTTGAGAGAAACACGATGAAGAAAAGAATTTCCGGCTGGCTCGCTGTCATGGGTCTGGCTCTGGGCCTGACCTTCTCCGCGACCGCATCCGCCGAATCCGGCGGTCTGGCGTGGGACAAGTCGCCCAACAAGACCACCGACGTGGCGGCACTGCAGAACGGCGCCAAGCTGTTCGTCAACTACTGCCTCAACTGCCACTCAGCCGCCTTCATGCGCTACAACCGCCTGCAGGACATCGGCATCAGCGAGCAGCAGATCAAGGACAACCTTCTGTTCACGACCGACAAGGTCGGCGAAACCATGAAGGCCAACATCGACGCCCGCCAGGCCAAGGAATGGTTCGGCACCACGCCGCCCGACCTGACGCTCGTCGCACGTTCGCGCGCCGGCCACGGCGGCACGGGCCCCGACTACCTGTACACCTTCCTGCGCAGTTTCTACCGCGACGACACCAAGGCCACCGGCTGGAACAACCTGCTGTTCCCGAGCGTCGCCATGCCGAACCCGCTGTGGGAACTGCAGGGCGAGCGCCTGCCGATCTATACCAAGGTCGAGCAGCATGGCCATGCAACTGACGTGTTCTCGGGCAAGTGGGAGCAAGTGACCCCGGGCACGCTGACCCCGGTGCAGTTCGACAGCGCAGTGGGCGACCTCGTCGGCTACCTGCAGTGGATGGCCGAACCTGCGCAGAACACCCGTGTGCGCATCGGCGTCTGGGTGCTGCTGTTCCTGGCCATGTCGGTGGTTTTCGTATGGCGACTGAACGCCTCGTACTGGAAAGACGTCAAGTAATTTCCGTTCACGCCGATCGGGCGCCTCGTGCGTCCGGTCCCACAGAGTGGGTTGCCCAGGCGACCCACTCTTTTTGATTTTTAGGAGTCTCTCGCCATGATGGTCTTGTATTCAGGAACGACCTGCCCCTTCTCCCACCGTTGCCGCTTCGTGTTGTTCGAAAAGGGCATGGATTTCGAGATCCGCGACGTCGATCTCTACAACAAGCCCGAAGACATCAGCGTGATGAATCCGTACGGCCAGGTGCCGATCCTGGTCGAGCGCGACCTGATCCTGTACGAGTCGAACATCATCAACGAGTACATCGACGAGCGCTTTCCGCATCCGCAACTGATGCCCGGCGACCCGGTCGACCGCGCCCGCGTGCGCCTGTTCCTGCTCAACTTCGAGAAGGAACTGTTCGTGCATGTGGCCACGCTCGAGAACCGCACCACCAAAGGCAACGACAAGGCCATCGAAAAGGCACGCTCGCACATCCGCGACCGCCTCACGCAGCTCGCGCCCGTGTTCCTCAAGAACAAGTACATGCTGGGCGACAACTTCTCGATGCTCGACGTGGCCATCGCGCCGCTGCTGTGGCGTCTCGACTACTACGGCATCGACCTCAGCAAGAACGCGGCACCGCTGCTGAAGTACGCCGAGCGCATCTTCTCGCGCCCGGCCTACATCGAAGCGCTGACCCCGTCTGAAAAGGTCATGCGCAAGTAAGTAAGCTGCGTGCTTGCTTTCCTCGTAATTCGCCGTCCTTCATGATCAACGCGCTCGAGTCCTCTTCCACCCGCCCGTACCTCATCCGGGCGCTGTACGAGTGGTGCACCGACAACGGGTTCACGCCCTATGTCGCGGTGTTGGTCGACGACACCGTCCAGGTGCCGCGCGAGTACGTGAAGAACGGCGAGATCGTGCTGAACATCAGCTTCGACGCGACCAGCTCGCTGAAGCTGGGCAACGACTTCATCGAGTTCAAGGCCCGCTTCGCAGGCACGGCGCGCGAGATCAGCGTGCCGGTCGGCCGCGTGATCGCGATCTACGCCCGTGAAAACGGCCAGGGCATGGCGTTTCCGGCACCGGTGCCGGCTGCCACGTTGGACGATGGTGGAACCGACGCTGCCACGAATGCTGCCTCCCCGGCCAGTGCGTCGCGCATGCCGCTGCGCGATGCCTCGCGCGGCACCGAAGGCGACGCCAACAAGGTGTTCCATCTGGTGACGGGCGAGGACGATGACGAGGCGGTCGATACCGGCTCGGAGCCGGCCGACCCGACCGACGAGCCGCCGCGTCCACCGGCCGGCGGTGGCGCCAGGCCGTCGCTGAAGCGCGTCAAGTGACCACGCGGTCGGCCCCAAAGCCGGCCGCTTAGAATCTTCTCCAACACTGTTTTCTTTCAGCCGCTTTAGCTCAATTGGTAGAGCACCCGCCTTGTAAGCGGAAGGTCGTCAGTTCGATTCCGACAAGCGGCACCAGACAAAAAGCCCGACAACGTCCTGCGTTGTCGGGCTTTTTCTTTGTCCTGGGAGGGGAGTGCGGCGCCAGCCTAGGACGAGCCGTGCACCAGGCGCTCGAACACGTCGTCCGAGCCCATCTGCCCGCCCTTCAGCATGATCTCCAGGCCGTCGAGCGCCGCCTCGTCGCTGTGCACGCGGCACAACGACGTGCCTGCGCCGAGGTCCGCCACGTACGAAAGCCCCCAGGCGTCGAGCGCCTGCACGGCATGGCTCGAGGTGTCGCCGCCGGCAATGCCCACGCGTTGCAGCGGCACGATGGCCAGCACGCGGGCCAGGAGTTCGCCACCGGCGCGCGCGAGGGCCTGGGCATCGATGCTGGGCGCCAGCGGCAACGGATCGAGCGGACGGGTGCAGGCCAGCACGTTGCGGCCGTTGGCGAGCCCGTTCGCGATGTTTCGTGCATGACGTTCCAGCGTGGCGGCGTCCCTCTGCGCCATCGCTGACGCGTCGAGCCACACGGTATCGAAGGACCGTGCCGCGGCGACCTGCCGGGCTGTGACAGGCGACAGGCTTCCCGCAAGCACAAGCACCGGACCTGGCGCGGGCGTCACGACCCGCTGCGCGAGCTCAGCGCCGTTGCGTGAGCCCAGCGCGGGAGCCAGCGCGTCGACCACGCTGCTCGGTCCTACCGCGAGCAAGGTGTTGCGCTGTGCCCGCGCCCACAGCACCTGGCCGATGGTCGCGAGCTGCGCGGCATCGACCACGTCGAACAGCACGGCGTCAGGTGACGTAGCGGGTGAGGGCGGTTGAAGCGCGCGTTGCAGCGTAGCGTCGAGTGCCGCACTACCTTTCGACGCCGCCGTGAAAGGCATGGAATGCACGTCGGCCAGCCCTTGCTCGGCCAGATGCCGCCGCAAGTCCGCCTCGTGCATCGGCGTCACAGGGTGCCGGCTCATCGTCGGATGGCGGTCGATGCGGAACACTTCGCCGCCCGCGCCTGCCGCCGCGAACAGGTTGCCGAACAGGCAATGCCGACCCAGGTTGGGTTGCCCGCCGACGATCGCAGTCCAAGGCGCTTCGACCGCACTGCGCAAGGCGCGCACCGCAGCGCCGATCGAGCCGATGTGCGGTGCGCTGTCGAAGGTCGAGCAGGTCTTGTAGTGCAGCACGCGCGCGCCGAGCGAGCGGAACAGCGCAGCGACGGGTGCCAGTTCGACCTGCATCTCATCCGGCGTCATGGCGCGCGCTGCGCCCGCGATGCCCAGCACATCGAGCGGGCCCACGCGCTCGAGCCGCGCGGCATCGGGCGTCTTCAGGAACAGCAGGGCACGCAGGCCTGCGCGGGCCGCGGTGCCGAGCGTGTCGGTCGCGCCCGTGAAATCGTCGCCGTAGTAGACGACAGCCGGGGCCTGCGTCATGGCTTGCCGAAGAAGGCGAGGGCGCGCTCGAGTTCGGGCGCGTGCTTCGCGGCGTCTTTCAGCGCCGTGCCCGCGCGCGCGGCCGTCCACGCCTGGCGGATGCTCGTCACGCCGGCCTCGGCGCCGTCGGGATGCGCGAGGATGCCGCCGCCCGCCATGAAGAGCAGGTCGTCGCTGCCGATGGCGGCCCAGGTGGCGGGCACGGTGCCCGCCCACTGGCCCGACGAAAAGGCGGGCATCACGCGGTCGTCCGCCGCGTCGGTGAGCGGCGTGAAGCAGTCGCGCGCCGATTCGATGACCTCGCTGTCGGGCTGCGAGAACTTGCCCTGCAGGCCGTGCACGTGCATGTGGTCCACGCCCGCGAGGCGCCAGAGCGTCTGATACGCCTGGAACGAAATGCCCAGCAGCGGATGCCGCGACAGCGCTCCGTAGCCGTTGCGGTGGCCGTGCAGCGCAAGGCCCGTGTGGCGCCGCAGCGTCTGGATGCCCGAGTGCCCGCACCAGTTGAGACTGGCCATCACGCAGGAGCCGCCTTCGCGCTCCACGAGATCGGCATGGCGCTTCATCGCGTCGGTTTCGTCGGTGATGTTGAAGGCCACCATCACGTGCTTGCCGGTGCGCTCCTGGTGCGCACGCACGACCGCCATCACGGCGGGGACGCGCTCTGCGAGCGGCGCATGCGCGGGGTCGGCGCAGACCTCGTCGTCCTTGATGAAATCGACGCCCGCGGCGCAGAGCCGTTCAACGAGTGCGGCAGTCTCCGCGGCGGAGAGCCCCACGTTCGGCTTGATGATCGTGCCGACCAGCGCGCCGCTCGCCACACCCGTGGCGTGCCGCGTGCCCGCGATGCCGACGCGCGGCATCTCGAACTGCGCGCGATAGGCCGACGGCACCTGCAGCGATTCGAGCCGCAGCCCCGTCACTTCGCCCAAGTCGTAAAGATTGCCCGAGACGGTCGCTGCAAGCGTCGGCAAGTTGGCGCCGATGTTCGCGATGGGAAACGAGATGTCGACATGCGCACGCCGCCACGGCCCACGCGTTCCCTTGCGCTCCAGCAGCGCGTTCGGCAGGCTCGGCGATGCAACGGGTTCCAGTTCGGAGATCGCCTCGACCGTCGCACGCGCACGTTCGCGCAGCGCATCGGTCTCGCCCTCGACCCGCGTGAAGGTGCCACACGATTGCTCGCCGGCCATCACCTCGGCGACGGCCGCCGGGTCCACCGGCGTCTCGATCAGGTAGCGCGCGCGGATGCGTTCGGCCACCATCGTCACAGCTTGCTCAGGTCGGGGAAGGGCCGCACGGGCTCGCTGCCGTCCCAGCCCTCGGAGGCGCTGCGGATCAGGTCGAACATCTTGCCCTTGGGCCCCGCCACTTCGGACAGTTCGATCACCGTGCCCGGGTGGTACTCGGTGTCGAAATAGATGAAGCGGCCGCGCTCGCCCACTTCGCCGCTCATCACGGGCTTGAAGCCCTGCGCGGTGAGGCGCGCGAGGTCGGCGTCGTAGTCGGCGGTCCAGTAGGCGACGTGCTGCAGTCCGGTGCGCCCGGCCTGGAGGAAGTCGCGGTACATCGAGGGCACGTCGTTGCGCGTCTGGATCAGCTCGACCTGCACGTAGCCCGAATTGGCCAGCGCCACCGAGTTGTGCGGCTCGTGTGCTTCACCGTTGTAGCGGTAGTTCTTGATGGGCACCTTGGGGTTGTAGAACCACGGGCCCACGCCCAGCGTGGTGCTCCAGTAGTCCATGGCGGCTTCGATGTCGTGCACGACATAGCCCAGCTGGCGGATCTCGCCGAGGAATCGACTCATTGCAATTGGCTCCGGTGATGTGAGTGTGTTGTTGTGGTCAGAACTTGAGGAAGCCGGTCGAGAACCACGGGAAGGCGGCCACGACGATGAGGCCCACCAGCATCGCGGCGATGTAGCCCCAGATGTGGCGGATGCCCTCGTCGGGGTTGACCTTGCTCACGGCGCACGCGCCGTAGTAGCCGACGCCGAAGGGCGGCGCGAAGAGGCCGATGCCCATCGAGAAGATCACGACCATCGCGTAGTGCACCTCGTGCACGCCCGCGGCCTTGGCGATGGGAAAGAGGAGCGGTCCGAACAGCACGATGGCCGGAATGCCCTCGAGCACGCTGCCCAGCACGATGAACGCGACGATCGATACAGCGAGGAAGCCATACGCGCCGCCTGGCAGCGCGCCCATGATGCGCGCCAGGTCCTGCGAGAAGCCCGACTGCGTGAGGCCCCAGGCCATCGCCGTGGCGCAGCCGACGATGAAGATGATCGCGCCCGAGAGCGAGGCGGTGTCGATCAGCATCGGCTTCAGCCGCTTCCAGTCGAACTGCCGATAGACGAAGAGCCCGACCAGCGCCGAATACACGATGCCGATGGTCGACACCTCGGTGGCCGTGGCCACGCCCTCGACCACCGCGGCGCGGATCACGAAGGGCAGCAGCACCGCGGGCAGCGCGACCATCAGCAGCTTGCCGATCTCGCGCTTGCTGTAGCGCTGCACGCCGCTCAGATCTTCGCGGCGGTAGCGCCACCACACGACCACGCACAGCGCTATGCCCAGGACCACGGCTGGCAGCAGGCCGCCTGTGAACAGCGCCGCAATCGAGATGCCCGTGACCGAGCCGATGGTGATGAGCACGATCGACGGCGGAATGGTCTCGGTTTGCGCGCCGGTGGCCGAAAGCAGCGCCACGAGGTCGCCGGGCTTGGCGCCGCGCTTGACCATCTCGGGGAACAGCACGGGCGCAATGGCCGCCATGTCGGCGATCTTGGAGCCCGAGATGCCCGACACCAGGTACATCGCGCCGATCAGCACATACGAGAGGCCGCCGCGCACATGGCCCAGCAGGCTCGCGAGGAACTGGATCATGGCGCGCGCCATGCCCGTCATTTCGATGAGCGCGCCCAGGAAGATGAAGAGCGGCACCGCGAGCAGGATGAGGTGCGACATGCCTTCATCGAGCCGCCCCACCATCACCAGCAGCGGCGTGCGCGTGGTGAGCGCGAGGTAGCCGAAGGTGGCGAGCGCGAACGAGAACGCGATGGGCACGCCCGAGAGTACGGTGGCGGCCACCACGACCACGAAGAAGATCACGAGGTTGAACTTGCCGAGCGTCGCGAACAGCGGCGCCGCGAGCCAGAAGATGCCGACCAGCGCGGCCATGCCGAGCACCGCGACGGCTATCTGCCTGCCCGTGCATACGCGCAGCAGCCGCAGCAGTGCCATCACCAGCATGATGCCGATGCCCGCTGGAATGGCCGCGGCGCGCCAGGCGTTGCTGATCTCCAGCGCGGGCGTGACGATGAACGACTCTTCGTGCGCGTAGTCGATCGACGGCCAGACGATCAGCACGAGGAACGCGATCGATGCGGCGATGGCGAACGCATCGAGCATGGCGCGCGTCGACGGCTTCACCTTCTGCAGCAGCGCCGTCATGCGCATGTGCTCGCCGCGCCGCAGCGCCACCACGGCGCCCAGCATCGAAAGCCAGAGAAAGAGGATCGACGCGAGCTCGTCCGACCACACCAGCGGTGCATGGAACACATAGCGCGACACCACGCCCGCGAACAGCACGCAGATTTCGGCCAGCACCAGCAGCGCCGCCAAGGCCTCGACGGCGCCGCCGATCACGCGGTCGGCGCGCCCGGCGATGCCGCTCAGTGCGTTGGCCGAAGAGCCGGCACCGACGAACGGCGCCGCTTCGAAAGTCGATTCATGCACCATGGCCGCTCAAGCCAGCTTGCCGACGGTGCCTTCGAGCAGCGCCCAGGCCTCGGGACCGAAGCGGCCCTTCCACTCGCCGTAGAAGCCCGATTCGCGCAGCTTGGCGCGGAAGCTGTCGGCCGTGGGGCGGTTGATGGTGAGGCCCTTGGCCTGCAGGTCGCCGACCACCGAGTCGTTGAGCTTCTTGATGTCTTCGCGCTGCTGCATGCCGGCGTCGTTGATGGCGCGCGCGACGATGGTCTTCAGGTCGGCGGGCAAGGCGTCCCATGCGCGGCCGTTGGCAATGAACCAGTAGCCGTCCCAGATGTGATTCGTGAGCGAGCAGAACTTCTGCACCTCGAAGAGCTTGGCGACCTGGATGATCGGCAGCGGGTTTTCTTGCGCATCGACGATCTTCGTTTGCAGCGCGGAATACACCTCGCTGAACTGCAGGCTCGCGGGCGCGGCGCCCAGGCCCTTGAACATCGAGATCGACAGCGGGCTCACCGGCACGCGGATCTTCAGGCCGTCCATGTCCTTGGCGTTCGCGACGGCCGCCTTGCTGCTCGTGGTCTGGCGAAAGCCGTTGTCCCACATCTTCTCGAAGGCATAGAGGCGCGACTTGGCGATGGCGCCGCGCACGTGCGCGCCGACCTTGCCGTCCATCGCGGCCCACACCTGGCTGTAGTCGTTGAACGCAAAGCCCACCGCGTTGATGGCCGCCACGGGCACGAGCGTGGCGATGACGAGTGCCGAGGGCGTGAAGAACTCGATGCCGCCCGAGCGCACCTGCGCGAGCATGTCGGTGTCGCCGCCCAGCTGGTTGTTCGGGAAGATCTTGATCTCGACCCGGCCCTTGGTTTCCTTGGCGATGCGGTCCGCGGCTTCCTGCGCGCGGATGTTCAGCGGATGGCTCAGCGGCAGGTTGTTGCCGTACTTGTACGAGAACTCCGCGGCGCGCGCGATGCGCGGCACGGCCGACACGATGCCGGCGGCGGGGAGGGCGGAAAGCGTGCGCAGTGCACTGCGGCGGTTCAGGCGAGTGAGCGAGGTCATGTCTTTTGTCTCCAGGATCTTCGGAATGCGCTTGATGCAATCTGATGCATCGGTGGATTCGGGCCACAGCGAAGATAAAAGGATGCATCATCCGGGTCAAACTCGATCCTGATGGTTTTTGATGTATGCGGGATAACCCTTCACCTCCTTCCGATGCACGCCGCGCGCGCGTGGTCGACATCGCGCGCGCGGCGCAGGTGTCGACCGCCACGGTCGATCGCGTGCTCAACCGCCGCCCCGGCGTGCGCGACGCCACGGTGCAGCGCGTGCTCAAGGCAGCTGGCGAGCTCGACTACCTGCCGGGCCCCGAGCTCTATGCGGCGCTGACACCGCCGCCGCTGCGGCTCGTGTTCCTGCTGCCCGCGGGCACCAACCGCTTCATCCGCATGCTGGGCGACATGGTGGGTTACTCGCAGGAGCACTGGGCGCCGTTCAACGTGCAGTGCCGTACGGTGTTCATCGAGAGCTTCAATCCGCATGAGCTGGCGGACGCATTGCGCAAGCACGGCCAGCGTTGCGACGGCATCGCGATGATGGCGCTCGAGCATCCGGCGGTGCGCGAGGCGGTGGCCGCGCTCGCCGCGCGCGGGCTGCCGGTGGTCACGCTGATCTCGGACCTGTCGAACTCCGAGCGCGCCGCGTTCGTGGGGCTCGACAACCGCGCGGCCGGTCGCACCGCGGGCTACCTCATCGGCCGCTTCATCGGCGCGCGCGCCGCGAAGGTCGCGCTCATCGCGGGCAGCCTGAGCTACAAGGCGCACGAGGAGCGCGAAGCCGGCTTTTTGCACGTCATCGATGAGATGTTCCCGAAGCTCGAGGTCGTGGGCCTGCGCGAAGGCCAGGACGACGCGGCCAAGAACTACCGCCAGACCCGCGCGCTGCTGGAGCAGCACCCCGACATGGGTGGCATCTACAACATCGGCGGCGCGTCAGACGGCGTGGCGCGCGCGCTGAAGGAAGCAGGGCGCGAGCAGAAGGTCGTCTTCATCGGCCACGGCCTCACGCCCGACACCCGCGCCCTCTTGATCGACGGCAGCATGGACGCGGTGATCACGCAGAGCCCGCACACCACGCTGATGAGCTGCGTGCGCATCTTCACCAACCTGCGCGACAAGCGCGAGGCGCTCAGCGGCGTGGAGACCACGCGCAGCCAGGTGATCTTTCGCGAGAACCTTCCGTAAATACGGCACCTGGCTGCGGCGAGGCGGATGCCGAGTCCCACGAGTTCAGTGTTGCTCAGTGCCAGTCTTGGCTGCACTTCTGCCTCCTCTCGCCAGCGGGCCATTGGCATCGCCGAAAGATGCGATGGGCGTAACAAAAGCGTCACCGGCCGATGCGACCATGCGCTGTTACCTCAAGGTGCAAGTCTTTGCCGGCTCGACGCGTTCCCCCTTCCACACCATTTCCCGCAGCCTGGCTGCGGGCGTGATGGCGTGCGCGGGAATGCGACAGGGTGCGACAACCGGCCATGGGGTTGTTTGGCGCGCCTGGCGTGTTGACGCGTCGCCGCCCCGCGCGATGGGGGCTGTGTTGCATGGCTGCATGGATGTCGATCGTTCCCGCGCATGTCGCCCTTGCAGCCGATGACATCGGCCGCCCGCCGCCTCCCGACGAGCCGCGCGTGACGCTTCATTCCAACCCTGTCGAACCGCAGTTCGACTTCGACCTGCCGATCCAGCCGCTTGCGTCCGCACTGAACCGCTTCGCCGATGTGTCGGGCCGCGCTGCGCTGTTCAGCAGCACGCTGGTGGCCGGCCGCACGGCGGCGCCGGTGCAGGGTCGCCTCACGCCGCGCGATGCCTTGCAGCGCCTGCTCGAAGGCACCGGTCTCGCGATGGAAGAAGTGAGCGCGGGCCGCGTCAACGCCTTCGTGCTGAAGCCGCTCGGCGCGCAGGCCGAGGCGGCGGCCGGTGTCCGCGCGCGGCTGGAGCGCTACGACGGCCTGGTGCAGGCCCGCGTGTGGGATGCGCTGTGCGCCGATCCGCGCACGGCGCAGGGCGACTACCGCTCGCTGCTGCGCTTTCGTGTCGATGCGGCGGGCCGTGTGCACCGCGCGCAGCTGCTCGGCAGCACCGGCGACACGCGTCGCGATGCCGTGCTGGTGGCCACGCTGGAGCGCGTGCGCATCGACCGGCCGCCGCCCGACATGAAGCAGCCGCTGGCCATGCTGATCCTGCCGGCGCAGGCGGGTGGGCCGTCCTGCGAAGACGCGGCAAGGCCATAGCCGTGTCCGAAGAAGTCCGACTGGTTCTGCTCGACTTCCTGTCGCAACGCTACGGCGAGCTGAAGCGCCGCCTGACGCGTCTGCTGGGCAGTGACGATCTGGCGGGCGATGCCCTGCAAGACACCTGGCTGCGGTTGCGTCGGCTGGAAGACCAGGGGCCGGTGCAGCACCCGCGTGCGTTCCTGCTGCGCATGGCCGTCAACATTGCCGTGAACAACCTGCGCAGCCAGAGCCGCATCGTGCCGCGCAGCGAGGTCGATGCGCTGCTGGATGTGGCCGACACCGCGCCGGGGCCGGCCGAGATCGCCGAGGCGCGCTCGGAAATGGCGGCGCTCTACAAGGTGATCGCGCGCATGCCGAAGCGCCGCCGCGACATCCTCGTGCTGGTGCGCTGGCAGGGCTTGCCGCAGAAGGACGTGGCCGAGAGGCTGGGCGTTTCGCTGCACACGGTCGAGCATGAGCTGAAGCGAGCGCACGATTTCTGCACGGCCCAAATGGGCCGTCAGATGGACCCAAAAAAATAGTTGGAGGATTTGCGCTGTGCCAGTTGTCTTGAACAGGAGGAGTTCCGCACCCCGGTGCGGCGCGGCCTCGTGAACACCATGTCCTCCATCCCCCCAACGCCTCCGATGCCGGCCGACGAACGCGGCCATGCCGTGCCCGACGCGCTGCGGGAAGAAGCGCGCATCTGGCTGGGCCGACTGGCGCTGGCCGAGGTGACGCAGATGGACATGCAGGCCTTCAAGCGCTGGCAGCACACCAGCGCCGCGCACCAGGCGGCCTTCGACGAGGCGAAGCATCAGTGGCATGCGATGAAGCTGGCCATCGACCAGGGCCTGCGCGCCGATCCGAAGGCGGCGGCGCGCTACCGGCAACTGGCGCAGGGCACCCCGCGCGCCGCGCAGCCGGGCCGCCGCGCCTTCCTGGGCGCGGCCATGAGCGCGGCCGCGGTCGCCGGCGTGGCGGTGGTGGCTTATCCGCCGCTCGGCCTCTGGCCCGCGCCGGGCGCATGGGGCGCAGACGAACGCACCGCCACGGGCGAGCAGCGAACGCTCGGTTTCGCCCACCACGTCCGCGTGACGCTGAACACGCAGACCCGCGTGCGCCGCGAAACGTCGGTCCATGGAGAAACCACGGGCATCGACCTGCTCGCGGGCGAAGTCGCCATCGACCTGCAAGCGATGCAAGAGGGCGCGAGCCCGTCCTTCGTCGTGACCGCGGGCGCGGGCCGCAGCGGCGCGCAAGGCGCCTCCCGCTTCCAGGTGCGACACCTTCAAGGCAGCAAGGTGTGCGTGACCTGCATCGAAGGCTCGGTGCAGGTGGCGCATGCAGCGGGGCACAAGCTGTTGCAGGCGCGGCAGCAGACGGTGTACGACGCCACGTCGCTCGGTGGCGTGCAGGCCGTCGAACCGGCGGACCTGTCGGCCTGGCGCAAGGGCGAGCTGGTGTTCAGGCAGACGCCGCTGGCGCAGGTGCTCGATGAAATCAACCGCTACCGGCCCGGCCGCGTGGTGCTGATGGCCGATGCGCGGCGCGACAGCGCCGTCAGCGGGC
The DNA here is from genome assembly GCF_009498455.1 of Variovorax paradoxus. Taxonomy (NCBI): domain Bacteria; kingdom Pseudomonadati; phylum Pseudomonadota; class Betaproteobacteria; order Burkholderiales; family Comamonadaceae; genus Variovorax; species Variovorax paradoxus. The sequence goes on along the minus strand of NZ_CP045644.1, from coordinate 147,736 downwards.
GCTTCTCCATCGCCGTGCTCGACGAGGCGCTGCTGCAGATCCAGCACTCGTTCGACCTGCGCGCGCGCGCGTTGCCCGGCGGGTTGCTGATCCTGAGCTGAAGGCCGCGACTTCTGCTTTCGCGTGGCATTCGCGTGACGACCGAATGACTGCCGCGTGACTCTCGCGAAACCACGCACCGCCCGTGCGCGGCGGTCAAAAAATGTTGGCGGAATCCGGCGGCGTCCGGTGTCTTGGCAGTAACGGGTTTTTCGTCGCGCCGCATTGCTTTTCTTGTCTTGCACTGCGGCCCTTTGATGTGAAGCCCTTCCAGAACATCGAACCAATCATTGGCGGGAACTTCACATGAGCACGGGCATGCGCGGGAACGGGGATCGACGACAGGGGAATTTCAAGCTGGCGCCCATTGCGCGCGCCATGGCGCTGATGCTGGTGGCCAGCGGCATGGCCGGCCACGCGCAGGCGCAGCGCGCCTTCAGCGGCGCATGGTTCAACGCCAAGGGCTCGGCGCAGAGCACGGCCGCGCTCACGGGCTACCTGCCCAACGGCCAGCCCGCGTCGAGCCTCACCAATCCGGTGGCGCGGCAGAAGGCCGACAACCCGCAGTGGCAGCGCTCCATCAACAACCTGAACCTGGCCGCGCAGACCATCGCGGCGCAACAGTCGGCGCAAGCCGCGGCGCGGCAGGCGGCACAGAACGACGGCTCGGTGCCCGACGGTCTCGCCGAAGGCGGCCTGAAGGTCGATACGAACAGCCTGACCGCCGGTTGGGCCAACGCCAATGCACCGGTGCAGAGCGCGGCCAGTGGCAAGACCCAGGTGAAGATCGAACAGACGGCGGACAAGGCGATCCTGAACTGGGAAACCTTCAACGTCGGTCGCAACACCGTCGTGCAGTTCGACCAGCGCGCGGGCGCCAAACCCGACGGCACCAACACCTGGATCGCGCTGAACCGCATCAACGACCCGAGCGGCAAACCCAGTCAGATCGCGGGGCAGATCAAGGCCGACGGGTCGGTGTATCTCGTCAACCGCAACGGCATCGTCTTCACCGGCAACAGCCAGGTGAACACGCGCACGCTGGTGGCGTCGAGCCTGAGCCTGTCGGACACGCAGTTCAAGCTCGGCATCAACAACGGCCAGAGCCATTCCTACCAGGGCAACGACGCGAGCATTCCGCAGTTCGGCGACTTCAGTCCGTTCAAGCCGGAGATCTTTGCCGACGCCGGATTCAAGCCCGGCAACGGCACACGGCCCGACCGGATGGGCGGCGTGGACCGCTTCAGTCCGGGTGCGCCGCCCGGCGAGGTGCGGGTCGATGCGGGCGCGCGGCTGGCGGTGGACGCGGGCGGCAAGCTCATGCTGTTCGGGCCCAAGGTGCGCAACGCGGGCCACCTGTCGGCGCCCGACGGGCAGGTCATCATGGCGGCGGGCGAGAACGTCTACCTGAAGACACCGATCGGCAACGACCCGAACGGCGTGCGCGGGCTGGACGTGGCGGCATCGGCCGCGCCGGGCTGGGCCTTCAATTTCGGGCAGGTGCTCAGCGCCCATGCGCTGACACCGGCGTACGCCGACGCCGCCTACATGGCAGGGGTGCGCGACGTGGTGCTGCCCGAGATGGCCGCGCGCGCCGCGCAGGTCGGCTACGAAGTGGCCAACACCGGTATCGTGCAGTCCGACCGGGGCAACATCACGCTGCAGGGCCGCGACGTGCGCCAGAGCGGTGTGCTGACGGCGACCACGGCACTGAACAACCGCAACGGCTCGATCGTGATGCGTGCCTGGGGTCAGGGCGCGCGGGCCTACACGGGTGACATGGACGACCTGATGAACTGGTCGGCCGGCACGCTCACCCTGGGGCCGAACAGCGTGACGCAGGTGCTGCCAGATGCCAGCGACAGGTCGGAGATCGAGGCCAGCGCGCTCGTCACGCGCTACAAGCCGGGACGCATCGAGATGTTCGGCAACCTCATCGACGCCCAGCCGCGTGCGGGCGTGATCGTGCCTTCGGGAACCATCCACATGGAGACGGCGGCCAACCCCATCTTCACGCAGTTGCCCTACTACAAGGGCAACCTGCGCGACGGAAGCCGCATCTACCTGGACAGCGAGGCCTTCCTGAGCGTGGCGGGCGTGCAGGACATCCTGCTGCCGATGTCGCGCAACTTCATCGAGGCCGACCTGCGCATCAACGAACTGCGCGACTCGCCGCTGCTGGTGAACTCGTGGGTGCGCGGCAAGAAGGTGATGGTCGACCGGCGTGCCAACGGCGTGTTTGCGGGCGGCCCCATGAGCGGCGTGGAATGGGTGCTGGGCAGCGACGGCAAGACCTACATCCCGGGCGCCTGGGTTGGCACGCCGCTGGGCGACATGACGGGCTGGATCGGCGTCGGCAAGACCGACCTGCAGGAGTTGTCGGCCGAGGCCGGAAAGATCACGCTGCGCGCGGGCGGCGCCGTCATCACGCGGGCTGGTTCGCTGCTCGACGTGGCGGGCGGCTCGGTGCGCTATGCCGACGGCCGCAACACCAGCACCAAGCTGATGGGCGCCGACGGCCGTGTCTACGGCATGCAGCAGGCCATGCCCGACATGGACTACGTGGGCATTGCCGGCCAGTACCTGCAGAACCACGCGCGCTGGGGCGTGAAGACCACGTGGCGCAATCCACTGATCGGCGCCGACATGCCCGAGGCCGGCTACACCGAAGGCCGCAAGGCCGGCGCGATCCAGATCTTCGCGGGCGACGCGATGGTGCTCGAGGGCGACTACTGGGGCGGCAGCCTGGTCGGCGAACGCCAGCAGATGCAGCCCACGAAGAACCTGGGCGGCGAACTGCAACTGGGCAACGGCACCAAGGACGACCGGCCCTGGTGGGTCGGCCAGCTGGTCGTGAGCCGCGACCCGCGCCGCCTGGTCGCGGGCTTCGATGCGCAGTCGGCGCTGGGCGACGATTTCCGCGTGCCGCCGGTGCCCGATTCGGGCATCAAGGAGCCCGGCAAGCTGACTTACCTGTCCGACGAAGTGCTCAACCGCTCGGGCATGGGGCGCCTGCTGTTCAACGTCTCGGGCGACTTCATCCTCGAATCCGGCGCGGTGCTGAACCTGGCGCCGGGCAGCACCTTCCAGGCGAGCGGTGGCGAGGCCGCCACCGTCAACCTCCAGGTCGACGGCACCATCCGCGCACCCGGTGGCCAGATCGCGCTGGACTCGGTCAACGGGGCGCTCGCATTCGGCGCGGCCAGCGCGCTCGATGTGCGGGGCCAGTGGATCAATGCCTGGCGCGATGGCTCGGCGCCCGCGCAGTGGGCCTTGGACGGCGGCAGGCTGGCGCTGAGCGCGGCCAAGCTCGCGATCGATCCCGGCGTCGTGCTCGACGTGTCCGGCGGCGGACGGGTCGATGCCGGCAAGCAGGGCCTGCCGAAGCTGCGCGTAGGCAACGGCGGCACCGTCGCGCTGGGCGGCGTGACGCCGCAGGCCGACATGGCGGCGCTCGACATCCGCGGCTACGCGGCCGGTTCGGCCGCGCGCTTCGAACTCGGCACCTTGTCGCCGGTGCAGATCGGCGGCATGGCACCCGATGCAAAGACCGTGGTGCTGCCCGAGGCGCTTTACAGCGAGCGCGGCTTCGGCGCGGTGGCTGTGAACGTGGGCGACAAGTCGGGCATCGCCATCGCCGAAGGTGCCAGCGTGATGCGCCCCGCGGCGAGCATCGACCTGGCGACGTTCCCCTACCGCGACGTCGCCAGCGGTACCACGCTGGCACAGGTCGCGCCGGTCGGAGTGCTGCGGCCGGAAGAGCGGCTGGCGCGCAAGCCCGCGTCGCTCGAACTCGGCACGGTCGAAGGCCCCATCGAAGTGGGCGCCGGTGCGGTCGTGCGTGCCGACACCGGAGGCAGGCTGGTCATGTCCGCGGGAGGCCCCGCCAGCAAGATGAGCATCAAGGGCACGCTGGAGGCGCCGGCCGGGCGCATCGAACTGGGCGCGGCCGACCTCACGCTCGAAGCGGGCGCGCAATTGCTGGCGCGCGGCGTGCCGGTGAATCATGCCGATTCGCGCGGCACGCTGAAAGGCCAGGTGCTGGCCGGCGGAGAGGTTTCTTTGCTGGGCGGCGATGCGCTCCAACTGCAGCCCGGCGCGCGCATCGATGTGTCCGGCGCTTCCGGCGAAATCCAGATCCCCGTCGCGGGTCCGCGGCTGGGTCCGGTGGGCTGGGAAAACGTGGCGCTGTCCAGCGACGGCGGCGCGATTTTGCTCAAGGGCGGCAGCCGCGGCACGATGCGCGTGGCCGCCGACCTGCAGGGCCGCAGCGGCGGCGCGGGCGCATCGGGCGGCTCGCTCACCATCGTCGATTCGAGCGAAGGTCCGCCCGCCAAGCCGGGCGGCGTGACGGTGCCCACCACGCTGTACTGGCGCGACCCGGTCACCAACAGGGTCATGAGCAAGCTCTTCAGCCAGGTGCCCGACCTCGACCTGTTCGACGAGTACAGCAAAACGCCCCTGAAGTTCACGACGCAGATGCGCTCGGCCATCTCCAGCCTGCCGGGCGTGGTGGGCGGCGGCATGGAGATCGTCAACGACCTCGATGCACCCGAGGTCTCGGGCGTGGTCCGGCCCTGGGAGGCCAACCTCACCATCAGCCCGATCGTGCTCGACCTGCTGGCGCGCCATTTCTATACGAGCGCGGCGCTGACCACGCATGTGCTGGTGCCCGACGTGAAGACGCAATCGACCTCGCGCGTCCTGGCCGGGTCCATTTCGCAAGGCGGCTTCGATGCCGTGTCGCTGAATGCGTCCAAAGGCATCTCGCTGGCCGACGGCGTGCACGTGAAGGCCGGCCGCAGCCTGTCGCTTGCCACGCCCAGGCTGGGCAACGGCGGCGGACTCGGCAGCGCACAGCTGTCGGCGGCGCACATTTCGCTCGATGCGCTGTCGCCTTTTGCATCGACCGGGTGGACCGACCCCGCGGCGCTCGGCGGGCAACTCACCTTGTCCGCCGCGCTGATCGACATCGGCAGGGCCGCGCCCGAAGGCACGGCCGGCATGCGCATCGCCGGCTTCGGCCGCACCGTGCTGCAGGCCGACGACATCCGGCTCGGCGGCGCGCTGCCCGCGACGTTCACGCCCGCCACATCGCTGCAGGTCAACTTCGATGTCGACGGCCAGCTGGTCATGAAGGCCGGCCAGGTCTACCCGTCCACCGCGATGACGGCGGTGGTGCGCGCCGGTGAGTCGATCGCCATCGAGCGGCTGGGCGATGCGGGCCCGCCCGCACTGTCGGCCGGCGGCACGCTGCGCCTGGAGGCTCCGGTGATCGCACAGAACGGCGTGCTGCGCGCGCCGCTCGGACAGATCGAACTCAACGCCGGCAAGAGCCTGGCGCTGGGCAGCGACAGCATCACCTCGGTGAGCGGCAGCGGCCTGACCGTGCCCTACGGCACGCTGTCCAACAACGAGCACTGGCTCGATCCGTCGCGCCGGCGCGACGACGGCAGTCCTTCCGACAGCGCGCTGGTCGCGCCGCCCGAAAAGCGCATCACCATGAAGGCGCCCGACGTGGCGCTGGCCAAGGGCGCGGTGGTCGACATCTCGGGCGGCGGCGACATGTACGCATGGGAATTCGTACCCGGCCCCGGCGGCTCGCACGACGTGCTGTCGATGCCCGGCACCTACGCCATCCTGCCGGGGCGCACCGGCACGGCGCCGGCCAGCGCCATCGAGGCCGGCCAGCGCATCTGGCTGTCCGGCGGCCCGGGCCTAGCCGCCGGCTGGTACGACCTGCTGCCCGCGCGCTATGCGCTGCTGCCCGGCGCGATGGCGGTGCAGTCCACCGGCACCGCGTGGGCCGGCCCGGCAAAGACCGGCTTCAAGGCACCCGACGGCGGCATCGTCATGCAGGGCAAGACCGGCAACGCCTATGGCGGCACGCAGCAGGCCACCGCCTCCGCGTGGCGCGTGATGTCGGGCGACACGCTGCGCCGCTACAGCGAATACAACGAGGCCTTTTCCAACGACTTCTTCGCGTCGGAAGCTTTCAAGCTCACGCAGTACCGCCTGACGGGCCAGCGTGTGGTCACGCCGCGGCTGGCGCGCGACGGCGGCGCGGTGGTGTTCGACGCCACCGAGCGCCTGCTGCTGGACGGCACGCTGCGCTCGCAGCCCGACACGGGCGGGCGCGGCGGGCTGCTCGACATCGCGGGCAAGAAGATCGCCATCGTCGGCGCCGGGCAGGACGCCGGGACGCTGCGCGGTGACGGCTACCTGGTGATCGACTCTGCCGCGTTGTCGAACTTCGGCGCCGGCAGCCTGCTGGTCGGCGGCACGCGCAAGGGCGATCCGCTGGGCGTGGGGCTGAATGTGACGGCCAGCGACATCGTGGTGCGCAACGACGCGGGCTCGGCGCTGTACGGCCCCGAGATCATCCTGGCCGCGAGCGGGCAGGTGGCCGTCGACGCGGGCAGCGTGGTGAGCGCGCGCGGCACCGGCGCCAGCACCGTGGGCGACCTGATCATGGCGCCACAGCAGCGCGAGGTGTACGACACCAAAGGCACCCCCGCCACCGACGACGACGTGCTGACGACACCGGCACGCGACTGGGGCGCGCTGGTGCGCGTGGCCAACGGCAACGTGGCGAAGGTGCTGCGCCAGAACGTCGACACCACCACCGGCGGCCTGGTCCGCATCGGCGCCGGCGCCGAAGTGAACGGCGGCGCAGCGCTGCTGCTGGACGCCACGCGCAACACCGAACTGGCCAGCTCGGCGCGCATTGCCGGCACCGACCTGTCAGTGGCCTCGGGCCGCATCGGCTTCGGCGGCGGCAGCGAAGGCATGGTGCTCGACGAAGGCGCGCTGGCGCAGCTGGCGAACTCGCAGCGCCTCACGCTGCGCAGCTATTCGAGCTTCGACTTCTACAAGTCGCTCGACCTCGGCGCCGCGGGCCTGGCCTCGCTGACGCTCGACGGCGCGCGGCTCGCCGGCGCGGGCGGCGACGTCGTGCTGCGCGGCGACACCATCGCCTTGATGAACAGCGGCGGCACGGCCACCGCTGCGGGCGGTACCGGAATGGGCATGGGCACGGGCGGCCTGACGCTGGATGCCGGCACGCTGGTGCTGGGGATGGGGCAGAAGACCCTGTCGGGCTTCGGTGCGATCTCGCTGCACGGGCGCAACCGCACCCTCGGCGAGGGCAACGGCGGCATTGACGCCGGCGACTCGGCGCTGACGCTGACCACGCCGTTGCTGACCGGCCGCGGTGGCGCGGCGCAATCGATCGTCACGCGCGGCGCGCTGCAGGTGCTGCGCGCTCAAGGCGACGGCGCGGCGGACCAGGGCCTGCAGGACAGCCTGGGCACGCGCCTGAGCCTGGGCGGCGGCAGCGTGCTGTTCGGCAGCCGCGCCGTGGCACTGGGCGGCGCCGTGGACATGACGGCCTCGGCCGGCAGCGTGGTGCTGGCCAACGGCGCGCAGATCGACGTGGGCGGTTTCGCCAAGAATTTCTTCGACGTGACCGCGTATGCCGATGCGGGCCGCATCAACCTGTCGGCCGTGGGCGGCGATGTGCGGCTGGACGCGGGCAGCGCGCTCCACCTTGCCGCGCACGCGGACGGAGGCAACGCCGGCACGCTGGCGCTGGCGGCATCGAACGGCGGCACCGTGGTGCTCGACGGCCGTGTCGCGGCGCAGGCGGGCAACGGCGGCAAGGCCGGGGCCTTCTCGCTGGACATCGCCACGCTCGGCGACTTCGCGGGTTTCAACCAGCGGTTGAACGACGCGGGCTTCTACCGCTCGCGCCAGTTCCGCATCCGCCAGGGCGACGTGACGCTCGACGGTGCCACCACGGTGGAAGACTTCGGTCTCACTGCGGACCACGGCAGGGTGAACATCACGGGCCGCATCGACGCACGCGCGGCCTACGGCGGAGCGATCCGCGTCACCGGCGGCAACGGCGTGTCGATGCAGGACGGCGCACAGCTGCTGGCCGGTGCCACCGGCACGCTGGGCAGCGGCCGTGTCACGCTCGAGGCGACGGGCGGTTCGCTCGACCTGCGCGGCGGCACCATCGATGTGGCCGGTGCTGACGGCGGCAAGGTGCGCCTGCGCGCGCGCCAGAACGCGACCCACGACGACCTGGCCGCAGTGGCCGTGAAGACCGGCATCGTCGGTGCGCGCTCGGCCGTGCTCGAAGGCGTGGCCGTGTACGAAAACCAGACCTCGGTCGATGCCATCAAAAGCACGGCGATCGCCGATGCGAGCACTTTCGCCAACCGCGGCGGCGCCATCGCCGGCCGGCTGGGCCTGGGCTCGGGCCTGCGCGTGATGCCCGGCATTGAGATCAGCAGCACCGGCGACCTGGCGATGGGCAGCGACTGGAACCTGTTCACCGATTTCGCCAACGCCCGCGAAGGCAGCCTCACGCTGCGCGCGGCCGGCAACCTGCTGATCGACGGCCACCTGAGCGATGGCTTCAATGCGGCCGACCGCACCGGCACGCTGCAGGAGGCCGCGTCATGGAACCTGCGGTTGGTTGCCGGCGGCGACATGGGCTCGGCCCATGCACTGGCGCTCAAGCCGCTGGCCGGGCAGGCGGCGGGCAGCGGCACGGTCCGCATCGGCAGCGCCGACACCGACCCCGATGCGGCCGTCGACAGCGGCGCGGGCAAGCTGGTGCGCACCGGCACCGGCGACCTCGAAGTGCGCGCGGGGCGCGACCTGAAGCTGGCGCACAAGGATTCGGTGATCTACACCGCGGGCCGCAAGGACACCACCACCTGGAGCGACTTCAGCAGCGCGCCCGCCAATGCCGCCTACGGCGTGGCGGGCGGCAACCTGGACATCGTGGCGCAGGGCGGCATCGAGGCCCAGCCCTCGGGACAGCGCTTCACCGAGTGGCTCAACCGGCAGGGCAACGTCAACGCCGACCGCGTGTTCGGCCCGTACCACGACGGCGCGACCAACTGCAACAACGGCGTTTGCGCACCGAACATCCGCCCGATCGAGCAGGCGAGCTGGTGGGTCAACCACGGCGAGTTCAGGCAGGGCGTGGCCGCCTTCGGCGGCGGCAACGTGAACGTGAGCGCCGGCGGCGACCTCGGCAACCTGGTGGTGGCGCTGACCAGCAACATGCGCATGCGCGGCGGGCGCAGCGTCGGCGAGGCCATGAACATGGAGGTGCGCAACGGCGGCGCGATGACGGTCGAGGCCGGCGGCGCGATCCGCGGCGGCCAGTACTACATCGGGCGCGGCACGGGCGAGATCCGGGCCGGCGAAACCACCACGGGCCACACGGTGACCGTGACGAAGACGGACGCGCAGAACGTGGGCGTCTCGAAGGCCTTCGCCGTGGCGCCGGTGCTGGCGCTGGGCGACGCCACGCTGAGCCTGCGCACCGCCGGCGACCTGCGCCTGCAAGCGGTGGTCGATCCGTTGCTCGTGCGCTATGGCAACGGCATGACGCCCGACGGACGGCTGCTCGACCATGGCGCCTACATGACGGGCTATTCGCAGCGCAGCGGCCTGAGCCTGGTCTCGACCGGTGGCGACATCACGCTGGTCAACCAGGCCGACTTCATCTTCCGCGACGTGGTGTTGCGCCCTCAGACGACGGCCGAAAACGGCCTCGTCGGCTACGGTGGCAACCGCTACCCGGCACGCCTGCATGCGACGGCCATGAACGGCAGCCTGCAGGTCCAGGGGGCGATGTACGTCATGCCCGCCGCGACCAACGACGTGCAGTTGATGGCGCAGCGCGACGTGCGCTTCAACAGCCAGGACGCCGCATTGCTGAAGACCTGGGCGGGCCATGAGAACGACGCGGAAATCGTCATGTCGTACGCCACGTTGCCGATGGTGCCATCGCCCTTCCTGCCAGCGGGTGCGGGCGGCTACGCCCACCAGATCGTCAACATGGACACAGTGCTGCGCAACCCGCTGTCGCCGGGGACGTACCTCGGGGCCCCGTACTTCACCGACGTGGGCAATCCCGACGTGCCGACGTTGATCGACGATCGTGCGCCGAGCCGCGTCCATGCCGCGCAAGGTTCGATCCTGGGCGCCAACATCGTTGCCAACGAGCAGACCTGGCTGCGCGCCGGCACCGACATCCGCGGCATCCAGATGAATGCGCGCAACGTGCACTCCGACGACACGACGCTGCTGGAAGCAGGCAATGACATCATCGCGGCGGCGCTGGTGCGCCGCGGATTGAGCCCGGCCCACTACGGCTCCGGCAGCATCAAGCTGCAGGGCGCCGGCTCGCTGGTGCTGGCGGCGGGACGCGATGTCTATGCCAACGACTTGCGCGTCATGACGCTGGGCAACCAGCAGTACGACGCCGCCGACAACCGCCCGATCCCGAAGACCCAGGTCCACGGGCTGTCCGAGCAGGGGGCCACCATCACGGTGATGGCCGGCATGAACCACGCGCCGGCCTACGAGGCCTTCGCCGGCGCCTACCTCGACCCGTCGAAGGTCGCGGCCATGCCCGACCACCTGAAGACGCGCGGCGCTGACGGCAGCACGCTGCCGCTGTACCTGGTCGACGGCACCGAGATGCGGGCCGGCCAAGAAAAGGTGACACGCCGCGGCCTGGTGTCGTACATGAAGGACATGACCGGCGAAGCGCTGGCGCCCCTGGCCGCGTGGCAGCGCTTCCAGGCACTGCCGCAGCTCGCGCAGCAGCAGTTCCTGCGCCAGATCTACATGCTGGAACTGCGCGATGCCGGCCGCGACCAGAACGAACCCGGCGTGGACGACCTGCCGCGCAACGGCGGCTACAACCGCGGCTACACCGCCATCGAAACCCTGTTCCCGGGCGACCAGTGGAAGGGCAACGTCGCGGCCAACCTGATGATGCTGCGCACCATGGCCGGCGGCGACATCAACGTGCTGACGCCGGGCGGCGGCCTGCAGGTGGCGGCGCTGGGCACCAAGGTGCCCGACGGCCACGGGCTGGTGACGCTGGGCTCGGGCCATATCAACGTGTTCGCCAGAAACGACGTGACCGTGAACCGCTCGCGCATCCTGTCGTTCGTGCCCGAAGCCACCTCGCGCGGCAGCGACCAGATCATCTGGTCGAGCAAGGGCGACATCGACGCCGGCCGCGGCTCCAAGACCGTGCGTGTGCCCTCGGCGCCCGAAGTGGTGACCGACCTGGACGGCAACACCATCGTGCGCGAGAAGTCCGACATGAGCGGCAGCGGCATCGGCACCGTGGGCGATGGCGACGTCGACCTAGTGGCGCCGGGGGGCGTGGTCAACGCCGGCGATGCGGGCGTGCGCGTGGCAGGCAACCTGAACATCGCGGCGTTGCAGGTGCTCAACGCCGACAACATCCAGGTCAAGGGCGAGTCGAAGGGCATTCCGGTGGTGGCGGCGGTGAACGTGGGCGCGCTCACCAATGCCAGCGCTGCAGCCTCGCAGGCGGCGATGGCCGCGCAGGACGCGGTGCAGCGCGACCGCGCCTCAAGCCGCCAGGCGCTGCCCTCGGTCTTCACCGTGCGGGTGCTCGGCTTCGGCAACGATGCGGCCGAGCGCGGCGGCGCGCTGTCGCCTTCCGGTGCACCGGATGCGCGGCCGCCGGGCGTGGCCAGCCACGACCCGAACCACCGCGTGCAGGTCATCGGTCACGGGCAAAGCCTCAAGCCGGAACAGCTGGCGCGGCTGACCGAAGCCGAGCGCCGCCGCTTGCAGCAGCCCGACTAGACCCGCCACCGGGGCACCACAAGGTGCGGCTTCTCCTCGCGTGTTTGCACGTGGGGGGAGGGTGGGGCGTGCGTCGGCCATTGCGCAGGTCCGGCCATTTTTTGCAGATGCAGTCACGAAGGCACATCCGTCATGGACATGAGCATTCAACTTTGCCTGGCGTCTTCCGAAGAAGGCGATGCCGGCCATGGCGTCGCGCTGCTGCGCGACTGCCTGGTGGCCAACTACCAGCGCCTGCACCGGCGGCTGCTGCGCCGCCTGGGCTGCGCCGACCAGGCCAGCGACTGCCTGCACGACGCCTGGCTGCGGCTGGGCGACGGCGCTGTTCCCGATGCGGTGGACAGCCCCGAGGCCTATGTGTTTCGGGTGGCCTGCAACGTGGCGGTGGACCGCCTGCGCGCCGACCGGCCCGGGCAGTACAGCGGCGATGCGGCCGTTGAACTGGAAAGCTTCGCGGACCCCTCGCCCGGTCCCGAGCCCATTGCCGAGGCCCGCTCCGGCTTGCTGGCGGTGGAGCGCGCCATGCGCGGCTTGCCGCATCGTCACCAGGCGATCTTCATGGGCTTGCGCATTCATGAGCTGACGCGTGACGAGGTGGCCGCCCGTCACGGGCTCTCGCTGCGGCGTGTGGACACCACCTTGCGCCAGGCGTTGGCGCACTGCGCGCAGTCGCTGCGCTGACGGGCCTTCGGGGACGGCGCGTCAGCTGTGCCGACGCCGATCAGCTCACCTCCACCGTCACCCGCAGGAAGGTCGCGGCGATCAGGCAGGTGTTGGGGTACTGGCTCTGGTTCTGGCTCTGGAACAGCGTGACCAGTTCCGTGCGCAGTTCGTCGGTGCGCCCGGCCTTGGCGGCTGCGTCGAACGCGTTCATGGTCGGGCCATAGAACTGCCGGAACGTGTCGACGAATTCCTCCGCTGTGCCTTTGAAGTCGAAGATGTAGCTGTCGCGTTCGCAACGGATGGCCTCGGCGGCAACCCCCGCCGCACCGAAGCGCTCGACGATGTTCGGGGTCGAACCCCAGCCCATCGGGCTCACGAAACCCTCAGGGGGCGGGGGCGCATACGACGAGCTGATCTTCAAAATCTGCGCCACCAGCGTGGGGTCGTTGGGGATCCAGTTGCCCATGAGGATGCGCCCGCCCGGCCGCGTGACGCGCACCATCTCCCGTGCCACGTCGAAGGGCTTGGGCGCGAACATGGCGCCGAACATGCTGATGACCAGATCGAAGGACGCGTTCTCGAGCTGCAGCTCGCAGGCGTCGCCTTCCTCGAACCGGCAGCTGGCCGACAGCCCGGCCTGTGCCGCCCGCCGGTTGCCCGCGGCGACCAGGTTGGCGGCGATGTCGATGCCCAGCACCTGCGCGCCGAGCTTGGCGGCCGGCAGGGCGGTGTTGCCATCGCCGCAGCCGAGGTCCAGCACCTTCATGCCGGGCGTGATGTGCGCGTGGCGCACGACGTCTTCACCGCTCTCGCGCATGCTCTCGGCGATGCGGGTGAAGTCGCCTTTTTCCCAGAGGGCCTTGTTCGGGTTCATGACTTCACCTTCTCGATCATGTGGTTGATCACCTGCGTGTGCTCGTGTTGCGGGCTGAACATCACGATCTCCGCGTCGGCGTCGACCTTGACGTTGTGGCCGGGCGGCCAATAGAACAGGTCGTTGGTCTTGACCGTTTCCTGTCCCCCGGCATCGTCGGTGGTGGTGATCTGGCCCTTGAGCACGAATCCCCAGTGCGGGCAATGGCACGAGTTGTGGTTCAGGCCCTGGAAGAGCGGCGTCGTGTCGACGCCCGCCGACAGCGTGAAGTACTCGCCGCTGATCTTGCTGTAGCCGGTCGCGTCGCCGAAATTCAAGCGCTGCCGGATCACGGCACCGGGAATCTCCATCTTCACGTCGACTTCGTCTTTTGCCATGTGCATGAGGTGCTCCTCGAGAGGTTCGCGGGCGCGGGGGTGGTGCGTCTATTCGTTGCACCCGCCAGGTTCGATAGACGGCATACTGATGCTCCACGCTTGGCGTTCCTGAAACGTTCCCGGCCTTGTGTCGGTGGAAAGGAATCGCGATGTCGCCCTCAACGACTCCGTCGTCCGATGCCGTGTCGATCCGGCTGCTGGGCCCGTTTCGCCTGAGCGTGAGGCCGGCCGCGGTCGGGGTACCCTCCCAGACGCCGCCGGTGCCACTGGTCCCCCCGGTGCCGCTGACCCGGCGAGCCGCCGAGTTGCTGCAACTGCTGGCGCTGCAGCCCGACCGCAGCCTGGCGAACGAGCAGGTGGTGGAAGCGCTCTGGCCGCACCTGGACCCCGACGCGGGCAGCGCCAACCTGCGCAAGGCCGCGCACCACGCGCGCCAGTTCATCGGCCGGCCCGACGCGCTCGTGTTGCGAGGCGGCCGGGTGTTCCTGCTGCCCGACCGTGCGGTGGCGTGTGACGTCGACCGGTTCGAGCGCGCCGCCGACGAAGCCTTGGGCAGCGGCGATCCGCAGGCCTGCAAGGCGGCCGCGCAGCTCTACAGCGGCGACCTCCTGCCCGACGCCCGCTACGAAGCCTGGACCGAGGCGCCGCGCCAGCGCTTGCGCGACAAGTTCCTGCGGCTGTTGCGCCAGACCGGCGACCTGGAACGGCTGGTGCGCGAAGATCCCACCGACGAGGCGGCCCATGTCCAGTTGATGCGCGAGGAGCTGGCGGCCGGGCGGCGCTCTTCGGCGCTGCGCTGGTACGGCCACCTGCGCGACCACCTGCAGCAGACCTTGGGCATGCGCCCCGGCGCCTCGGCCGAGGCGCTGTACCGCGACTGCGTCGCGGGCCTGGAAGGCGCCGCGCCGCGTTTCGTCGGCCGTGCCATGGAGCTGGTGCGTGTGCTGGGGTGGCTGCGTGCCAGCCTCGCGGGCCGTCCAGGTGGCGCGGTGGTGCGCGCGCCGGCGGGCATGGGCAAGACCGCTTTCTGCCGCCGCGTCGCCGAAGAAGCGCGGGGCCTGGGCTGGCAGGTGCGCTCGTTGCAGGCCAGCGACTGGAGCCGGCCCTACGGCATCGCGGCCGACCTGGTGGAGCCCTTGCTCGGCGAACTGCCCGACGCGGCACAGGCCATCGGTGCGCACGCCCAGGCCGTGCTGGCGCAGATGACCGCCTCGGGCGACGTGCAACCGCTGGCCCTGCCGCTCGGGCGCCACCAGATGGTGGGCGCCGTGCGCCGGCTGCTGCTGGCCACCGCCTCGCAAAAGCCGGTGCTGCTCATCGTCGACGACGCGCACGCAGCGGACGACGCGAGCGCCGAGACGCTGACGCAACTGGTCGCGAGCGGCCCGCCGGTGTTCGTGCTGCTCGCATGTCGGCACGCGCTGCCGCCCCTGCTGGACCGGAACACCTCGCGCCTGCTGCGCGCCGGCCAGCTGGAGGCCCTTGAACTGGGGCCGCTGTCCGAGGAAGAGGCGGCGCTGCTCGCAGCCCGCTCGGCCGACGCACCGATGACAGGCGAGGTCGCCACCGCCATCGCGCGCCGTGCCGAAGGCCTGCCGTTTGCCGTGGTCGAGCTCACGCGCGCTGCAGCCACATCAGACGGCGCCGCGGGGGCGATGCCCCGCAGCGTGTCGTCGGCGCTGGCCGAACGCCTGTGCGACCTGGACCCCGGCACGACGGAGGCCCTGCGCCGGTTGGCGCTGTCGGCCGACGATTTCGACGTGGCCACGGCCGTGGCGCTGGCCACCGACGAGGGCCATGACGCGTTGGCGCGGCTCGACCAGGCGCTGGCCGCAGGCGTGCTGGTGGTGGCCGATGGCCGCTACCGTTTCCGCCATGCGCTCGTGCGCGAGGCGCTGGCCGAAGGCATCCCGCCGCACCGGCGTGTGCTGTTGCATCGCGACGTGGCGACGCGGCTGGAGCAAGGCGGCGCGGCGCCGGGCCTGGTGGGCCACCACTGGCTCGCCGCAGGCGATGCCGATCGGGCGATTCCCTGCGCGTTGGCGGCCGCGCGCCAAGCCTTTCGTCTCGGCGCCTGCGAAGACGTGTTGCGCCACGTCGAGCCGCTGCTCGCGCACCGGGCGACGCAGCCGGACGCACTGGCGCTGCGTGCCGAAGCCCTGGACGCGCTGGGCCGGCCCGGCACCCTGGCTGCTTACGACGCCGCCGCCGCTGTCGCGCCGGAGGCGCTGTCGCACGAATTGCGCGCCAAGCGCGCCCTGGCGCAAGTGAAGATGAGCGATCCGCCCGGTGCGCTGAAGTACCTGCAGGACGTGCATCCCACCACCGTGGCGGGGCGCCTGGCCGAAGCGCTGGCGTACAGCGGCGCGGCGGCCCTGGGCTTCGGCGACCCCGCCGAAGGCACGCGCCGGTCGGCCGAGGTGCGCCGGATTGCCTTGGAGACCGGCGACGAAGGCACGCTCGTGATCGCCTCCTGGTCGCAAGCCGCAGCGGCGCACGCGCGCGGCGACCTGCACGGCAGCATCTGGGCCGACCTCAAGGAGACGAGCCACCTGCCGCAGCTGGCGGTGCGCGTGTTCGACGGCCACCTGTGCATCACGCAGCGCTTCCTGTACGGCTCGCGGCCGTATGCCGAGGTCATCTCATTCGCCGATGCGCTGGCGACCGAAGCGCAGCGGCTGGGCGCGGCGCGCGGGCATGCATTCGCCGTCACGCTGCGCGGCGAGGCCTGGCTGCTCAGCGGCCAGCTCGACGCCGCCGAGCAAGACCTCGTGGCCGGCGGGCGCATGCACCGCGCGATCGGCGGTGCGACGGGCGAAGCGCTGTCGCTGCAGCGCCGCTCCGAACTGGCGATCTACCGCGGGCAGATGGACCGGGCGCGCGGCCTGCTCGACGAAGCGCTCGACGTCGCGCGGCAGTCCGATGTCGGCTTTCACCTGCTGGACCGCATCTACGGCACCCGCATCGCGATGGCCACGCAGCCCGATGTCGCACTGGGCGTCTTGGAGGAAGCCGAAGCCAACGTGCGCGGCCCGCTGGAAAGCTGCCCCGGCTGCCGCATCACCTTCGCCATCCCGGCCACCATCGCGGCCGCCAGGGCGCGCGAGCTGGACCTGGCGGCCCGCCACCAGCAGCAGTCCGAGTACCTGGCCCACGTGGTGATGAAGCTGCCGGCCTGGTACGCGTCGCTGCACGAGGCGCGGGCCCACATCGAACTGGCGGCGGGCCGTGTCGCTGCCGCGCGCGAAGGCTTCGCCGCGGCGGCACAGGAGTTCCGCGTCTGCGGCCATGCGCCGGACGCCGCGCGCTGCCAGGAACTGGCCGGCTAGGTAACCCCCCGGCGCTAACCCGCAGACAGCCTTTTCCGAATCGCATTCATCTGCTCGATCTCGCTACGCTGGGAGCTGGATATCCGCTTGCACAGCGCGACCAGTTCGGCATCCTTCAGCTGGGCCTCGCGGCACATGAGAATCGCGCCCGAGTGATGCGGCACCATCGACGCGATGAACTGCCCGTCGCCGATGAGGCTCTGCTGCCGCGTCCCGGCAAGGGCGGCGACAAACAGCATCGCGAGCCCGGTATAGAGCGCACCGTTGATCGCCTTGTTGCGGTACATCCCCCGCATCGTGGCCAGCATGAAGATGCCCATGGGCGCGACCATGCTGAGTGCCATGTAGAACATGTTGAGGTTGTTCCGGAAGTCGCCCCAGCCGTCGATCATGGAAAACATGAGGACGTACATGGCAATGAAGCTGAGCAGCATGTTCACTGCAAACAGGAGGTAGTTGTGGCTGCCTGTGTGCGCCGAGGCGTGTTCGCTATCTTTCATCTGGCTCTCCTTGGTGCGGGGTTGTTGATGATGAACAGGCGCTGCTTTCACATCTCGTCGCGCTTGAGAAGGTAGTCGAGCCGGCCGACCCGGAACCATCGGTAGCCGTAGGGCTCCAGAAGCATGCAGTGCCTGCCTTGAGGGTCGGCGCGGCTGTGCGCGTCCGAGAGCAGGTTGATCAGTTGCCCGCCGTGCTTGCCGAGCGCCTTGGCGGCGATCTTGATTTCCAGCGGGTTCTCGCCGAGGTTGTGCACGAAGAGGGCGCCGTTGCCTCGCCACTCGTAGCGCACGATGAGCACCGCGTGTTCGTCGTGCGAAATCACTTCGAAATCGCCCCATCCGATCTCCGGCACTTCCTTTCGCATCCGGAAGACGCGTTCCATCCAGTTGAGAAGCGACTCGGGGTCGCGCCGCTGGGCCGCCACGTTCACGTGCTCGAAGCCATACGCCCCGCCGGAGATGACGGGCAGGATGGGTTTCGACGACACGGTGAAACCGCCCTGGCGCTCGGTGGACCACTGCATGGGGGTGCGCGTGCAGTTGCGCTCTGGCAGGCTCAGGTCGTCGCCCATGCCGATCTCGTCGCCATAGCGGATCACCGGCGTGCCGGGCAGCGTGAGCATCAGGCTGTAGGCCAGTTCGAGGCGGCGCCGGTTGCCGCCGAGCATCGGTGCCAGCCTGCGGCGGATGCCGCGGTCGTACAGCTGCATGTCCTTGTCGGGCCCGAAGGCGGCGAACACGCGCGCGCGCTGCGCGCGGCTCAGGCGCCCCAAGTCCAGTTCGTCGTGGTTGCGCAGGAACATGGCCCATTGCGAGGTGGGCGGGCGCTCCCGCGTGGCCTCCAGCGCCTTCGCCAGCGGCCGCGCGTCGGCAATGGCCATGGCGTGGAACAGGTGCTGGTTGACCCGGAAATTGAACATCATGTGCAGCCGCTCGCCCTCGGCGCCGAAGTACGACATGTTGGTCCTGGGCAGCACGTTGGCTTCGGCCAGGATGATCGCGTCGCCCCGGCGCCACTGGAGCAGTTCGCGGAATTGGCGCAGCATGTCGAACTTCTCCGTGGGCCGAACCACTCCCGGCCCCTTGGCGCCGATCACGAAGGGCACGGCGTCCATGCGAAAGCCCGACACGCCCATCTGGGTCCAGAAGCCCATGATCTTGAGGATCTCCGCCTGCACATCGGGGTTGGCCGTGTTCAGGTCGGGTTGGAAATCGTAGAAGCGGTGGAAGTACCAGCGCCTTGCGATCTTGTCGAAGGTCCAGGTCGATTTCTGGACGCCGGGGAAAACCACACCGTCGGTGTAGCGGGCCGGTTTCTTGTCGGACCACACGTACCAGTTGTGATAGTTTGACTTTCGATCCTTGCGCGCCTGCTGGAACCAGGGGTGTTGCACCGAGGTGTGGTTGACCACGAGGTCCATCAGCACGCGCATGCCCAGGCGCGAAGCCGAGTGCGTGAACTCGACGAAATCGCCGAGCGTGCCGAAGCGCGGATCGACGTTGTAATAGTCGGAAACATCGTAGCCGTCGTCGCGCCCCGGCGAGGGATGGAAGGGCATCAGCCACAAGGTGGTGACGCCCAGGCCGTGCAGGTATTCCAGCCGCCGTGTCAGTCCTTCGAAGTCACCGCAGCCGTCGCCGTTGGAGTCCATGAAGGTCCCCACGGAGAGGCAATAGACCACGGCGTTCTTGTACCAAAGATCGTTGATCATCGCGGGGAACCTCCTGAAGATCGAGACCTCGCAACACGCAAACACGAAAGGAAAACGCGATGTCGGCCGATGCCTGGTGGAAGAACGGAATCGTCTATCAGATCTATCCGCGTTCGTTCCAGGACAGCGACGGAGATGGCATCGGCGACCTGCGCGGCATCCGCAAGCGGCTTGATTATCTGATCGACCTCGGCGTGGACGCCCTCTGGATATCGCCGATCTACCCCTCACCGATGGCCGACTTCGGGTACGACATATCCGACTACTGCAACATCGATCCGCGCTTCGGCACGCTCGAGGACTTCGATGTGCTGGCACAGGAGTGCAAGGCGCGCGGCCTGAAGCTGGTGCTGGACTTCGTGCCCAACCACACCTCGGACCAGCATCCGTGGTTCATGCAAAGCCGCGCGTCGCGCAAGAGCCCCAGGCGCGACTGGTATCTGTGGCGAGATCCCGCGCCCGACGGCGGCCCTCCCAACAACTGGCTCAGCAATTTCGGAGGCCCTGCGTGGACCTTCGATGAAGCCAGCGGGCAGTACTACTGCCACTCTTTCCTCAAAGAGCAGCCCGACCTGAACTGGCGCAACCCCGAGGTGCGCGAGGCCATGTACGAGGTGCTGCGTTTCTGGCTGCGGCGCGGGGTGGACGGATTCCGCGTCGACGTGCTCTACCACCTCATCAAGGACGACCAGTTTCGCGACAACCCGCCCAACCCGTCATTCCAACCGGGACAGGACCCCTCGCACCGGCTGCTGGCGCTCTACACCACGGACCGCCCCGAGATGCAGGACATCGTGTTCGAGATGCGCCGCGCCGTCGACGCGTTCAGCAGCGAGGCTTCGGCGCGGGTGCTGATCGGCGAGCTCTACCTTCCGCTCGAGCGGCTCATGGCCTACTACGGCCGCACCGCCGACGGCCTGTTGCAGGGGGTTCAGCTGCCGTTCAATTTCCAGCTCATCGCCGCGCCATGGCACGCGGTCGAGATCGACCGGATCGTGCGCAACTACGAAGCGGCTTTGCCGCACGGCGCGGCGCCCAACTGGGTGCTCGGCAACCACGACAAGCCGCGCATCGCGAGCCGCGTCGGGCAGGAGCGGGCGCGGCTCGCGGCGATGCTGCTTCTGACGTTACGCGGCACGCCCACGCTCTACTACGGCGACGAGATCGGCCTGACCGACGTTCCCATTCCGCCCGACGAAGTGCAGGACCCGTTCGAGAAGAACGAGCCGGGCAAGGGCCTGGGGCGCGATCCGCAGCGCACGCCCATGCAGTGGAGCCGGACCCACATGGCGGGCTTTACCGATGGCACGCCATGGCTGCGGCTGGGCGGCGACTGGGGCATGCGCAACGTCGAATCGCAACTGGCGGACCCGGCCTCGATGCTGCAGCTCTACAGGAAGCTCATCGCACTGCGTCGCCGCGAGCCCGCGCTGCATGAAGGAAGCCATGAGCAACTCGACGCCGGGGCCGACGTGCTGGCCTATGCGAGGACGTCGGGAGAAAGGCGGCTGATCGTGCTGCTGAATTTTTCCACCACGCCGACGCCGGTGGCCGCCGACCTGCTGCCGGCGGAGGCGGTCGTGCTGGCTTCGACCCATGCGGACCGGACCGGCGTGGTGCCTGGCCCCCTGGTGCTGCAGCCACTCGAGGGCGTGATCGTGGCGCGCTGAGTTACGGCGACGGGGGCACGTCAGCGGCGCGGCCCGTCGCCATCGGGCGGCAAACTTCAGCGGCCCGCTCCTACATCGGCCTCGCTGCCCGCACGGGGATCCTTCGCCGGAACGAAAGGAGCACGATCCATGGTCGACTATGTGAAGCCACCGCAGAACAGGCCCGTCCTGGTGTCCAACCCGAACGCCCGGCGCGATGTGGTGCCGGAGGACGAGGGGGCCGACGAAGCCCCGGTGACGCGCCGTGCCGCCGATGGACAGAAGGCCCCCGGCGCGCCTGCCGATCGTTCCGCTCGGCGCGGCGAATCCGGCGAGGCGCGCGATGTCTCGCCGACGCGCCCGTCGAATTGAAGTGAAGCGCAGCGCGGGCGCGCAAAGATACCGGTGAGACCTGCGGCAATTGCTACCGCACTCCCCGGCGGCGGGCCGTTGCGCCGGGCCGTTGCGCCGGGCCGCCATGGATGCGCGCTGGCGTGCCGGCGTGGTGAACGGCCTCTTCGGACCACCCCGGTGCGCAGGCATCCGGCTTGCCGGACCCTTGAGTGCGCGGCCTCGCATGGCAATTCCTGCCGCGTGAGTGCCTGTCTTCCTGCAACACCCGCAACCGCCAAAGGAGCTTTCCACCATGCTGGCCATGAACTACCGCGGCCCTTACCGCGTGCGCGCTGCGCACAAGGCCGAGCCGGAGATCGAACACCCGGGCGACGCGATCGTGCGCGTCACGCGTTCGTGCATCTGCGGCTCCGACCTGCACCTGTACCACGGGCTCGTGCCCGACACGCGCGTGGGCACGACCTTCGGACACGAGTTCACCGGCGTGGTCGAGGCCGTCGGCCCGGCGGTGGAGCACCTGAAGCCGGGCCAGCATGTGCTGGTGCCTTTCAATATCTTCTGCGGCAACTGCTACTTCTGCCAGAAGGAGCTCTACAGCAACTGCCACGACACCAACCCCTCGGCCACCGCCGTGGGCGGCATCTACGGCTACTCGCACACCACGGGCGGCTACGACGGCGGGCAGGCCGAGTACGTGCGCGTGCCGATGGCCGACATCGGCCCCACCGTGATCCCGCCCGACCTGGACGTGGACGACGCCGTGCTGCTCACCGATGCGCTGCCCACCGGCTACCAGGCCGCGGAGATGGGCGACATCGAAGAAGGCGACACCGTCGTGATCTTCGGCGCCGGCCCGATCGGCATCTTTGCCGCCAAGTCGGCGTGGCTGCTGGGCGCGGGCCGCGTGATCGTGGTCGACCACGTCGAGTACCGGCTCGACTTCGTGCGCCGCTACGCGCAGTGCGAGGTGGTCGACTTCAAGCAGGTCGGCGACATGGCGGTCCACATCAAGAAGATGACCGACGGCCTCGGGGCCGACGTGTGCATCGACTGCGTAGGCTGCGAAGCCGCAGGCAGCTTTGCGCACACGCTGCTGGGCGTGAAGCTCAAGCTGCAGGGCGGCGCGGCGATCGTGCTGCACTGGTGCATCAACGCGGTCCGCAAGGGCGGGCGTGTGTCGATCGTGGGCGTGTACGGACCGACCTTCAATGCGGTGCCGATCGGCAACGCGATCAACAAGGGCCTCACGTTGCGCATGAACCAGGCAAGCGTGAAGCGGCACCTGCCGCGGCTCATCGAACACATCCAGGCGGGGCGCATCCGGCCGAGCGACGTCATCACGCACCGCATCGACCTGCGCGACGTGGCCGATGCGTACCACCTGTTCTCCAGCAAGCTGGACAACTGCATCAAGACGGTGCTCGTGCCGCCTTCGGCGCTGGCCGCCTGACGGCCGGTCTGCCGGAATGCCATTCCCCTTGGAGCGATCCGCATGATCATCACAGACGCACAACAGAACCCGCCGCGCAGCCAGGCCGAGCGCCATGCGCACATCGTCGGCTGGGGCGCCGACCTCGACCACGCCCACCGGCCGGCGTATCCGATGGAGCGCACGCCGCCGCGCCTGCCGCATGCGGTGCCGCCGCCCGAACAGCAGCATTCGCATGCCGACGTGCTGGTGTCCTCCGAACGCCCGCGCATCACGCCGGTCTACGGCACCACGCTGCCGCCCAAGGGGCTGAGCGGCTGGCTGCGGCGCCAGGCCTTCAGGCATTCC
Source organism: Variovorax paradoxus (assembly GCF_009498455.1). Classification (NCBI taxonomy): domain Bacteria; kingdom Pseudomonadati; phylum Pseudomonadota; class Betaproteobacteria; order Burkholderiales; family Comamonadaceae; genus Variovorax; species Variovorax paradoxus. Next base: position 124,801 of record NZ_CP045644.1, on the reverse strand, counting down.
GAGAACGACCTGCGCCACTGGATGATGCTGCTGCTGGCCGACCGGGTGAATGTGGGCGAAGGCCTCATCGACGACCTCTCGCGCGGCCATGTGCCCAATCTCTATGCCGAGATGGGCGGCCGTGCCGAACTCAGGCACAACCCGATGGGCGCGGCGCGCAAGGCGGCGATCGGCATTGCGGCGCTGGCGCTGATCGCCGTCGCGCTGAAGCGGCGGCGCTGAAGGGCAAAGCGTCAGCACCAAGGGCTCGGCATGCCCGTCGCCCCCGAGCCGACCCTCGGTGGCGGAGCTCCGCCGCGCTCAGTGCAGCAGCGGCGTCCTCTGCGTACCCAGGTCCGCGGGCCCCGCCACGTCAGCCGGCCCGAGCACCACGCGCTCGGCGCCCGTGCTCGCATGCACGAGCAGGGCGCGCTCGCGCAGCAGGCCCATGCAGGCCGTGAGCGTCGAGAGCTGGTCGGCCGGTTCATCACCGGCCAGGAACTCCAGCGCCGCGCGGGTCACGTGCACGAACAGGCGGCGGTGGTCGAGCAGCCGGATGCTGAACTCGTACCCGTCGCCTTCGTAGCGGTCGTCCACGTCGCCCCCGCATCGCCGCGCCTCAGGCGGCCGCTTCTTCGATCTGCGCGGCCTCGGCAAGCAGGCCCAGCCGCTGGTCGGTCGCCTGCTCTTCGGCCAGGCTGGCCTTGAGCAGGGGAACGGCGTCGGCAAAGCCCAGCTTCTGGGCCATGAGGCACAGCGAGGTGTAGCCCGCGATCTCATAGTGCTCGGCCTTCTGTGCGGCGCCGATGAGCGCTGCGTCGAGCACCGGGCCCTTGCCGATCAGGTCGACCAGCGACATGGTTTCTTCGACCAGGCCTTCCATGCCGTCGCACTTGACGCGCTTGATCTTGAAGCCGCATGCCTCGGCGACCTGCTCGAGGCGCTCGACCTGCGTGCGTGTTTCGACCAGGTGGTCTTCGAACGCCTGCGAAAGCTCGGGGTCCGTGGCTGCGCGTGCGAGCTTGGGCAGCGATCGCGTCATCTGCTTCTCGGCGTTGTGGGTGTCCGAAATCTCGTGAACGAAAAGGTCCATCGCGGACTTCACTGGCATGGGTCGCTCCTTCGCAAGAATAAAAGTGGGGGTTGGAAAACCTGCAAATTGCCTGCGGCGGCGGTGCCTTCATGTAGGCCTGCGGCGACGCGGCATGCCAGTGCGTTGGCATGGGGCTCGCGCGCGGCATCGCACCTGCAGGCTGTCGCTTCACCTACGTCGATGTGAGGATCGCCCTACACCGCTGCGACGACGAAAAAATACGATGTCTTTCATGCGCGCAGCGACCCGACCGCGCCAGGACATCGACATGGCACCCGACGTATTCCGTGACCGCACAGAGGCCGGACAAGAACTCGGCAGGAGGCTGTTCCAGGCCTGCGCCGGACGCGACGTGGTCGTGTTGGCGCTGCCGCGCGGTGGTGTGCCGGTGGGCTTTGAAGTGGCGCGTGCATTCGACGCGCCACTCGACGTGATGGTCGTGCGCAAGCTCGGCATCCCCGGCCACGCGGAGTACGCCATGGGCGCCATCGCCAGCGGCGGCACGTGTGTGTTGAACGACGCCGTCGTGCGCGAACTCGGCATCTCTTCGACGGCTGTCGAGGAGGTGGCGCGTGCCGAAGGCATCGAACTGGAACGGCGCGAGCGGCTGTATCGCGACGGTCGGCCGCCACCGGACGTGCGCGGCCGCACCGCGGTGCTCGTCGACGACGGGCTGGCCACCGGATCGACCATGCGTGTGGCCGTCCGGGCGCTTCGCGCGCTGCAGCCTGCACGCATCGTGGTCGCGGTTCCCGTGGCCTCGGCCGAGGCCTGCGAGTTGCTTCGCAGTGAGGCCGACAACGTGCTTTGCGTCAGAACGCCGGCGCCGTTTCGCGCCGTCGGCCTCGGGTACCAGGACTTTTCCCAGACCAGCGACGAGGAGGTCGTCGCGCTGCTGAAGCGAAGCGCGCGCCAGACCGGGTCCTCGAACTGACGCACCAGAGGATGGGCACCGGAATGACATCGACTCCCACCACAAGGCAACTCGACACGCTGCGCTCGGCCGCGCACCGGCTGGACGGCACCGCGCGCGACCACGACGCGCTGCTCGAACTGATCGGCGACGCGCACTTCGTGCTGCTCGGCGAGGCGTCCCATGGCACGCACGAGTTCTACCGCGAGCGGGCGGCGATCACCCGGCGCCTGATCGCGGAAAAAGGCTTTCACGCGGTGGCGATCGAAGGCGACTGGCCCGATGCCTACCGGGTGAATCGGTTTGTGCGCGGCACGGGCAACGATGCATCGGCGCGCGACGCGCTGGCCGGCTTCAAGCGCTTCCCGACCTGGATGTGGCGCAACACCGACGTGGTCGACTTCGTCGACTGGCAGCGCGCCTTCAACGACGCCAGGCCGCCGCACGAGAGAACGGGGTTCTATGGCCTCGATCTCTACAGCCTCATGGCTTCGATGGAAGCCGTGCTGGGGTACTTCGACCGCACGGATGCCGAAGCGGCGCGGCGTGCGCGCGAGCGCTATGCCTGCTTCGACCGGTTCGGCGACGACAGCCAGGTCTACGGGCTCATGACCGGCCTCGGTTCTTCGCCGTCCTGCGAACAGGAGGTGATCCGCATGCTGACGGAGATGCGCCACCATGCCATTGCCGCTGCGAGCGGCGGCAGCGCCGTCGACACGGACGACGCGTTCAACGCCGAGCAGAACGCCCGCCTCGTCAAGAACGCCGAGGCGTACTACCGCTCGATGTACCTGCGCGACGTGTCGTCATGGAACCTGCGCGACCGGCACATGGTGGAGACCCTGGACGAACTCGAGCGTCACCTCGGGCGGGGCGGCGAGCGCCCGAGGATCGTGGTGTGGGCCCACAACTCCCATCTGGGCGATGCGCGCGCCACCGAGATGGGCGGGCGACGCGGCGAACTCAACGTGGGCCAGCTGATGCGCGAACGCCATGGCCGCGATGCGGTGCTGATCGGCTTCACCACGCACGCCGGCACCGTGACGGCGGCGTCCGACTGGGGCGCGGCCGCCGAGCGCAAACAGGTTGTGCCGTCGCGCGCCGACAGCTACGAGGGTCTCTTGCATGCGACCAGCATCGACCGGTTCATGCTGCCGATGCGCGGCACAGGCGGCCACGTGGCGGTGCTGCGCGAATCGCGGCTGGAACGCGCGATCGGCGTCATCTACCGCCCCGACACCGAACGCCAGAGCCATTACTTCTTTGCCGAGCTGCCGGCGCAATTCGATGCGGTGCTGCATTTCGACCAGTCGCGTGCGGTCGAACCGCTCGAGCGCGAAGCCGGATGGACGGACGCCGAGGCGCCCGAGACCTATCCCTTCGGCATGTAGCGGCGCTACACCGCGCCCACGCTGCCCGTCACAGGCAGCACCACACCGGTGATGTAGCTCGCGCAGCTCGGTGCCGCAAGGAACACATACGCAGGCGACAGCTCCTCGGGCTGGGCGGGCCGCTTCATGTCGGTCTGCTTGCCGAAGTCCTTCACTTCTTCGGCGGACCGGTCCGCCGGATTCAGCGGCGTCCACACCGGGCCCGGCGCCACGGCGTTCACGCGGATGCCGCGTTCGAGCAGGTTGCTGGCCAGCGACTTGGTGAAGGCGTGGATGGCGCCCTTGGTGGCCGAGTAGTCCAGCAACTGCGCACTGCCTTCGAGGCCCGTCACCGAGCCCGTGTTGATGATCGAACTGCCGCGTCCCAGGTGCGGAACGGCGGCGCGCGCCATGAGGAAGTAGCCGGCGATGTTGGTGCGCAGCGTGAGGTCGAGGCGCTCGTCGCTGATGTCCTCGATCGATGCCGCATGCAGCTGGAACGCCGCGTTGTTGACGAGGATGTCGAGCTTGCCGAAGGCCGCGATGGTGGCGTCGACCGCCTGCCGGCAGAAGGCCGGGTCGCGCACATCGCCGCTGATCGTGAGGCAGCGCGCGCCCTCGGCCTCGACGTGGCGCCGCGTTTCTTCGGCGTCCTCCTGTTCGTCGTCGAGGTGAACGATGGCCACGTCGGCGCCTTCGCGTGCGTAGAGCACGGCCACCGCGCGGCCGATGCCTGAATCGCCGCCCGTGACCAGCGCGCTCATGCCCTCGAGCTTGCCGCTGCCGACGTAGTCGGGCGCCTCGAAGCGCGGGCGCAGCGCCATCTCGGCCTCCAGGCCCGGCTTGGTCAGGTGCTGCGCGGGCATGGGGTTGGCAGGCAGTGGCCGGTGGCCTGCCTGCACCGGCGCTTTCTTCTTGCTTTCGGCCTCGGGTTGCTTCGCGCGGTCCTTGGCGTCCTGGCTGCGTTGAACGGCGCGATGCCGCGCGGTGACGGCGGCGGTCTTGCCGGTTTTCTTCGCGGAGGCTGTGGCGGTGGCGGCGGTGGACTTCATGGACGGCTCCTGCGGTCTGGCGTTCGTTCGACGTTGCGTTCGAAAAGCCACCGTAGAACGCTGCGCCGCCACCTGCGTAGGAAAGCGTCCCGACCCCACGCGCGTGGCGTCCGAGGCCGCGCACGGCCCCGGCCGATCAGTTCAAGGTGTCGAAGAGCCGGAAGATCCAAGACAGCTGGTACGCCAGCGTGCCCACAACAAAGGCCGTGTGGAAGCGCGGGTTGGCGGAGCGGGCCGCCGCGATGCACAGGCCCACCAGGATGGGCGTGCGAATGAGGTACTCCGTCGCAAAGCGGGCGAAGTGCGCCTCGCCCTTGATCATCGTGTCGACCACGTCGAGCAGATAAGTGGCGGCCAGCAAGCCGAAGAACCATGCGCGGCGGGCGTAGAAGTAGTCGCGGTAGCTCGCGTAGTCCTGCATGCTGTCGGGAAAGAGCAGCGCGCACAGCAGGAACAGCAGGATCGCGTAGCTGATGATGAAGGCGTAGGTGCCGAAGGTCCAGCTGTCGATCTGGTACAGGCCGAACTCCCACCACCAGAAATGCACCAGTGCCAGCAGCACCGAAGCGACCCAGGCCAGGTGCACGGCATAGAGCCGGTACTGCGTCGGGTGCTGCACGATGCGCGCCACGCCCGACAGCAACCGGGTGACGCCCAGGCCGATGACCATGCCCATCACGACGCGGATGTGCGGAAAGATGTCGTGGGCCGAGATGGCTTCTTGCTGCATGCGAGCGTGCCCCAATCGAAGGATGGAACCCAAGTCTAGGCCGCTTGCGTCACACCTCCGCGCCTTCGACCAGGAAGCGCAGCCGGCGCACGCCCTGCCACTCGTCGGCATCGAGCCGGAAGGCCAGCTTCACGCGCGGCGGCAGCGGCTCGGTGTGGCTGAACCAGATGGCGTCGATCGGCTGGCCCTGGTGCTTGAGCTTGAGCGCCAGGTGCTTCTCGCCCACCAGCCGCTGTGACACCACCTCGACCTCTTCGCTGAAGGTCGGCGGCGCAAAGCCCTGGCCCCAGACCTCGCGGTGCAGCGTGTCGACGAGGTCGATGCGCATGTACTCGCGGGCGATGGGCCCGTCGGTCTCGATCTGGCGCGTGAGTGCGGCCTCGGCCAGCCATTCGCCGGCGACCTGCGCCAGCGCGCGCTCGAAGACGGGAAAGTGCTCGCGTGCCACGGTGCAGCCCGCGGCCATCGCGTGGCCGCCGAAGCGCAGCAGCACGCCCGGGTGGCGCTTGGCCACGAGGTCGAGCGCATCGCGCAGGTGAAAGCCCGGAATCGATCGGCCCGAGCCCTTCAACTCCTGCTCCTTGCCCGGCGCCGCGCTGGCTGCGAACACGAAGGTCGGGCGATGGAAGCGGTCCTTGATGCGCGAGGCGACGATGCCCACCACGCCTTCGTGGAAGTCCGCACCGAACACGCTGATGGCCGGCGGCGGTGCGTCGACGCCTTCGCCGTCGGCCGCGAACAGCGACTCGGCCAGCAGCAGCGCCTGGTCGCGCATGCCGCCCTCGATGTCGCGCCGCTCGCGGTTGATGCCGTCGAGCATGCGCGCGAGTTCGTCGGCGCGGCCGGCGTCGTCGGTCAGCAGGCATTCGATGCCCAGCGTCATGTCGGCCAGCCGGCCGGCCGCGTTGATGCGCGGGCCGAGTGCAAAGCCGAAGTCGAAAGTCGTCGCGGCCGAGGCGGTGCGCCCCGCGGCCTTGAACAGCGCCGCCACGCCGGCCGGCATCGCGCCCGCGCGGATGCGGCGCAGGCCCTGCGCCACGAGCCGGCGGTTGTTGGCGTCGAGCTTCACCACGTCGGCCACGGTGCCGAGCGCCACGAGCGGCAGCAGCGCATCGAGCTTGGGTTGTGTGGCGGTGTCGAACACGCCGCGCGCGCGCAGCTCGGAGCGCAGCGCGAGCAGCACGTAGAACATCACGCCGACGCCGGCGATGCTCTTGCTTTCGAACTCGCAGCCGGGCTGGTTGGGGTTGACCATCACGTCGGCCAGGGGCAGCTCGGGGCCGGGCAGATGGTGGTCGGTCACCAGCACCTGCAGGCCGCGCGCCTTGGCGGCGGCCACGCCCTCGACGCTGGCGATGCCGTTGTCGACGGTGATCAGCATGTCGGCACCGGCGTTGGCCACGCGCTCGGCAATCGGCGGCGTCAGGCCGTAGCCGTCCACCACGCGGTCGGGCACGAGGTAGCTCACGTTCTTCGCGCCCAGCAGGCGCAGGCCGCGCACGCCGACCGCGCAGGCGGTGGCGCCGTCGCAGTCGTAGTCGGCCACGATGCACAGGCGCTTGTCTTGCGCGATGGCATCGGCCAGCAGCACGGCGGCTTCGCGCGTGCCGCGCAGCGTGTCGGGCAGCAGCAGGCGCGCGAGCCCGTCGTCGAGCTCGTCCTTGCCGCGCACGCCGCGTGCGGCAAAAAGGCGCGCCAGCAGCGGGTGCACGCCGGCTTGTTCCAGCGCCCAGACGGTGCGCGGGGGGATGTCTCGGGCGATGATTTTCACAGGGCCTCCAGCACGCTGGCGGCGCGTGTGCGATCGAACAAACTCTTGGCCCAGCGGGCCAGGCCGCGCTGCTGCACGGTGTAGCGCTGCGCGGCGAGGTCGCCGCACAGCGTGAGCGCCACGTCGGCGCCGCGGGTGTAGTCGCTCAGCAGGCTCGCGATGGCGCCGGCGTCCAGGGCCTGCCAGGCCGCAGCCCAACCGGCGCCGTCGTCGCGCAATGCGGCCACGCGCAGGGCGTCGCTGACTTCGGGCGCGGGGCTGGCGGGCGCGACGTCCTGCGTCAGCGCGCCGGTGCCGCTGAGCCAGAACGAGTTGATGGGCGGCACGCCGCGCGCGGTGCGCTCGTCGTTCACGCGCTGCGTGTAGAGCAGCATCTGCATCTCGTTCTGCAGCCGGCGCAGCGGCCGCGACGCGTCGCCCAATGGCGACCACTGCGAAATCGGGTAGCCCACGGCCCGGTCGATCGAGGCCGTGGCCAGCCCGTCGAAGATGGGCGCGCGCGCGAGCCAGCGGCCCGGCGTGCCGGAGGGGTGCAGCGCGATGCCGTCTTCCTCGAAGAACGGCTGTGCCACGGCCAGCAGGGCCGTCGATTCGTCGGCGTCGATCTCGATGGCGGACGGATCGCCCAGCGCCACGTCGTCGATGCCGACCTGCCAGTTGCACAGCGTCACCAGGCCCCAGGCCTCGCGGTCGCCGGGCGCGGCCAGGCCGCTCTGGCGGGCTTCGAGCGCGGCCCAGGGAATGCAGCCATCGGCGGCGGCGGGCAGTCCGAGCGCGCGGGCCAGCGCGCGTTCGTGCGGCGGGGAGCGGGTGCTGTCGTCCTGCGTGTCGGTGTCGGCGAGCGTCAGGCGGAGCAGCAGGGTTTCGAGGTTCGGCAGCCGCAGGGTCGCGAGCGCCGCACGGCAAGCCGGGGAACCGCGGCCGGCAAAGGGAATCAACAGATGACGTGGGAGAGGTTCGGCCATTTCCCTATTGTCCGGGATGCCACAATTCCACCGTATGACCTACCCCCTCGCTCCTCACCCCGTGTATTTGCCGCCCCCTGCGGGTGCGCCCATGCCCCTTGAGGCCACGGGGCGGGGCTTCTGATGCGATTCCCTTATGAACTGCAGCTCGGCTGGCGCTACACGCGCGCAGGCCGTGCCACGCGACGCAACGGCTTCATCTCGTTCATCTCCGGCGTGTCGATGCTGGGCATCGCGCTGGGCGTGGCGGCGCTGATCATCGTGCTCAGCGTGATGAACGGCTTCCAGAAGGAAGTGCGCGACCGCATGCTCAGCGTGGTGTCGCATATCGAGATCTTCTCGCGCGACGGCCAGGCCCTGCAGGACATCGACGCCATCATGGCCGACGCCCGCAAGAACCCCGCGGTGATCGGCGCCGCGCCTTTCATCAACACGCAGGCGCTGATTGCGCGCGGCGAAGACATGAAGGGCGCGATCGTGCGCGGCATCGACCCCGCGCTCGAGCCCGAAGTCACCGACACCGGCAGCATCGCCAAGGGCGGCACCTTCGACAAGCTGGTGCCCGGCGAGTTCGGCATCGTGCTGGGTGTCGAGCTGGCGCGCTCGATGTTCGTGCAGCCCGGCGACCAGGTCACGCTGGTGGCACCGGGCGGGCAGGTCACGCCGGCCGGCGTGGTGCCGCGCCTGAAGCAGTTCACCGTGGTCGGCGTGTTCGACTCGGGCCACTACGAGTACGACTCGGCGCTGGCGATGGTGCACGAGAAAGATGCGGCCAAGGTGTTCCGCCTCGAAGGCCCGACCGGCATCCGCCTCAAGCTGGAAGACCTGCACGAGGCGCGCGACGTGGCCGACCAGCTCGCCGCCACGCTGCCGGGGCAGTTCCTCATCCGCGACTGGACGCGCCAGAACAAGACCTGGTTCGCGGCCGTGCAGGTCGAGAAACGCATGATGTTCATCATCCTCACGCTGATCGTCGCGGTGGCGGCCTTCAACCTCGTCTCCACGCTGGTGATGACCGTGACCGACAAGCGCGCCGACATCGCCATCCTGCGCACGCTGGGCAGCTCGCCGCGCAGCATCATGGCCATCTTCGTGGTGCAGGGCGCCATGGTGGGCGTGATCGGCACCGTGGGCGGCCTGCTGCTGGGGCTGGGCATTGCCTACAACATCGACGTGATCGTGCCCTTCCTGGAGCAGCTCTTTCACGCCAGCTTCCTGCCCAAGGACATCTACCTGATCAGCAAGATGCCGAGCGATCCGCAGCAAAGCGACATCATGCCGATCGCGATCATTTCCCTCATCCTGGCCTTCCTGGCCACGCTGTATCCGAGCTGGCGCGCCAGCCGCGTCAATCCTGCCGAGGCCCTGCGCTATGAGTGATGTCGTTCTCAAGGCCCGCGGCCTTACCAAGCGCTTCCATGAAGGCCGCATCGATCTCACCGTGCTGCACGGTGTCGACCTCGACGTGCACGCCGGCGAAACGCTGGCCATCGTCGGCGCGTCGGGCTCCGGCAAGAGCACGCTGCTGCACCTGATGGGCGGGCTCGACGCGCCCACCGCGGGCAAGGTCGAACTGCTCGGCAAGGACATCGCGCACGCCGACGCCGCCGAGCAGGGCCGCTTGCGCAACCATCACCTGGGCTTCGTCTACCAGTTCCATCACCTGCTGCCCGAGTTCAGCGCGCTCGACAACGTCGCGATGCCGCTGAAGATCCGCCGCGTCGAGACCGGCGAGGCGTCGCAGGCCGCCGCGAAGACCCTGGCCAGCGTAGGCCTGGGCGAGCGCCTGCACCACCGGCCGGCCGAGCTGTCGGGCGGCGAGCGCCAGCGCGTGGCGATTGCGCGCGCGCTGGTCACGCAGCCCGCCTGCGTGCTGGCCGACGAGCCCACCGGCAACCTCGACCGCAGCACCGCCGACGCCGTGTTCGCGCTGATGCTCGACCTTGCGCACCGGCACGGCACGGCCTTCGTGATGGTCACGCACGACCAGGACCTGGCCAAGCGCTGCGATCGCGTGCTGCAGCTGGTGGCGGGGCGGCTGGCGGGCTGAGGGGCAGTCAGCCACCCAAGGGGAGCCCCGGGCTTCCCGCGGCGCACGGGATGCCCGCCACGCCGAGTCGTACGAAAGTCTGACGTTGCAACGAGACCGTCACACACCGGTGACAGCATGCAAGTTTCCCGACTGGCGTGCGTTCCTTGCCGACTCGACTCTTTCCCCTGCCATGGCTTTCGCATCCTCACGGCGCGAGTGACGATGCGCGCGGCATCGTTGCGCCTCGGGGGTGAGCGAGGTGCACCCTGGGTTCGCGGGCTCGGCAGGCCGCAGCGTCGCACTCTGCGCGCTCGCGCTGTCCTGGCTGGCCGGCACGGCCTGGGCCAGCGACGGGCTTGCATCCCCGCTGCGTGAGGGCGAGGTCCCCGCCGGTGCCGTGCCCGGCACGGATGACGCCGCATTGGCGTTCGACATTCCCTCGCTTCCCTTGGCCGATGCGCTCAAGCGCTATGCCGCCGTCACGCGGCAGCCGGCACTCTTTCGCAGCGAAATCCTGGCCGAGCTGACGTCCTCGGCGGTGCGCGGGCTTTACGCCCCCGACGTCGCACTTGAACTGTTGCTGGAGGGCACCGGCCTGGTGGCCGAAAAGGTCCGCACGGGTTCGGCCATCACGCTCGCGCTGAAGCCGGCGCAGGCCCGGGCGGAGGTCCCGCGCGCGGCCAGCCTTGGAAGCCTCGCGGGCTACCCCAGCCTGCTGCAGGCGCGCGTCTGGGACGCGTTGTGCGGCAACGCGCGCACACGGCCGGGAACGTACCGGTCCTTGCTGCGCTTCGAGGTGGACGAGGCGGGCCAGCTGCGCCGGCCGCGCCTGCTTGGCCTGACCGGCGACGCGGCCCGGGACGCCGAGATGCTGGAGGTCCTGCGCAGCGTGCGCCTCGCGCATGCGCCGCCGCCAGACATGCCGCAGCCCCTGACGCTGCTCATCCTGCCCACCGATGCGCGCGGCGGAACGCGCTGCCGCGACGCGGTCGGCCGCGCGCCGTCCTGACCCGTCCATGGCCGAAGACGTCCGCCCCGTGCTCATGGACTACCTGTCCAGGCACTACGACGCCCTCAAGCGCCAGCTGGGCCGCGCGTTGCGCAATGCAGACCTGGCCGAGGACGCGCTGCACGACACCTGGCTGCGCGTGAACGACCAGGGCGCAAGCGACGCGGGGCCGATCCAGCGGCCGGGCGGCTATCTCGTGCGCATGGCCTTCAACATCGCGCTGGACATCCAGCGTCGCCAGAGCCGCAACCTGCCGTTCGACGAGATCGACGCGCTGATGGAGTTGGCCGACACGGCGCCCGGTCCGGCGCGGATCGCCGAGGCGCGTTCGCAGCTGGACGCCGTGGTCAAGCTGCTGGACCGCATGCCGGCGCGGCGGCGCGAGGTCGTCGTGCTCGTGCACATGGAGGGGCTGACGCAGCCCGAGGTGGCCCGGCGCCTGGACATTTCCCTGCGCACCGTCGAGTACGAACTCAAGCATGCGCACGACTACCTGAGTGCCCGGATGGCCCATGACAAAAATTAGTTGCGGGATCGGCGCGGCCCGTTCGTCGTACGGAGTGAAGACTCGAATCTCCCTGGCGCTCGCAGCGGGCCGAGGCCCCGAAGAAGGGCCGCGGCCGTGATGCACGACCCCCTGATGGCAACCGCCGACGATCCCGCCCTCGGGCCCGACACGACGCGGCACGAGGCCTGGGAGTGGCTGCGCCTGTTTCATTCGGGTGCCGTCAAGCCGCAGGACGCCCAGCGCTTCAAGCACTGGCTGGCGCGCAGCCCGGCGCACGCGGCGGTCTTCAGGGAAGCGAAGGCGCAATGGGCCGTGCTCGGCCCGGCCTCTGCCGCCGTGCTTCGCACCAATGCCGAGGCGGCGGCGTTTCATGCGCGTCACCGGACCCGGCCGGTGCTCGCGCGCCGCGGCTTCCTCGGTGCGGCGGCGGGCGCGGCGGCCATGGCCGGCGTCGCGGGCGTGGCGGTGTTCCATCCGCCCGCGGGCTTGTGGCCCGCGCCGGCGGCATGGGGCGCCGACTACCGCACCGCCACCGGCGAGCAGTTGGAAGTGGGCCTCACCGAGCGGGTGCAGGTCACGCTGAACACGCAGACCCGCATCCGGCGCCGCACGGTGGACGGCCGGACCACCGGCGTCGACCTGCTCGAGGGCGAGGCCGCCTTCGATCTGTCGTCCGGCAGCGGCGCGCGGCCCTTCGGCGTGGTGGCCGGGGCCGGCCGCAGCCTGGCCGAGTCGGGGCGTTTCGAGGTCCGCTACCTGGACGCCAAGGTGTGCGTGACCTGCATCGAAGGCGCGGTGCGCGTGGAGCACCCCGCGGGCGCGCGTGAGCTGCGCGCGCGCCAGCAGACGGTGTACGACGGCACGTCGGTGAGCAGCGTGGCGCTGGTCGGCGCCGCGAACCTGTCGGCCTGGCGCAAGGGCGAGCTGGTGTTCACGCAGGCCCGCTTGTCCGACGTGCTCGACGAGATCAACCGCTACCGGCGCGGCCGCGTGGTGCTGATGAACACGGCCGCGCGCAGCCGCCTGGTCACGGGCAGCTTCTACATCGCCTCGCTCGACCTGGCGTTGGCGCAGCTGCAGCATGCCTTCGATCTCGACGCCCGTTCGTTGCCGGGCGGGTTGACCGTTCTCAGCTGAATCGAGTGGCCGTGGTGCGCGGCCTGAAAAATAAGTTGCGGGGTCATGGGGCGCCCGTTCGTCGTAGTGCATCGACTCAACTTTCCGGCGGACACGACTCATGAGCACACGCGGGCCAATCACACCGATCCACGCAACGAAGGCGCGCACCCGGCGGCAGGCGCGGCGCTTTCGCATGGCGCCGATCGCGCGCGCCATTGCCATGACGCTGGCGGCCAACGGCGCAATGGTGCTCGATGCCCAGGCCCAACAGGCCTTCAGCGGCGCCTGGTTCGCCAACAAGAGTGCCATGCAGAGCACCGCCTCGGCGACGGGCCGCCTGCCCAACGGCATGCCGGCATCGATGCTGACCAACCCGCTGGCCGTGCAACAGCGTGACAACGCCCAGCTGCAGCGCTCCATCGACAACCTGAACCTGGCCGCTCGCGGCATCGCCGCACAGCAGGCCACGCAGGAGGCGGCGCGCAATGCCGCGCTGGCCGGCGCCTCGGACGTGCCCGACGGCCTGGCCGACGGCGGCCTGAAGGTCGACACCCACAGCCTGACGGCCGGCTGGCTCAACGCCAAGGCGCCGGTGCAGACGGCCGCGGGCGGGCGCACGGTGGTGGGTATCGAGCAGACCGACGAGAAGGCGATCCTGAACTGGGAGAGCTTCAACGTGGGCAAGAACACCACGGTGAAGTTCGACCAGTCGAAGGGGCGCAACGTGAAGGACGGCACCAACAGCTGGATCGCGCTGAACCGCATCAACGACCCGAGCGGCAGGCCCAGCCAGATCGCCGGGCAGATCCAGGCCGACGGGTCGGTGTACCTGATCAACCGCAACGGCATCGTCTTCCATGGATCGAGCCAGGTGAACACGCGCAGCCTGGTCGCCAGCTCGCTGCGCCTGACCGACCAGCAATTCAAGCTGGGCATCAACAACGCGCAGCTGATGGAGCACCAGAGCGCTGAGTACCCCATTCCGCAATTCGGGGAATTCACCGCGCACAAGCCTTGGGTTTACAGCCAGGACGGCGGCTATGTTCCGGGCCACGGTGTGGTGCCGGACCGCCTCGGTGAGGTCGATCGATTCGACCCCGGCTTGCCGCCCGGTGCCGTCACGGTCGCGGCAGGCGCAGGGCTGAGTGTGAGCAGCGGCGGCAAGATCATGCTCTTCGCGCCCAAGGTGAGCAATGCCGGGCGCCTCTCTGCGCCGGACGGCCAGGTCATCCTGGCGGCCGGCGAAAACGTCTACCTCAAAACCCCCTCGGCGCAGGACCCGAATCCGGTGCGCGGGCTGGACGTTGCCGTGTCGGCAGTGCCGGGCTGGGCATTGAATAGTTCGTTTTTGAATGCCGCGCTTGGCTTGTCGCAGGTCCCCTATCCCTACGCCAACGGCGTGCGCGATGTCGTGATGCCGGAAATGGCCGCGCGCGCGAAGGCGGTGGGTTACGAAGTGGTCAATCACGGCGTCGTGCAGTCCGACCGGGGCAACATCACCCTGCAGGCACAGGACGTTCGCCAGAACGGCGTGTTGCTGTCGACCACCGCTTTGAACAACCGCAATGGTTCCATCCAGTTGCGTGCCTGGGGTTTGGGGACACGCGAGTACGGCAGCGACATTGACCGGTTCTACAACTGGTCGGCAGGCACCTTGACGCTGGGCAGTGGCAGCGTGACGCAAATCATGCCGGACGCCACCGACACCAGCGAGATCGAAGCGTCCGCGCTGGGCACCCGCTACCAGCCGGGCTGGATCGGCATGTACGGCAAGCTGATCGACATCCAGTCGAAAGCCGGCGTGCTGGCACCCGCAGGCAAGATCAACATCGAAACGGCGGCCAACCCGTTGTTCGGGGGCGTGCTGCGGAGTGCGGGAGACGACAGCCGGATCTACCTCGACAGCGATGCCTTTCTCAGCGTGGCGGGTCTGCGCGACATGCGGGTGCCGATGTCGCGCAACTTCGTCGAGGCGGAGTTGCGCATCAACGAGTTGCGCGATTCACCGCTGCTGCTGAACTCCTGGTTGCGCGGCCAGAAAGTGATCGTCGACCGCCGGGAAAACGGCGTGTTCGGCAACGGACCGATGGCGGGCGTGAAGTGGGTCCAGAGGACGGACGGCAACGGCCAGATGGTCTACATGCCAGGCGAGTGGGCAGGCACCCCCCTGGCGGATGTGACCGGCTGGATCGGCGTGGGCAAGACCGACCTGCGGGAGCTGTCGGCCGACGCCGGCAGCATCATGCTGCGTGCTGGCGGCGCCGTCATCACGCGTGCCGGCTCGCTGCTCGACATCTCCGGCGGTTCGGTGCGCTATTCGGACGGCATGAACACCGCCACAAAACTCGCGGGCGCCAATGGCGGCATCTACACGATGAGCAGCGCCATGCCCGACATGGAATACACGGGGCTTGCCGGCCGGTTTGCGCAAACGCATGCGCGTTGGGGCGTGAACACGACCTGGCGCAGCGCGTTGATCGGCGGCGACTTCAAGGAAGCCGGGTACACCGAAGGCCGCAAGGCGGGCGCGGTCCAGATATTCGCCGGTGACGCCATGGTGCTCGAAGGCGACATGTGGGGCGGTGTCATCACGGGGGATCGCCAACAAAATAAACCGGCCAGCAACAAAGGGGGCCAGTTGGTGTTGGGTGGCGGCAGGGTGGAGGACAAAGCCTGGTCGCCAGGCACCCTCATCGTCAGCCATGATCCCCAACGCCTGGGCAGTGCATTCAACGCCGGTACCGCGCTGGGCGAGGACTTCTACGTTCCCCTGGACCCCGCCACGCCAAGGTCAAAGAAATTGACTTTTCTGTCCGACGACATGCTGGGCAGTTCGGGCATGGGCCAGGTCAATTTCTTCATCATCAACGGCGACGTCGAGCTGGCCACGGGCGCCAAACTCGAGTTCTCGCCCGCCACCTCGTTGGTTGTGACCGGTGGTGAAAATTCGACCGGCACCATCCGTGTCAACGGCAGGGTCCGGTCGGCAGGCGGTTCCATCTCCCTTGATTCGCTCTACGGACAACTGGAGATGGGCGCGCAGGGCAGCCTGGATGTTTCCGGCCAATGGATCAATGCCTGGCGTGACGGGAGGTCCTCCGGGCCTTGGGCCATGGATGGCGGTGCCATCACCCTCAATGCCGGGAAAATCCTTGCCGACAAGAACGCCGTGTTGGATGTTTCCGGTGGCGGCCGCATCGATATCGGCAAGAAGGGCCTGCCTGCATTGCGTGTTGGCAACGCCGGCTCCCTCCGCTTGACGGGCGTCACGCCGGACATGGATCTGGGCTCATTGAACCTGCGTGCGTATGCAGCGGGTTCAGCCGGCAGCCTGTTCCTTGAAACGCCTTCGTCCGTGCAAGTGGGCGGTGCAAGCACCGATCCCGCGGTCGTGGTCTTGCCCGCCAACCTGTTTGGCGACCGCGGTTTTGGCACCGTGTCGGTCGCGGTCCGCGGCAACGGCGGCATCGTGGTGCCTGACGGTGCGACCGTGACGCAGCAGGCGGTCGGTATCGATTTGAATTCTTCCTTTGCCTACCAGGACGTGGCGACCGGCACGCGCCTTGCCGCGGTAGCGCCGATTGCCGTGCTGAGCCCGCAGGAGCGTCTCGAGCGCAGACCGGGCGGACTGACCCTGGGCACGGAAGCCGGCGACATCCATGTCGGGTCGGGTGCATCCATCGTGACCGATACCGGCGGCAAGTTGACACTGGCTGCGGGTGGCGTCGGTGCGCTGACGGTACGGGGCCGCCTGGAAGCGCCTGCGGGACGGATCGACCTGAGCGGCAAGACCGTCAGGCTGGAGTCGGAGGCGCAGTTGCTGGCACGCGGCCTCCCTGCGATTGACCTGGACAAGACCGGGCACCTTCAAGGCAATGTGTTGTCGGGTGGTGTCGTCGATATTCATGCCGCGGATGTGCAGCTGGCGGCGGGTTCGCTGATCGACGTGTCGGGCGCGAGCGGGGAGATTGAACAGGCGCAGGCAGGTGGTGCATTCGGGCGGATCAGCTACAAAAAGCGGGGGCTGGCCAGTGACGGCGGTGCAATCAACATTCGTGGCGAAGGACTGATTGCTTCCACGCTGGTCGGAAAGGCCGGGGGGAAGGGCGCGCAAGGCGGCTCCGTGTCGATCCAGCAAGTGGCCGCCGGTGCGAGCACCAACCTGGCCGACCAGCTCCTGCAGTCCTTTTGCCAGATCGATTCGTCCTTCTGTACGCCGGAAAGCGTCGTCGGCGTCGATTTCGCGCTGCTGCTGGGATACGGCCCCGGCGAAAAAGCACCCATGGTCATCACCCAGGCGGTGCTTGACCATCTGGGCTCGGCCTCCAGGAATTCGTTGGTCGTCTCCAACACGGCGTCTTCCGGCGCAGGGCAGGGTGGGCCCGGAATTGACTACGCTGCGCTTGGAATGAGCGACGAAGTCGTGGACTTGTTCAAGAACGAACTCTCCATCGACCTGCGTGCCCTGACCCCGTCGAGTTCATTGCTGGTGGCGCGTCCCACATCTTTTGCCGAGGGTGGTTTTGCCAATCTCGCTCTGGCCTCCCAGGGGGGGGCGATCGAGCTGGGTGATGTGCGGCTTTCCGCGAACCGGAGCATCACGGTCGATGGCACGCTGCGCCATGCCGTCGGGGAATCCGGACACGCAAGCCTGGCGGCGGCCTATATCGGGCTCAAGCAAACGGCTTCCCTCATTGCGCCGGCTGCCACGGCCCATCGCACGGGAAGTTTGACCGTGAACGCGGACGTGATCGATGTCGTGGGCGGCGTCAATGGACCGGGGTCCACCTTCGGGCCCGCGAGCATTCGCAGCTTTGCGAAAACGTCGTTGAATGCGTCGGAACTGCGCTTCAGCGCGAAGAACGCCGCAGTGGATCCAGGCATGGCTGCGGATGCCGCCACGGCAACACTGGATGTGGACGGTGCATTGGCCATCACCGCCGGCCTAGTGTACCCGTCCGTCGCCGTGAACGCAAAAATCCTGTCCGGTGAATCCATCACCGTGGGGCGTTCCGGAAATTCTTCCGTGCTGCCTTTGTCGGCAGGAGGGACGCTGCGGTTGGAGGCGCCGGTGATCGAACAGAACGGCGTGCTGCGGGCCCCGTTCGGGCAGATCGAACTGGTGGCCGGTGATCGTTTGACGCTGGGCGCTGGCAGCATCACGTCGGTCTCGGGCGCGGGCCTGACGGTGCCCTACGGGACGCTGTCGAACAACGAGCACTGGAACGACCCGACGAAGGCGAGCGATGGCGCCAATCCCTCGAGCGGTTCGTTGACGTCGCCGCCCGAGAAGCGGATCACGATGAAGTCGCCGAATGTCGACCTCGCCAAAGGCGCGGTCATCGACATCGCCGGCGGCGGCGATCTGTACGCCTGGGAATTTGTTCCCGGCCCGGGCGGCTCGAACGATGTGC
This sequence comes from Variovorax paradoxus, assembly GCF_009498455.1. Taxonomy (NCBI): domain Bacteria; kingdom Pseudomonadati; phylum Pseudomonadota; class Betaproteobacteria; order Burkholderiales; family Comamonadaceae; genus Variovorax; species Variovorax paradoxus. The sequence goes on along the minus strand of NZ_CP045644.1, from coordinate 106,846 downwards.
TGACGCGGCCCGGCATGTATGCCGTCATGCCGGGCCAGCAGGCCACTGCGCCCGTCAGCGGTGTGGAGGCTGGCAGCCGAATCTGGCTGGCCGGTGGCCCCGGCCTGGCGGCCGGCTGGTACACCTTGCTGCCTGCGCGCTACGCCCTGCTGCCCGGCGCCTTTGCCGTGCAGGCCACCGGCAAAGCCTGGGCGGGCGAGGCCGCGCCCGGCTTCGCCACGCGCGACGGCAGCATCATCATGCAAGGCAGGAACAGCAACGCCTACGGCCACAGCGAAGAGGCGCACGCCTCTGTCTGGCGCGTCATGTCCGGCAGCACCCTGCGCAAATACAGCGAATACAACGAAGCCTTCGCCAACGACTTCTTCTCATCGGACGCCTTCAAGCTCACGCAATACCGCCTGACAGGGCAGGACGTGGTGACCCCGCGCCTGTCGCGCGACGGCGGCGCTGTCGTGTTCGACGCAACCACGCGCCTGACGCTGGACGGCACGCTGCTGTCGCAGGCCGACAAGGGCGGCCGCGGCGGCCTGGTCGACATCGCCGGCAAGAAGATCGCCATCGTCGGTGCCGGCCGGGACGCAGGCACGCTGCAGGCAGACGGCTACCTCACGATCGATGCCGCCAGCCTCTCGAATTTCGGTGCCGGCAGCCTGCTGGTGGGCGGCACGCGCAAGGGAGACCTGTTGGGCACGCAACTCGACGTGACGGCCACCGACATCGTCGTGAGGAACGGCACCGGCTCCGAATTGTTTGCGCCGGAGATCATCCTGGCCGCCACCGACAAGGTCGCCGTGGACGCCGGCAGCCTCGTCAGCGCCAAGGGCACGGGCGCCAGCAGCAGCGGCAACCTGATCATGAAGCCGCAGCAGGCTGCGGTCTACGACAGCAAAGGCACACCCGACACCGCCGACGATGTCCTGGTGACGCCGGCCAAAGACTGGGGTGCGTTGATTCGCGTGGCCAATGGCGATGCGATCAAGGTTGTGCGCCAGAACGTGGACACCACGCAAGGCGGTGTGGTCACCCTCGGTGCCGGTGCAGTCCTGAACGGTGGCGACTCCCTGCTGATCGACGCCACGCGCACCACGGAGCTTGCAGCGTCGGCGCAGATATCGGGCGTTGACCTCTCGGTGGCCGCCGGTCGCATCGGCTTCGGCGGTGGCAGCGGCATGGTGCTGGACAGCGCCGGTCTGGCCCAGTTGGCCAATTCAAAACACCTGACCCTGCGCAGCTACTCGAGCTTCGACTTCCACCAACCCGTCGACCTCGGTGCGGCGGGCCTGGCTTCGTTGACCTTCGACGGCGCTGCCTTCACCGGTCATGGCGGCGACATCGTCATCAAGGGCGACACGATTGCACTGGAGAACAGCGGCGCCAACCTGGCCGCAACAGGCAACGGCACCGGCAGCTTCACGCTGGACGCCACGACCCTGGTCCTGGGGGCGGGCCAGAAGAACTTCGCCGGCTTCCATCGCATTGCCTTGGGTGGCCGTGATCGCATCGTCGGTACTGGCAAAGGCGGCATCGACACCGGCGCCATCGCGCTGACCTTGAACACCCCGCTGCTCACAGGCCGTGGCGGTGCCGCACAAAGCATCACCACCACCGGTGCATTGCAAGTCCTGGCAACAGCAGGGGGTGATTCAGCCCCACAAGATCTGCAGGACAGCCTCGGTTCACGCCTGAGCCTGTCCGGCGCCAGCATTGTGTTCGGCGGCCGCGCTGTGGCGCTTGGCGGCAGCGTCGACATGACGGCGACTGCCGGCAGCCTGACCTTGGGCGATGGCGCGCAGATCGACGTCGGCGGCTTTGCCAAACAGTTCTTCGACGTGGCCGCGTATGCCGATGCGGGAAGCATCAAGCTCTCGGCTGTGGGCGGCGACGTGCGGCTGAGCAGCGGCAGCCATCTCAACCTCGCGGCCCACAAGGACGGCGGCAACGCCGGCGCCTTGAACGTCGCGGCCGCCGACGGCGGCACCGTCGTGCTGGACGGCACGATCAATGCACGAGCGGGCACGGGCGGCAAAGCCGGCGCCTTCTCGCTCGATATTGCCGAGCTGGCCGGCTTTGCCAGCTTCAGTCAGCGTCTGAACGCTGCGGGCTTCAACCGCTCACGGCAGTTCCGCATCCGCCAGGGCGATATCACGCTGGACGGCACCACCACGGTGGAAGACTTCGGCCTGACCACCGACCAGGGCAGGATCACGATTGCAGGCACCGTCGATGCAAGGGCCGCTTACGGCGGCGCCATCCGCATCACCGGCGGCAATGGGGTGACGATGAATGCCGGCGCGCAGCTGCTGGCCGGCGCCACCGGTGAGCTGGGCAGCGGCCGCGTCACCCTTGAAGCGGCGGGCGGGCAACTGGACCTGCGGGGCGGCGCCATCGACGTGGCCGGCAACGAAGGCGGCAAGGTCAGGCTGCGTGCGCAGCAAAATGCGGCTCACAACGACCTCCACGCCACCGCCGTCAACGTCAGCATCGCCGGTGCGCGCTCGGCGGTGCTCGAGGGTGTTGCCACCTACAACAGCAGCACGGTCGACTCCGTCAAAGCCGCTGCAATTGCCGATGCCAACCAGTTCAGCGCAGCGGCGCCCGCTGTGGCGGCACGCCTGGGCACCAGCCTGGCCGTCATGCCCGGCATCACGATCGAAAGCGCCGGCGACCTGGCCATGAACAGCGACTGGAACCTGCGCAGCGACTTTGCCAACGCAAGGGAAGGCACGCTCACGCTCAGGGCTGGTGGCAACCTGGTCGTCAATGGTCACCTGAGTGACGGCTTTGACACCGCCGACCGCGCAGGCAAGCTGCAGGAAGGCGCTTCGTGGAACCTGCGCCTGGTTGCAGGCGCCGACCTGGACTCGGCCCACACGCTGGCGGTCAAGCCGCTGGCAGCACAAGCAGCCGGTGGCGGCACCCTCACCATCGGCACGGCCGACACGGATCCAGACACCGCCATCGACAACGGTGCAGGCAAGCTGGTTCGCACCGGTACCGGTGACCTCGAGGTGCGTGCGGGCAGAGACCTGACGCTGGCGCACAAGGAGTCGGTGATCTACACGGCTGGACGCAAGGACATGACGGCCTGGAGCGACTTCACGACGGCCCATGCGGCCGCGATCTACGGCACTGACGGCGGCAACCTGGACATCAGTGCGCAGGGCAGCGTCGTGGCGCAGCCGGCCGGCCAGCGATTCACGGAGTGGTTGAACCGGCAGGGCGCCCTCAACTCACAGGGCTACTTCGGTGAATACGAGAGTGGTGAGTACGGTACGCGGCCGGACGGCTCCTGGGGCCCTCTGACGCTGCCGCCCGAGCAATCGAGTTGGTGGATCAACCATGGCGCGTTCAAGCAGGGTGTGGGCGCGTTGGGTGGCGGCAACGTGACGGTCAACGCCGGCGGCGACCTGGGCAACCTGGTGGTGGTGTTGCCCACGACCATGCGCATGCGCGGCGGCCGCTCGGCCACCGAAGCGATGGCGATGGAGGTGCGCAACGGCGGCACCCTGACGGTCGAGGCCGGCGGCGCGATACGCGGTGGTCAGTACTACGTGGCACGCGGTGCGGGTGACATCAAGGCCGGTGAAACAGCGGTCGGCAACACGGTATCGGTCATATGGAACGAAGGGGCCGTTGATAGCAGTACCTACACCTTTTCTGTGGCACCGGTATTGGCTTTGGGCGATGCCACCCTGAAGGTGCGCACGGCGGGCGACTTGCGCGTGCAGACGGTGGTGGACCCTCTCCTTGTCCGCTATGGTGACGACGGGAGCGGTGCAGGTGCCTTGCCGAAACTGGATTACGGCGCTTACATGAGCGGCTACACGGATCGCACGGCACTCAAGCTGGTGTCCACCGGCGGAAATATCACGTTTGTCAATCAGCCCGAATTCATATTCCACGACCTGTCCCTGCGCTTCGGCGACACGGGCCAGAACAACCTGATCGGCGCGGGTGGCAACCGTTTCCCGGCGCACACAGCTGCTTTTGCCATGAACGGCAGCCTTGAAATACAAGGGCCTTTGTGGGTCATGCCAGCCGCGACGAACGATGTGCAATTCATTGCGCAAGGTGACATACGCTTTGCGACACAGAATCGCGAAGCTCTTTTTCAGTTGGGCAGTCGCGGAGATCTGGAAGCTCAGCTGGCCATGCCCCGTGCCACACCCGGCATGTTGCCTTCCGCGTTCTTGCCCAGCGCTGGAGCTACGGGTTCTGAGGCGATGGAAAGGTTGCTTGCCAACCAGATGGGGTCCCATGTCATCGCTACCTCAGTCAACAATCCGGATGTGTTGCCCTTGGCAAGCGACTTTGAACCGAGCCGCCTTTATGCCGGACAGGGTTCCATCCTGGGGCTCGACCTGACGACCAATGAGCAGACCTGGGTGCGGGCCGGAACGGATATCCGCGGCATGCGTGTCAATGCGCGAAATGTGCGGGCCAGCGACGTGACCTTGCTGGAAGCCGGCAACGACATCCTGGCGATGGCGAACGTGCGTGCCGCGACCATGAACGTTATCGAGGACACGGGCAGCATTGCGATACAAGGGCCCGGCACCCTGGTGCTGTCCGCCGGGCGTGACGTCTATGCAGACAACCTGAAGGTCCAGACCCTGGGCAACCAGCAATATGACCTGAACAACCGACCCATGGACGGGACGCAGATCAAGGGCCTGCCCGAACAGGGTGCCTCGATCACGGTGATGGCGGGCATGAACGGCGCGGTGGGCTACGGCGCGTTCGCCAGCGCCTACCTCGACCCGTCGAGGGTGGCCTCCATGCCTTCGTACCTTCAAAGCGCCGGCGCGGACGGCAGCGTGCTTCCGGCCTACCTGACCGATCGGGTCGAGACCCGCCCGGGCGGACAGGAAAAAACCGTGCGCCGGGGCCTTGTGTCGTACATGAAGGACATGACCGGCGAGACGCTGGCACCGCTGGACGCGTGGGCGCGCTTCCAGCAGCTGCCTGCGCTCGCGCAGCAGCAGTTCCTGCGGCAGATCTACCTGATCGAACTGCGCGAAGCGGGGCGCGACCAGAACGAACCGGGCACCGGCGGGCTGCCGCGCAACGGCGGTTACAACCGCGGCTATGTGGCCATCAAGACGCTGTTCCCGGGCGACGGCTGGAAGGGCGACGTCGCGGCCAACAAGCTCATGCTGCGCACGATGGCCGGCGGCGACATCGGCGTGCTCACGCCCGGCGGGGGCCTGCAGGTGGCGGCGCTGGGGGCCACGGTGCCGGCCGGCTATGGCCTGGTGACGCTGGCCTCGGGGCACATCGGCATCTTCGCGAAGGACGACGTGACGGTGAACCAGTCGCGCATCCTGTCCTTCGTGCCCGAGGTCACCCAGCAGGGCAGCGACCAGATCATCTGGGCCACCGACGGCGACATCGATGCGGGCCGCGGCTCCAAGACGCTGCGCGTGCCGTCGGCACCCGAGGTGGTCACCGACCTGGACGGCGTGACGGTGATCCGCGAGAAGTCGGACATGAGCGGCAGCGGCATCGGCACCGTGGGCGACGGCGACGTCGACCTGGTGGCGCCGCGCGGCACCGTGAACGCCGGCGACGCGGGCCTGCGCGTGGCGGGCAACCTGAACATTGCAGCGCTGCAGGTGCTCAACGCGGACAACATCCAGGTCAAGGGCGAGACCAAGGGCCTGCCGGTGATCGCGGCAGTGAACATCGGCGCGCTCACCAACGCGAGCGCCGCCGCTGCGCAGGCGACGGCCGCGGCGCAGGACGCGGTGCAGCGCGAGCGCACGGCCGCGCGGCAGGCGCTGGCGTCGGTCTTCACGGTGCGTGTGCTCGGCTTCGGCAACGAGCCTGCACAAGAAGGGCGCGACGCGCCGCCGCCGCGGTCGGGGCTGCAATCCGGGGCGCAGGTCGACTACGACCCGCAGAACCCCGTGCAGGTGGTGGGCATGGGCCGCAAGATCGACCCGAAGCACTGGGCCGGCCTGAGCAGCGACGAGCGTCGTCGCCTGCAGCAGGACCGCTAGGCGGGCAGGGGCGGCATGTCATGGCACCCAGTGTCCTTTGTGAACAGCCAGCGCCGGCGCGCGACGACGCGGCCGGCGAACTGCGGGACGAAGCGCAGCGTCGCCTGGCGCTGCAGGTTTTTCTCTGCGCCAACTACGAAGGGCTGCGGCGCAAGCTGACCCGCCATCTCGGGTGCGCCGAGATGGCCAGCGAATGTCTGCACGACGCCTGGCTGCGGCTGGGTCACCTGCGGGTGTGCGCGCCCGTGGAGAACCCCAGCGCCTATGTCTATCGCGTGGCCTGCAACGTGGCCATGGACCGGTTGCGCAGCGAGGGGGCATGGCGCTATGTGGACGACCCGCACACCGCCGTCGAGGCGGCCATCGACCACGCGCCCGGGCCCGAGGACATGGCCGAAGTGCGCGCCGAAGTCGGCTCGGTCGATCGCGCGATGCAGGGCCTGCCGCGGCGTCACCGGGCCGTGCTCGAGGCCTTGCGCATCGAGGAGAAGACACGCCAGGAGGTGGCCTCGCACTACGGCCTGTCGCTGCGCAACGTGGACACCGTCCTGCGCCAGGCGCTGGACCATTGCGGCGCGATGACGGGGCGCGCGGTGCTGGCCGGCGTCGGTACGCCCCGACGGGCCGTGGTGTCGCCCCGGATGGCCGCCTGAGCTTGCCACGGCACGCGCAATGTCACGAAACTGTGGGCTTGTTCGCCAGGACCGATCAACCACAGGAGCTTTCTTCATGCAGCCCATGTTTTCAACGCTGGAAACCGACGACGACACGCCGCCCGCGGCCACCGCCGAGCCGCGCAATTCCTACCTCGAGGAGAAAGCGTTCAAGTCGCGCACGCTGCTGATCTTCGGCAGCATCACCGACAGCGTGGCGGCCGATGTCACGCGCCGGCTCATCGCGCTCGATGCCGACAGCAGCGACAAGCCCATCGACATCCTCGTGAGCTCGCCGGGCGGGCACCTGGAGTCGGGCGACGCCATTCATGACGTGGTGCGCTTCATCAGCGCGCCGGTGCACATGATCGGCACCGGCTGGGTCGGCAGCGCGGCCACGCACCTGTTCCTGGCGGCGCCGCGCGAGCGCCGCGTGTGCCTGCCGAACACGCGCTTTCTGATCCACCAGCCCAGCGGCGGCGCGGGCGGGCAGGCGACCGACATCGCGATTCAGGCGCAGGAAATCCTCAAGGCCCGCCAGCGCATCGCGCACGAGATTGCGCGCGAAACCGGCAAGCCCCTCGAGGTGGTGCTGGCCGACATCGAGCGCGACCGCTGGCTGTCGGCCACGGAGGCCGTGGAGTACGGGCTGGTCTCGCGCATCGTGCAGCGCAAGACCGAACTGCGTAACGCCTGAAGAGCCTGATTGGCCTGATCAGGCCTTGGGCTTGTACGCGACGACGTCGATCTCGACCTTCGCATCGACCATGAGGCGCGCCTCGGTGGTCGAGCGTGCCGGCTTGTTCTCACCGAAGTAGCTCATGTAGACGCGGTTGAAGGCACCAAAGTCGCGCGCGTCGTGCAGCCAGACGGTGCTCTTGCACACGTCGTCGAGCGTGGCGCCGGCCAGCGCGAGCACGGTCTTGAGGTTCTCCATCACCTGGCGCGTCTGCACCTCGATGCCGCCCGCCACGATCTCGCCCTGCGCATTGGCGGGCACCTGGCCCGACACATAGACGAAGTCGCCCGCGCGCACGGCGGGGGAGAAGGGGCGTGCCTGGCGGTCGGAGGCGACGGGTGGGGCGCCGAGGTATTCGAGGGGCATGGAAACTCCTGTGAAGGTGGGTTGAGTGAGGACGGGTGAGGGCCGCAGTATCCGTCTGATCTGAAAGACTTTTTCAGAATAACCCCTCAACAAGGGTTAACACGGATGATTTGGCACGAAGTCTGCTTCAGAGTTGGGCCTAGAAAGAAAATTTCTTTCATAAATCAGTCCGACCCACGAAGGAGTTCTCCATGTCCCACGCCGGTCTTGTTGTCCAGCGCCTGCCCCGCCTGTCCAAGCGCAGCCTGCTGGGCGCTTCCCTGCTCGCGATGCTGTGCACCGCACTGCCGCACCCGAGCGCACAGGCGCAGGGCCCGCGCAACTTCGCCACGCTGGCGATGGTGGCCGAGCCGCAGACGCTCGACCCGATGGCATCGACCGCCGACCTGGTCGGAACCATCATGCAGCACGTGTACGAGACGCTCTACACCTTCGATGCCAAGTGGAACGTGGTGCCGATGCTGGCCGAGACCATGCCCAAGATCTCGGTCGACGGCAAGACCTACGCGATCACGCTGCGCAAGGGCGTGGCGCTGCACAACGGCCGCGAGCTCACGGCCGACGACGTGGTGGCCAGCCTGCAGCGCTGGATGGACCAGTCGCCGCGCGGCAAGGCCGTGGGCAAGGAAATCGAAAGCCTCAAGGCCAAGGGCCCGCTGGGCGTGGAGATCGTGCTGAAGGCGCCGTACGCACCGCTGCTGTCGCAGCTCGCGCTGCCCAGCGGCATGGCGGCCATCATGGCCAAGGACTCGATCGCTTCGCCGCTGAAAGACTTCGTCGGCACCGGCCCCTACAAGTTCAAGGAACGCCGCCCCGACCAGTTCGTGCTGCTCTCGCGCTTCGACAAGTACAGCGCACGCAAGGAACCCGCGAGCGGCTACGGCGGCAAACGCGAAGCGGCCATCGAAGAGCTGCGCTTCGTGCCCGTGCCCAACGCCAGCACGCGCGTCGAAGGTGCGCTGGCCGGCCAGTACGACTTTGCCGACCTGCTGCCGGTGGAAGCCCTGCCGCGCCTGGAGAAGGCCGGCGGCAAGACGCTGCCGATCATGACGCCGTCGTTCGGCTTCCCGTACCTCGTGCTCAACACCAAGGAAGGCGTGGCCGCGAGCCAGCCGGTGCGCCAGGCCGTGCAGACCGCGCTGGGCCAGGGCGAGATGCTCGCGGCCGGCTTCGGCGACACGCGCTTCTTCGTGGCCGAGGCCAACCACTTCCCCAAGGGCTCGCCGTTCTACTCGACCGCCGGTGCCGACCAGTACAACCAGCGCAACGCCACCAAGGCGAAGGATGCCGCGAGCAAGGCTGGCTACAAGGGCGAGCCGATCCGCGTGCTCACCAGCCGCCAGTACGACTTTCACTACAACATGTCGCTCTTGATGGCCGAGCAGCTCAAGCGCGCCGGCTTCAAGGTCGACCTCAACGTGGTCGACTGGGCCACGCTCGTGCAACGCCGCAACGACCCGAAGCTGTGGGACATCTACGTGACCCATTCGGGCCAGTTCCCCGAGCCCATGCTCTCGCCGCCGCAACTGGGCGACGGCGCACCCGGTTGGTGGGATTCGCCCGCCAAGAAGGCCGCGCTCAGCGCGTTCAACACCGAGAGCGACCCGGCCAAGCGCGGCGCGCTGTGGGCCAAGGTGCAGCAGGTGGTGTACGACGAGGTGCCGTACATCAACGTCGGCAAGTTCAACGGCCTCTCGGCCAAGAGCCCGGCGCTGGACAACTACCAGCCCGCGACCTGGCCGTTCTTCTGGAACGCGAAGATCAAGTAAGGCCGCAAGCAAGCAAGCACCGCCATGCCGTCGCGTCGTCAACTCCTGCAAGTCAGCGCTGTGGCCTCCGGCCTCGGCGCCCTCGGACTCAATTCATCCATGGCCACCACCGCTCAAGCCGCCACGTCGGGTCCCGTGTATGCCTATGTCGGCACCTACAGCGACGGCGGCAAGCCGTGGCGCGGCGGGCGCGGGCTCGGCGTGCACCAGTTCGTGGTGGACGGCGCGACCGGGGCGCTCAAGCCGATTCCGGGCGCACCGCCCGCCGTGGCCAGCGCAGGCAGCGATGCCAAGCTGCGCAACCCCGCTTCGCTCGCACGCCACCCGAGCCTGCCGATGCTCTATGCGGCCAACGAGTTCGAGGCCGGCTCGGTCTCGGCCTTTCGCATTGGCGCGAACGGCGCGTTGTCGTTCGTGGCCGAGATGCCCTGCGGCGGCAAGGACCCCGCGCACCTGAGCGTGCACCCCGACGGCCGTTTCGTGTTCACCGCCAACTACGCCAGCGGCGATGTCAGCGTGATCGCGCTGCGCACTGACGGCACCTTCGACACCGACCGCGCCGCCGTCGTCTACAAGGACGTGGCCGCATGCGGTGCCGCCACGCCCTGCAAGCCCGGCGCCGACGTCGTGCCGCTCATCGCGCGCGTGCACGAAGGCTTCGCCACCAGCGACCACGACGGCCCGCACGCGCACATGGTGCAGGCCGACCCGGCCGGCAACTTCGTGCTCGTGGCCGACCTGGGGCTCGACCGCGTCATCTCGTACCGCTTCGACCGCGCCACCGGCGCGCTGAGCCAGCCGAGCACGGTGGCCGTGTCCGAGAGCTCGGGCGCGCGCCACTTCGCCTTCCACCCGAATGGCCACTGGGTCTACCTCGTCAACGAGGAAGCCTCGACCATCGCCTTCCTGCGCTACGACGGCGCCACCGGCGTGCTCACGCTCGTGAGCGAAACCTCGGCGCTGCCCGCCGGCTTCAAGGGCACCAGCTACGCCTCGGGCATCCGCATGCTGCCGGGCGGCACGCACTTCGTGTCGCTCAACCGGCTGCACGATTCGATCTCGATCTTCAAGGTCGATGCGCGCACCGGCGCGCCCACGCTCGTGCGCGAAGAGTGGACGCGCGGCAACTACCCGCGCAGCTGCACGCTCGAGCCGAGCGGGCGCTTTCTCTACGTGTGCCACAACAAGCAGGGCGACAACGTGACCATCTTCCGCGTGAAGAAGAACGGCGACGTGCAGTTCACCGGCCAGTACGTGGCCGTCGGCAGCGCCGCCGCCATCGAGTTCTCGTCATGACCAGGAGCGGATCGCTTCGCTACATCGCCTCGCGCGCGGGCGGCATGCTCACCGTGCTGGCCCTCGTCGCCGTGCTGGTCTTCGTGCTCACCCGCGCCGCCTCGGGCGACCCCATCTCCGTGCTGCTGGGCGACCAGGCCACCGCCGCCGACATCGCCCGCGTGCAGAAGGAGTACGGCCTCGATAAACCCCTGCCCGTGCAGTTCGGCTACTGGCTGCGCGAAGTGCTGCAGGGCAACCTGGGCACCTCGATCTTCCTGCAGCGCCCGGTCACGCAGGCGCTGTGGGAGCGCGCCGAACCCACCACCTTGCTGGCCCTGATGGCCGTGGCCATCGCCGCGCTCATCGGCGTGCCCTGCGGCATCGTCTCTGCGGTGTTTCGCGGGCGTGTGGTCGACCAGTTCTTCACCGGCATCGCGATGCTGGGCGCGAGCATTCCGAGCTTCTGGATGGGCATCGTGCTGATCCAGATCTTCGCGGTGTCCTTCGGATGGTTCCCGGTGTCGGGCTACGGCGCGCCCGATGCGCCGTTTGCCGAGCGGCTGCATGCGCTGGTGCTGCCGGCCACCGTGCTGGGCCTGCTGAACTCCGCGCTCATCATCCGCTTCACGCGCGCCTCGATGCTCGACGTGCTCGGTGAAGACTACGTGCGCACCGCGCGCTCCAAGGGCCTGAGCGAGAGCACCGTCGTCTTGAAGCACGCGCTGCGCAACGCGCTGGTGCCCATCGTCACCGTGATCGGCCTGACGGTCGCACTCATGATCGGCGGCGCCGTCATCACCGAGACGGTGTTCGGCCTGCCGGGCGTGGGCAACTTGGTGGTCAACGCCGTGCTGCGGCGCGACTACCCCGTCATTCAAGGCGCGCTGCTCGTGATCGCCGCGATCTATGTGCTCATCAATTTCTCGATCGACCTGCTGTATGCCGTCGTCGATCCGCGCGTGAAGGTCTGAACGATGCGCATGCCTCGAATGCTCCGCCAGCTGATGCACCGCCGCATCGTGATGGTCTCCGCCCTGGTGCTGCTGGTGATCGCCGTGCTCGCTGTGGGTGCGCCGCTGTTTGCTTCGGCCGACCCCAACGACACGGCAGTGCTGCAGCGCCTGAAGGCGCCGAGTGCCGAACACCTGCTCGGCACCGACGAACTGGGCCGCGACATGTACGCGCGCATCGTGCACGGTGCCCGTTACTCGCTGGCCATTGCCGCGCTCACCGCCCTGGGCTCGGTCATCGCCGGCACGGTGCTGGGCTTGATGGCGGGCTTCTTCCGCCGGCTCGACGCACCCCTGATGCGCGTGGTCGACGCCATGATGTCTTTTCCCGACATCCTGCTGGCCATCGCGCTGGTGGCGATCCTGGGGCCCTCGCTGATGAACACCGTTCTTGCGCTGGTGCTGGTCTACACGCCGCGTGTCGCACGCGTGGTGCGGGCCTCGACCCTGGTGGTGCGCGAGCTGCTGTTCGTCGAAGCCGTGCGCGCCCTGGGCGTGCGCACCTCGCGCATCCTGTGGCGCCACATCCTGCCGAACCTGATGTCGCCGATCCTCGTGCAGGTGTCGTTCATCTTTGCCTACGCGATCCTGGCCGAAGCGGGTTTGTCGTTCCTCGGCGTCGGCGTGCCGCCCGAGATCCCGACCTGGGGCACCATGGTCGCGGGCAGCCAGCAGTACGCGCACCAGGCCTTCTGGGTCGTGCTGTTCCCGGGGCTGGCGATCATCTTCACGGCGCTGTCGCTGCAATTGCTCGGTGATGGCGTGCGCGACCTGCTCGATCCGAAGCTCAAGAAGACCTCGTGATGAACACCACGAACACCACCCCACGTCTCACGGTCACCAACCTGAGCACCAGCTTCCCTACCGAAGACGGCCTGATCCGTTCGGTGGCCGATGTGAGCTTCTCCATCCAACCCGGCAAGACCACAGCACTCGTCGGAGAGTCCGGCTCGGGCAAGTCGGTCACCAGCCTCACGCTGATGCGCCTGCTGCCCAAGACCGCCAACGCGCAGGTCAGCGGATCGGCTTCTTTCGTCACCCGCGAAGGCAAGACGCTCGACCTGCTGCAGATCGGCGAACGCGAGATGCGCTCGCTGCGCGGCAACCAGCTGTCGATGATCTTCCAGGAGCCCATGACGAGCCTGAACCCGGTGTTCACCATCGGCGAGCAGATCGCCGAGAGCGTGCGCCTGCACAAGGGGCTCGATCGCAAGGCGGCGCTGGTCCATGCGCTGCGCATGCTGGAGCTGGTCGAGATTCCGGCTGCTGCCCAACGCATTCACGAGTACCCGCACCAGCTCTCGGGCGGCATGCGCCAGCGCGTGATGATCGCGCTCGCGATGGCCTGTGACCCGACGCTCTTGATCGCCGACGAACCCACCACGGCACTTGATGTGACCATCCAGGCGCAGATCCTGGAGCTGATGCGCCGGCTGCAGGCCGAGACGGGCATGAGCATCCTGTTCATCACGCACAACCTGGGCGTGGTGGCGCACCATGCCGACGACGTGGTGGTGCTGTACTCGGGGCGCGTGGTCGAGCAAGCGCCCGTGCGGCCACTCTTTGCACAGCCTGAGCATCCGTACACGCAGGGCCTGCTGGCGTGTCTGCCGGGCAAGGCGCGGGTTCCTGGGCAGCCCAAGCCCAAGCGGCTGTTTGCCATTCGCGGGCAGGTGTCGAGTCCGCTGGCGCCGCCGCCGGGCTGCGCCTTCGAGCCGCGCTGCGACCAGGCGCTGCCGGAATGCCGCAGTGCGATGCCGCCGCTGATCGACATCCGCCAGGACCGCCAGGCGCGCTGCGTGCGCGTGCAGCCGGACCAGCCTTTGGTGAGAGTCGCATGACAAGCGCACCGCCTGGCGTGTTGCTCCTTCCCCTTCCGGGGAAGGCTGGGATGGGGCAAGCGGCGTTCGTTCGGCGCAGTGCTTCATCCGTGCCGTCGTGCCCCACCCCAACCCTCCCCGGAAGGAGGGAGCTAATACAAGAAGCCCACGATGATGACCACCGCCGTCCCCCTCATCGAAGTCCGCGGACTTAAAAAATACTTCGGCAGCAGCGACCGCCCCGTGCGCGCGGTGGACGACGTGTCCTTCGCCATCCACCCCGGCGAGACCCTCGGCCTCGTCGGCGAATCGGGCTCGGGCAAGAGCACCATCGGCCGCACCGTGCTGCGCCTCGTCGAGCGCACCGAGGGCCAGGTGCTGTACCGCGGCGACGACATCGGCGGCCTCTCGGGCGAACGCATGCGCAAGCTGCGCAGCAAGCTGCAGATCATCTTCCAGGACCCGTACGCGAGCCTGAACCCGAAGATGCGCATCAGCGCGATCCTCGGCGAGGCGCTGTCCACGCACGGGCTGCACAAGGGCGCGGCGGCACGCGACAAGCGCATCGCCGAGCTGCTCGAAACGGTGGGCCTGCGCCCCGAGCATGCCAGCCGCTTCCCGCACGAGTTCTCTGGCGGCCAGCGCCAGCGCATCGGCGTGGCGCGTGCACTGGCCGTGGAGCCCGAGTTCATTGTGGCCGACGAGCCGCTGTCGGCGCTCGATGTGTCCATCCAGTCGCAGGTCATCAACCTGCTGGCCGACCTGCGCGAGCGCCTCGGTCTCACCATGCTCTTCATCTCGCACGACCTGGACGTGGTCGAGTACCTGTGCGACCGCGTGGTGGTGCTCTATCTGGGCAAGGTGATGGAAGTGGCGACCACCGACGAGCTGTTCGCGCGGCCTTTGCACCCCTACACGCAGGCGCTGCTGGCCGCGAGCCCGAGGCCCGACCCCACGCTCGCCACCGAACGCATTGCCCTGAAGGGCGACATTCCCAGCCCGATCTCGCCGCCCTCGGGCTGCGTGTTCCGCACGCGCTGCCCGCATGCCATCGAGGCCTGTGCGCAGACGGTGCCCAGCCTGGATGAGATTTCCACGGGACACTACAGCGCCTGCATCCGCAAAGAACTGCTCTCCCACATCGCCGTTGCACGACCATGACCGATACCGCTTCTGCTACCCAAGACTTCATCGACCCGCTGCTGGGCAGCAACTTCAAGGGCTACCCGCGCACCCAGGCACCGCGCCGGCGCAGCGAAGTCGGCGCTGCCGGCTGGAACGTGCTGGCCGGCGACCTGCCGCTGCCGCTGGCCGTGCTCAAGCGCGAGGCGCTGGAGCACAACCTCCAATGGATGCAGTCGCGCGTGCGCGAGTGGGGCATCGACCTCGCGCCGCACGGCAAGACCACCATGTCGCCGCAGCTGTTCCAGCGCCAGCTCGACGCCGGCGCCTGGGGGTTGACCTTCGCCACTGTCACGCAACTGGCCGTCGGCGTGGCGGCCGGTGCGCGCCGCACACTCATCGCCAACCAGGTGGTGAGCGACGAAGACCTGGCGGGCATCCAGCTGTTGCTGGCGGACCATGCGGACCTGCGTGTCGTGTTCCTCGTTGATTCGATCGCGCAGCTGGCGCTGATCGAAGACTGGGCCCGGCGCAACCCTGCGAGCGTGCCTTTTGAAGTGATGCTCGAGATCGGCGTGCAAGGCGCACGCACGGGCTGCCGCACGCACGACGAAGCCATCGCGCTCGCCACGCGGGTGCGCGCGAGCGACGCGGCCAAACTCGTGGGCATCGAGACGTATGAAGGGCAGGGCGCCACGGGCGAGAGCGAGCCCGACACGGCCTACGCCACCACGCTGATGGACCGCGTCGAAGCCGTCGCGCGTCACTGCGACACGCACAAGCTGTTCGAGACCGACGAAGTGCTGGTCTCTGCCGGCGGTTCGGCCATCTTCGATCTCGTGGCCGGGCGGCTCAAGCCTGCGCTGGGCTCACCGGTGCGCGGCCTGCTGCGCTCGGGCTGCTACGTCACGCACGACCACGGCTTCTACAAGCGCATGGTGAGCGTGGTCGACCAGCGCCTGGGTTGCGAGTGCGGCGAAGGCCTGACACCGGCGATGGAGGTTTGGGCCAACGTGCAGTCGCGCCCCGAACCGGGCTTGGCGATCCTGTCGGTCGGCAAGCGCGACATCTCCTTCGACCTCTCGCTGCCCGTGCCGATTGCGCGTGCGGCGCGCGGCGCGTTGCAGCCGCAGGGCGTTCCCGCCGGCTGGAAGATCACCGCATTGAACGACCAGCACGCCTACCTGCGCTGGGACGCAAGCGAAGAAGCAGATGCCCCCAAGGTCGGTGACCGCGTGGGCCTGGGCATCTCGCACCCTTGCACCACCTTCGACAAATGGCACTGGATGCCCGTGGTCGAGAACGACTACCGCGTGAGCGACGCCGTCGCCATGCACTTCTAAAAAAACGCACCGATGACGCCCTCATTGCTCAAGAGAATCGCCGAGGCGCGTGGCGACGCGCCGGCCACGCGGCGCGCGATTCTCGACCTGATCCTCGAAGACCCCGACCGCGCGCTCGAAGAAAGCTTCGAGCAGCTGGCCGAGCGCTCGCGCAGCTCGGTGCCCACCATCATGCGCACCTGCCGCGACCTCGGCTTTGCCGGGCTGCGCGAGTTCAAGCTCGCGCTTGCGCAGGAACTGGCACTCGGCGGTTCGCCGCTGCACCGCCGCGTCAACATCGAAGACGCCGCCGACGAAGTGGTCAGCAAGATCGCACGCAGCGCCGCGGCTTCGGTCTCGGGCGTGCGCGGCCAGCTCGACATGCAGGTGCTCGATGGCGCCGTGCGCGCCATCGCGTCCGCACCGCACGTCGACCTGTACGGCGCGGGCGCCACCTCGTGGTTCATGGCGAACGACCTGCAGGCGCGGCTGTTCCGCCTCGGCCTCTCGGCCAACGCCTGGGCCGACTACCACCTGCAGCAGGTGGCCGGTGCAGCACAACGCCCGGGCGGCGTGGTCATCGCCATCTCGCACGTGGGCGGCATGCCGTCGCTGCTCGATGCGGTCGACATCGCACGCGGGCAAGGCGCCCAGGTGGTCGCGATCACGCGGCCGGGCACTGCCCTCGCAGCCAAGGCCGACTTCCTCATCGGCCTGTCGGTGCCCGACGACGCCGTGATGCACGTGGGCATCGACGCCTACCTCACGCACCTCACCGTCATCGAGATCCTCACTGTGCTGGTGGCGCAGCGCCGCGGCGAACCCGCCGTGCTGCGCCTGCAGCGCGCGCGCGAGGCCTTTCAGCGGCACGGCATCGACGCCACCACGCACCCGCTGCAGAGTTGGGACGGTGGCGGCATCAATGCGAAAAAGGGAGGCGGCGAACCATGAGCGACACCCCAGCCGTTCTGCTCGAAGCCGGCCTCGTGGTCGATGGCTCGGGCGGCCCTTCGTGGCCCGGCGACGTGCTGCTGCAGGGCGATCGCATCCTCGCGCTCGGCGAAGGCCTGCGCACGCGGCTGCCCGAAGGGCTGAGCATCGCAGACGTCGACGTGGTCGATTGCCGCGGCAAGGTGATCGCGCCCGGCTTCATCGACGCGCACACGCACGACGACGCGATCGTGCTGCGCGACCCGCTGTGCCTGCCCAAGGTGTCGCAGGGCATCACGACCGTGGTCACGGGCAACTGCGGCATCTCGTTGGCGCCCTACCGCACGCCGCAGTCGAAGCCGCCGCTCACGCTGCTGGGTGCTGACTCGTTCAAGCACGCGACCATGGCCGAGTACCGCGCTGCGGTCGATGCGGTGCAGCCCACGCTCAACGTGGCTGCGCTGGTCGGCCACACCACGCTGCGCTTCGCGGCGATGCAGGCGCTCGACCGCCCCGCGAACGCCGACGAACTGGCGCGCATGGAAGCGCTGCTCGACGACTGCATGGCCGCGGGCGCGCATGGCATGTCTTCCGGGCTGTTCTACGAAGAAGCCTTTGCCGCACCGGCCGAGGAAGTCACCGCGCTCGCACGCGTCGTCGCGCGCCACGGCGGCGTCTACGCCACGCACCTGCGCAGCGAGATGCAGCAGATCATCGAAGCGCTGCACGAGGCTGGCGACACGGCCTTCAGCGCGGGCGTGCCGCTGGTCATCTCGCACCACAAGTGCGCCGGCCCCGCGAACTGGGGCCGCACCAAGGAAACGATGCCGCTGATCGAGGCGTTGTCGCAGCGCCAGCAGATCGCGATGGACGTCTACCCCTACGTGGCCGGCTCCACCGTGCTGCGCGAAGACCTCGTCGACGGTGTCATCGATGTGCTGCTGACCTGGTCCGACCCGCACCCTGAGATGACCGGCCGCCTCCTCTCCGACATCGCGCGCGAGTGGGGCACCACCGAGCAGCAAGCCTGCCTGCGCCTGAAGCCCGGCGGCGCCTGCTACTTCCAGATGCAGGAAGAAGACGTGGAGCGCGTCATTGCGCACCCGCTCACCATGATCGGCAGCGACGGCCTGCCGCACGACCGGCACCCGCATCCGCGGCTGTGGGGCGCGTTCCCGCGCGTATTCGCGCGTTACTGGCGTCAGCGCAAGCTCTTCACGCTGGAGCAGGCCGTGCACAAGATGACGGGCATGACCGCGCGCAACCTGCGCATCGCGGACCGCGGCCTTCTGCGCGTCGGCACGATGGCCGACGTGGTGGTGTTCGACCCCGAGACCATCACCGACACGGCGACTTACGACCAGCCGCACGGGGTGAGCGAAGGCGTCGAGCGCGTGTTCGTGAACGGCGTGCTGGCCTACCGCGGCGGCGAGGGCGAAGCGAAAGTGCTGGCGCGCGCGGGGCGGATGCTCACGCGAGGAAGCTAGCGACGGGGAAGAGGCCTCCAGCGCGCACCAGTGCGCCCTACGAAGCCTGTTCGTCCTCCGCCTGCGCCTGGAACATCCGCGTGAAGTCGCAGCATTCCTGCGCCAGCATCACGATCGACGACGTGAGCGCGCTGCGGTGTTCGCCCTTGTGCATGGCCACATAGCGCACCACGGGCAGCGCGGGCGTCACGTCGATCACCTCGAGCATGCCGGCGTCGACCAGCGGCGCGAGGCATTCGCGCGGCAGGTAGCTCACGCCGAGGCCCGAAACGGCCAGCCCCGTGAGCGCGACGAGGTTGCTCACCACGATCGCGTGGGCGGGTTGCACGCCCTGGTCCTTCATCCACGCGTCGTAGGCGCGGCCGGTGCCCGAGTTGTTGCCCTGCACCAGCATGCGGTGGCGCGCAAGGTCGTGCAGGCGCACGGTGCCGGTGGACTGCACCACACCGGGCTTGCACATCCATGCGCTCTTCACGCGGCCGATGACCTTGCTCTGCATGCGCGCGTCGGCGAAGGTGTGGGGCACGATGACCACGTCGAGCTCGTCGGCCAGCAGCTTGTCGCGCAGCTGCAGGCTGTCGTCCACGTCGGGCTCGAGAATCACCTTGGGGTAGTGCTGCTGGATCAGGCCGACCAGGCGCGGCAGCCACGTCATGGCGGTGAGCTCGGTCACGCCGATGCGGATGCGCCGCTCGACCACGCCGGGCTTGCCGAACTGTTCGACCGCAGCGTCGCGCTGGTCGAGCAGCTTCTTGGCGAGCACGAACATCTCTTCGCCCTTGTCGGTGAGCCGCGCGGTGCGCTGGCTGCGGTCGAACAGCTCGGTGTCGAACAGCTGCTCCAGCTCGTGCACGCGCTTGGAAATGGCCGACTGCGAGGTGTGCAGCTGGTTGGCCGCCTGCGCGAAGCCGCCCAGCCGGGCGATCCAGTACAGGGCTTCGAGTTGCTTGAAGGTCATCACGGCGGTCGGCTCCTGAAAGAACGCTTTTCTTCATGCGATTCGATCACAAAAAATCGCTTTTAGAAATTCGTCGAGACGCACAAGATGCGCGCCAGGCCCCCGCCATTGCAACCCAAGGAACACACCATGGACTTCAAACTGCCTCTTGCACCTCTCGCGTCAGCACTCGCCCTTGTCTTCGCCTGCGGCGCCGCCAGCGCCCAGGACGCCGGCACGCTGCGCAAGATCAAGGAGAGCGGCACGATCCAGATCGGCGCGCGCGACAGCCAGATCCCGTTCTCGTACAAGCTCAGCGCCGACAGCGCGCCCATCGGCTTCACCAACGACATCTGCCTGAAGATCGTCGACGCGGTGAAGGCCAAGCTGGGCCTGCCGAAGATCGAGGTGCGCTACACCATGCTCAACTCGACCAACCGCATTCCGCTGCTGCAGAACGGCACCGTGGACCTCGACTGCGCGACCACCACCAACACCACGCAGCGCCAGGCGCAGGTCGACTTCGCGCCGAGCCACTTCGTCACGAACATCACCGCGGCCGTGAAGAAGAGCTCGGGCATCAACGCGCTGCCCGACCTCAACGGCAAGAACGTGGCCACCGTCTCGGGCAGCACCTCGATCCAGCTGCTGCGCGGCGCACGCAAGAGCGGCACCATCGAGGTGAACGAGATCGCGGGCAAGGACACGTCCGACGGCTTCCTGCTGCTGTCCACGGGCCGCGCCGATGCCTACGTGCTCGACGACGTGCAGCTGGCCGGCATGATCGCCAGCGCACCGAACCCGGGCGACTACAAGATCCTCAAAGAGTCGCTGCGCCAGGAGCCCTACGGCATCATGCTGCGCAAGGACGACCCCGAGTTCAAGGCGCTGGTCGACGAGACCGTCAACGGGCTCATGAAGTCGGGCGCCATCGAGCAGCTGTACAGCAAGTGGTTCCTCTCGCCGATCCCGCCGCGCAACGGCAACCTCAACTTCCCGATGACGGACGCGGTGCGCGAGATCTACAAGAACCCCAACAACAAGGGCGTCTGACACCATGGCAGCCACACGTGCCGACCTGCCCCGGGGCGAGCTCTTTTCCGAAGCGTTGATGCGCGAGGTGCGCGAGCGCTTCCTGGGCATCGAGCGCGACCACCATGGCCGCGAGCGCCTGTACTTCGACAACGCGGGCGGTTCGTTCCGACTGAAGGCCGCGGTCGAGCGCTTCGCGCAGGTCGACGCCATTCCCGACAACGCCGAGCGCATCCACGAAACGGCCGTCGAGCTGCAGGCGATGCAGGCGCGCGGCGCCGACGACCTGCGCACCATCCTCAACGCCACCGGCGGCAGCGTGTACCCGTCGCTCACCGCCTCGGGCGCCATGTTCGACATGGTGCGCGCGGTGGCCGAGAACGTGCCGGGCACGAACATGGTCACGACCGCGCTCGAGCACCCGTCGGCCTTCGACGCCATGCGCCTGTATGCCGAACGCCTCGGGCGCGAGCTGCGCGTGGCCAAGAGCAACCCCGTCACCGGCGGTGTCGACGTGGACGCCATCGTCGGGCTGATCGACGAGAACACCTGCGTGCTCAACGTGATCCATGCGTCGAACATCTCGGGCGCCAAGCTCGACATGGCGGCCATCGTGCGGCGTGCGCGCGAGATCAAGCCCGACCTGTACATCCTCGTCGATGCCGTGCAGCATGCGCCGCACGGCGTCATCGACCTGCAGCAGACGCCGGTGGACGGCATCAACCTCGCGCCCTACAAGTTCTTCGGCTGCCGCGGCTCGGGCTTCGCGTGGATGTCGGAGCGTGCGGCCGCGTTGCCGCACCACAAGCTGGCCGGCAAGAAGCCCGGCCACTGGGAGCTGGGCAGTTCGGCGCCCTGGCAGTTCGCGGTGCTCACCGAAATCGTCGACTACGTGGGCTGGATCGGCGGCCATTTCAACGATGCGACCGACGCCACCGACCGCCGCGCGCGCTTCGTGGCGGGCATCGAGCGCATCGAGCTGCACGAGCGCGCGCTGCTGGCGACGTTGCTCGACGGCACCGCGCAGACATCGGGCCTGCGCGCGCTCGACGGCGTGCAGGTGTTTCTCGACCACGAAGACCTGACGCAGCGCGACCTGATCCTGGGCATCGGCTTCGATGGCCTCGACTGCACGCAGGCCGTGGTCGAGTACGGCAAGCGCGGCGTGACCGTGTACGAGCGCGTGGCCAGCAGCATCTATTCGAAGCGGATGCTCGAATCCTTCGGGCTCGAAGGCACGGTGCGGGTGTCGCCGCTGCACTGCCACACGGTGGGCGAGATGGAGCGCTTCCTCAAGGTCACGCAGGAGATCGCGACGGCCTTGTGACGCGCGGGATCAAGTCCGCACCGTAGGGTTGATCGAACGGGGCGCCGGGGCATCGATGATAATGCGAGCCGTTCTCATTTGAATCGGTCCCCTCCGTCCCCGTCCAAGCCATGGCCCGTAGCGCTGCGTCCGCTGTCCACGTCATCTCCCGCATCGCTGCCGGCGTGCTGGGCAGCTACGTTTTCTGCTGGGGTTTCATCGCCCTGGGCGTCGGCCTGCTGTTCAGCGCCGGCATGCCTTTCCACGATGCCGAGTCGCTCAGCAGCATGCTGGCCTTTCTCGTGTTCCTCGTCGCGTTCCTGTGGGCCTTTGCGGCCGGCAGCCTGGCGCGCGTGTGGTCCGTGCTGCTGGGAGGAGGGCTCGCGATGACGGGGGCCGCCTCACTGGTGCAGTGGGCGCTGCTCTGACCTTTATCTCTCCAGGAGTCTTCCCGTGAATCAGAACTTCCGGCTCTCCATGGCCTGGCTGCACACCTGGTTCGGCCTGACGCTCGGTTTCGTTCTGATGGTCGTCTTCTTCTTCGGCTCGCTGTCGGTGTTCGACCGCGAGATCGACCGCTGGGCGATTCCCGAAACGCGCTTCGAGCCGCAACCGATGCCGTCGTTCGACCGCATGCTGCTGCCCATCTTCCAGGACATCAAGCCCACCGCCGAAAGCATCGAGCAGGCGCGCAGCCGGGTGAACGGGCCGATGGCCGAGACCTTCAGTCCGAAGCAGTGGGCCGCCTACACCACGCACCGCGATCCGGTGCTGAGCCTGTTCACGAGCTACACGCTGCCCAATGCCAAGGACCCGGAAGACGGCGTGTTCGGCAACCGGACCATCGACCCGCGCGTGGGCAAGGCGTTGCCGGACGACCGGCTCAAGATCGGCAGCCAGTTCTTCTATCCGCTGCACTACAGCCTGCACCTGGACTGGCTGAACCTGGGCACCTGGATCGTCGGCCTCGCGGCGCTCGTGATGCTGGCCGCGCTGGTGAGCGGCGTGGTGATGCACCGCAAGATCTTCCGCGAACTCTTCACCTTCCGCCCCGCCAAGCACACGCAGCGCAGCGCGCTCGACCTGCATAACCTGACGGGCGTGGTGGCGTTGCCGTTCCACTTCATTTTCGCGCTGTCGGGCCTGGTGGTGTTCGCGGGCGTCTACTTTCCGGTCACGCACACGCAGCTGGAGCCGCTGCACGAACTGCACGAGAAGCTGGACGCCCAGAAGACCGGCCTCCCGCACGACCGCGCGGGTGTTCCCGGCACGCTGGCGTCGGTGGACGCGATGGTGGCCGAGGCCAAGCGGCGCTGGGCCGCGCGCGACGTGGCGGGCGAGGTGGGCCTGCTCGTGGTGCGCCATGTGAACGATGCCAACGCCTATGTCAGCGTGTACCGCGCGGGCAGCGACCGCGTCACCCTCACCGGCGAAGGCATCCATTTCAAGGGGGCCACGGGCGAGGTGATCCGTGAAGACCCGCCGCCGACGGTCGTGGCCGGCATCGTGGACTTCCTGACCGGCCTGCACCTGCAGCATTTCGAGCACTGGCTCCTGCGCTGGCTGTATGTGCTCGGCGGGCTCGCGGGCTGCATCTGCATTGCCACCGGCTTCATCTTCTTCGTGGAAAAGCGCAAGCGCCAGCACGCCAAGCAGGGCGTGGGCGGCGCGCGCTGGGTCGACGCCTGCGCGGTCGCCACGGTGACCGGCCTGCTGGTCGCGACCTTCGCCATGCTCATCGGCAACCGCCTGCTGCCCGACGACCTGCCGCTGCGCGGCAGCTGGGAGAAGGGCATCTTCCTGGGCGCCTGGCTGCTGGCTTTCGCGCACGGCATCTGGCGCACCGCGCCCACCGCCGAAGGGCGCCTGTCGCCCGCCTGGGCCGAGCAATGCTGGGCCGTGGCCGTGATGGCCGTGGCCGCGGTGCTGCTCAACTGGGTCACCACGGGCGACCATCTGCTGCGCACCGTCGGCAGCGGCTACTGGCCGGTGGCGGGCGTGGATCTTTCCATGCTCGCGAGCGCGGCGCTGGCCGTGGTGGCCGCACGCATGCTCAAGCGCCGTGCCGATGCGGCGACGGCCGCCTCCGCGCGTTTCGCGCCCGACACCCCCACCTCGGCCGCCCGTGCCTGACGCCATGCTCCTGTTCATCGCCATGGTCGCAAGCGTTGCCGGCGCCGGCCTTCTCGCGCTGTCGATGGATGTGCACTGGGAGCAGGTGCGCACCGATCCGCAGTGCTCCCCGCGGATGGTCCGGCTCCTGCGCACCCTCGGGGCTGTGTGCCTGTTCGCATCGCTCGTGCTGTGCCTTGCCTCGGACCATGTCTCGATGGCCTCGCTGGTCTGGTTCATGACGCTCGCCGGCGCGGCACTGGTCGTGACGTTCACGCTCAGCTGGCGCCCGCGCTGGCTCCGTCCGCTGGTGATGTGGATACCTGCGACGACCGCACCGGGACAATCCGGCCGGCCGTCGCAGCCCGACGCGATTGATCAGAACGGGTAGTGCCGCGGCGTCGTCTGCACCGTGATCCAGCGCAGCTCGGTGAATGCCTCCACACCGGCCCGGCCGCCGAAGCGCCCGTAGCCCGATGACTTGACGCCGCCGTGCACCAGCGGCTGGCAGCCCGCATCCGCGACCTCATCGACCCCGCGAACGCCGCGCGCTCGATCACCGACATCGTGCTGGGCGCGGGCTTCAGCAACCTCTCGCACTTCAGTCGCGTGTTCCGCGCGCACACGGGCGGCAGCCCGAGCGAGTTCAGGCGGCAGGCGATGGTGCCGCGCTGAGCACGCGCGCGTGCGCAATGTGCGCCGCACCGGCCGGCTGCAGGCCGTTGCGTCCGGCCGGGTCGTAGCGCGCCAGTGCCGCGTGGCCGTCGATGTCTTCGAGCAACTCGAGCCCGGTGCCGCGCAGCAGCGGCCCCAGCGTCTTCGGATCGAAGCCCGACAGGAACTCCTCGCCGACCGCGGCCACGTCGCTGCGCAGCTTCTGGAATGCTTCGGGGCCGGCGTGCAGCGCGGCCTCGTCGATGTAGGTGAAGACGAGTTCGCTCCCGTGCGCCGCGCACGTGGCGATGTCGCGCAGCGCGGCAAGGTTGGCCTCGCGCGTCAGGTACACGGTCACGCCGAGCCATGAGAAGAAGGCCGGTTGCGTGGTGTTGAACGGCGAGCGCGCGAGCGCCGCGCCGAGGCTTTCGGCCGACAGGTCCGCTTCGACGAAATGCACCGATGCGGAAGGTGGCACGCCGCAGGCCGCGAGGCGCTGCCGCTTCAGCGGCTGCGTGGCCGGGTGGTCGACCTCGTAGATGTCCAGGCCCTGCGCCCAGTCGGGGACGCGGCACACGAAGCTGTCGAAGCCCGCGCCGATCAGCACGTACTGCGTGATGCCGCGTGCGACCGCATCCTGCAGCGCGTCTTCCGTGTAGCGCGAGCGCAGGATCACATCGGGGTAGGCGGCGTTGGCGCGCATCGCGTCGTCGAGTGCTGCCTCGAGTGTGCCCGTCGCGGATGCATCACGCCGCACCAGCGCGCGTTCACGGAAGGCGGTGCGCACGGCGTCCGGCACGAGGCGCTCGCCCCAGGTGTCGTCCAGCAGCGGCGCGGGTGCGCTGCGCGAATGGATGGACCGCATGAGCGCGGTGGCGAGGGCGGTGCGGCTGGCTTGCGAAGAAGGATTCAAGGACGGGCTCCGATGGTGCGAGGGGGCAAGGGCGCGAAGTTTCTGCCCGCGCGACGCGTCTGTACAGTGCATTGTTCAAAGCAATGACCTGCACCAAATGAACTCCATGGACTTGAACCTGCTGGCCGCACTCGACGCTCTGCTGAGCACCGGCAGCGTGAGCGCGGCGGCCGAGCGCATGCATCTGAGCGCGCCGGCCATGAGCCACACGCTCGCGCGCATCCGCGAGGCGCTGGGCGATCCGATCCTCGTGCGGGCCGGCCGCAAGCTGGTGCCGACGCCGCGGGCGGTGGCGTTGCGCGATCCGGTGCGCCGCCTGATCGCCGACGCGCGCCTGCTGATGCAGCCCGACGGCGGCGTGCCGCTGGCGCGTGTGACGCGCGAGTTCACGGTGCGCGCACCCGAAGGCATGGGCATCGTCTACGGCGCCACCTTGCTGGCTGCGTTGCGGCGCGACATGCCGCTGGCCCGCCTGCGCTTCGTGCCCGAAAGCGACAGCGATGCGCTGGCCTTGCGCGAAGGGCGCATCGACCTCGACGTGGGCACGCTGCCCGACCGAGGGCCGGAGACACAGACCGCGCTGCTGTACGAGCAGCGCATCGTCGGCGTGGTCGGGGCGGGGCACGAACTGCTCAAGGCGCGCGTCACGCCCAAGCGCCTGGCGGCCCAGCAGCATGTGGCGGTCACGCGGCGCGCCAGGTCGGTCGAGCCCCTCGACAGCCTGCTCGCGGCACAAGGTTGTGCGCGGCAGATCGCATTGACCGTGCCCAGCGCCTATGGCGCGCTGATGGCGGCCGCGCGCTCGTCGCTGGTGGCCTGCGTGCCCGAGCCGCTGGCGCGCACCGTGGCCGCGAGCCTCGGCCTGGCGATGTTCAAGCTGCCGGTGGCCGTGCCGCCTGAGCAGGTGCTGCAGGCCTGGCATCCGCGCGACGAGGTGGACCCGGCGCACCGCTGTCTTCGCGATGCGGTGGAAGCCGTGTCGAAAGATGTGCGCTTCGGTCCGCTCACGGGGCGCGACGCGCAGGCCCCGATGCGCGGGCGCGCGCTGGCCGCACACCGCGCGCTGCTTGCCGAGTTGCCATGAATGCTTAAGCAGCGGTTGTGCCGAACCACGCATCAAACTTAAATCTTCTCGGTTAACCGGCTTCGCATCACGCGTTGCTTGCTCAAAAAAAAGATGCGTGAACGCTTGTCGCGCCTCGAGAGTGAGGCTTCTCGCTGGTATCTTCGTGCGCGCAATTCAGCTTCACGCCACCACGCCCGTTGTCGACGCATTGGGTGCTTGCTTCACATGCCCCTTCGTCACGACCGCATCTTTCCGCGCTACGCGTTCTACTGTGTGCTGGCCGGCCTGGCCGCGATCTATGTGTTCTGCGCCATGGTGCTGGTGCCGGCAAAGATCTACATCCTTCCCTACCTCATCACGCCGGACTTCGTGCGCTACAAGGGCGCGTTCTTCGTGCTCGTGCTGGCGGTTCCGGCCGCGATCTACCTGATCTGCTGGAAGGGCAGCGACTTCTTCGCGTGGCTGCGCACGCCGCAGGAACTGACGCTGAACGCGCAGGGCCTGCAGCTCGGCACGCAGACCGTCGCCTTCGCCGACGTGACGCGGCTGCGCCATCGCCACAACCGCAACCACCTGCTGATCACCACCCGCGATGGCCAGACGCTGCGGCTGCGGCTCGACCTGTGGGACGACGCGCACGCGCTCGTCGCTGAACTCGAAGAGGCCGTGGGCGAAGTGCTGCGGCACGACGTGGAGCGGCGACTGCATGCGGGCGACACGGTGCCCTTTGGCGCACTGGCGCTGAATGCGGAAGGGCTGGTGCACAAGGGCCAGCTCATCGCGTGGTCGAGCATCGACACCATCCGCACGCAGTCCGATGCTGAAGCGATGGATGTCGACGAGCACCTGGTGATCGTGGCCAACGGCAAGACCCGCAAGATCGATCGCTCGAAGATCGACAACGAGCCGGTGCTGATGGGCTGCCTCATGCAGCGCCTGCCGTCGGCCTGAGCCTTCTCTCAAATTTTTCTTCATCTCCAAAGTACAGGGACTCACAAATGGAAATCTACAGCTCCGCCAGCCAACAGGAAAAAACCCGCCAGGACCGCCCCGTCTTCTACTCGCGCACGCGGCTGATCGCCGGCGCCACGCTCTGGGTGGTGGTGACGGTCGTGCTGGCCGTGCTGTGCATCCGCGCGCAGGACAAGAACATCGGCATCCTCATCGCGGCGGGCTTCGGCCTGCTGGCCGCATGGCTGGCCGTGAAGTGCATTCGCACGCTGGCCAACATCGCCACGCCCGCCTTCGTCATCGGTCGCCAGGGCCTGACCTTCGAGAACGGCCTGCTGCTGCCGTGGGGCAACATCGTCGAGAACACCTGGGTCAACCAGGACTACATGGGCATTCCCATCGGCAAGCAGATCCAGATCAAGACCGACCTGCCCAAGCCGAAGGCCCGCGTGCTGCGCCGTGCGACGGCACTGGAAATTTCGGGCGACGAGTACCTCGCCCTGTGCGACGCCTACGCGGCGTGACGAGCCACGCCGCGCCTGAGCCCCTCCGCAGGGCAGGGCGCGGCACCTGCTGGTAGGCTGGCGGGCCTCCATCCTCCGGGCTCGCCTTCGCGGGCCCCACGCGCATGAACGCTTCTCACCGCCGGCCGGTTCCGCTGAACAAGGCCTACCGACTTCTGAACCACGGGCCCACCGTGCTCGTGAGCGCCGCGCACGACGGGCGTCGCAACATCATGGCCGCGGCCTGGGCAATGCCGCTGGATTTCGATCCGCCCAAGGTGGCGGTCGTGCTCGACAAGACCACCTGGACGCGCGTGCTGCTCGAAGGCGCGGGCACCTTCGCGCTGCAGGTGCCCACGCGCGCGCAGCTCGACCTGACCGACGCACTGGGCAACAGCTCGGGCCGTGAGATCGCCGAGCGCGACGGCAGCGACAAGTTCGCCGCCTACGGCCTCTCGACCTTTGCGGGCGAAGCCACCGGCGCGCCGCTGCTCGAAGGCTGCGCGGCCTGGCTCGAATGCCGGCTGCTGCCCGAGCCGCCGATCCAGCAACGCTACGACCTGTTCCTGGGCGAGGTGATCGCGGCGCAGGCCGACGCGCGCGTGTTCTCCGAGGGGCGCTGGCATTTCGAGGGGCATGACGAGTTGCGCACGCTGCACCACGTGGCGGGCGGGCACTTCATCGTCGATGGCGAGGCCGTCGATGCGAAGGCGCTGTCGCCGGTCACACCACGAAAGGAATGAAGCGCCGCGTGCCGCGCATGTAGTCGCGGTAGGCGTCGCCGAAATGCGCGAGGCATTCTTTTTCGTCGCGCAGCGCCGTCAGGAACAGGAACAGCGTGGCCGCCAGCACCAGCGCCAGCGTGAGCCAGGTGAACTGCTTGAGAAAGGCGCCCCAGGCCAGCAGCATCAGCGCCGTGTACATCGGGTGACGGATGTAGCGGAAGGCGCCGGTGGTCACCAGCGCCGAGGTCTTTTCAAAACCGTACAGCGCCGGGTCGTCGCTGCGCGCCTCGCTCGGCTTGCCGTGCGCCTTGAGCATCCGCACCGCGTGGATGGGCAGCCAGATCGACAGCGCCAGCAACACGCACGAGATCAGTTGCGTGGCCGAGAGCGGATCGACATGCCACACGGGCAGGTTCAGCACGATCAGCACCAGCATGCATTCCCACGCGAAGAAGCGGTAGAAGCCGTGCGAACCGGGCTGGCTGAGCGGGCCGCGCGACACGTACAGCAGCGCGGCCGTGCCGGCGACAAGAAGAAAGAGCTGAAACCAGAGGAGCATGGCGGCCGAATTTACACGGCCCGCAGGGCTCAGCCGGAGATCGAAAACCCGCCGTCGACGGGAATGGCGGTGCCGGTCACGTAGTCGGACGCGGCGCTCGCCAGGAACACGGCGGTGCCTGCGATGTCCGAGGGCTGGCCCCAGCGGCCGGCGGCGGCGCGCGTCTTCACGCGTTCGTACAGGCCCGGAATCTGGGTGCGCGCACCGTCGGTGAGCTCGGTCTCGAACCAGCCCGGAAGGATGGCGTTGACCTGGATCTGGTCGGCCGCCCACGAGAGCGCGGTCGACTTGGTGAGCTGCACGATGCCGGCCTTGCTTGCGGCATAGGCCGGGGCGTAGGGCGCGCCGAAGATCGACATCATCGAGCCGATGTTGATGATCTTGCCGCCGCCCGCGGCCTTCAGGTGCGGGTGCGCGGCGCGGCTGCACAGGAAGGCGCTGGTGAGGTTGGTGTCCATCACCTGGTGCCACTCGGCCAGCGCGAGCTGGTCGACGGGCTTGCGCACCGTGGTGCCGGCGTTGTTGACGAGGATGTCGAGCCGGCCGCAGCGCGCCACGACCTCGTCGAAGGCCTTCTGCACCGAGGCTTCGTCGGTCACGTCGAGTGCGAGCGCGAAGCTGTCGCTGCCCAATGCCTTCAGCGATTCGACCGCGGCGGCCGACTTCTGTGCATTGCGCGCCGCCACGATGACGCGGGCGCCGGCCTTGGCGAGGCCCTGTGCCATGCCGAGGCCGATGCCGCCGTTGCCGCCGGTGACGAGCGCGACTTTTCCTGTGAGATCGAACATCAGTGGGTTTCTGGTTTCTTGGAGACGAGCGTCAGGATATCGTAGCTCGCGACCAGTTCGCCGAGCTGGTTGGTCACCTCCACGTCCCAGGCCACCACGCCCTGGCCCTGGCCGCTCGCGTCCTTCTTGTTGCGGTCGATCTTGCGCTTGCAGGTCAGGCGCGCCTGGATGGTGTCGCCGATGCCCACGGGCTTGACGAAGCGCAGCGTGTCCAGGCCGTAGTTGGCCAGCACCGGGCCGGGCGAGGGCGAGACGAACAGGCCCGCGGCCGCCGACAGCACGAAGTAGCCGTGCGCGATGCGCTTGCCGAAGGGCGAGGCCTTGGCCGCCTCTTCGTCGAAGTGCATGTAGAAGTAGTCGCCCGAGATGCCGCCGAAGGCGACGATGTCGGCCTCGCCCACGGTGCGGCGGTGCGTGAGCAGCGAGTCGCCGATGCGCAGTTCTTCGAAGTAGCGGCGGAAGGGATGCACCTCGCTCTCGCGCAGCGCGGCGCCGCGCACGTGCTCGCCGGTCACGGCTGCGAGCATGGTGGGCGAGCCCTGCAGCGCGGCGCGCTGCAGGTAGTGCTTCACGGCGCGCAGGCCGCCGAGCTCTTCGCCGCCGCCCGCGCGGCCCGGGCCGCCGTGCTTCAGCACCGGCAGCGGCGAGCCGTGGCCGGTCGACTCGGCGGCGGCCTCGCGGTCGAGCACCAGCAGGCGGCCGTGCCAGGCGGCAGCGACCGGAATGGCCTTGGCCGCGATGGCCGGGTCGCGCGTGACGAGCGTGCCCACGAGGCTGCCCTTGCCGCGTGCGGCCAGCGCCAGCGCTTCGTCGATGCCGTCGTACGGCATGAGCGTGCTGACGGGGCCGAAGGCCTCGATGTCGTGCGCGGCATCGTGTTCGAGCGGCTTGCGGCTCAGGAGCAGCGTGGGCGCGAAGAACGCGCCTTCGCTCACGCCGTCGCCCACGGGCGAGAAGCCGTCGCGTTCTCCGTACACCAGCTCCGCGCCCTGCAGCAGCGTGGCGACGCGCTCGGCCACGTCGGCCTGCTGGTCGCGCGAGGCGAGGGCGCCCATGCGCACGTCTTCGCGCGACGGGTCGCCGATGACGGTCTTGGCCAGGCGTGCGCGCAGCTTCTCGGCCACCGCATCGAGGTGCTGGCGCGGCACGATCGCGCGGCGGATGGCCGTGCACTTCTGGCCGGCCTTGATGGTCATCTCGCGCGCCACTTCCTTCACGAAGAGATCGAACTCCTCGTCGTCGGGCGTCACGTCGGGCGCGAGGATCGCGCAGTTGAGCGAGTCGGCTTCGGCGTTGAACGGGATCGACTGGCGCACCAGGTTCGCGTTCACGCGCAGCTTGGCGGCGGTGTCGGCCGAGCCGGTGAAGGTGACCACGTCGGGGCCTTCGAGGCGGTCGAGCAGATCGCCCGTGCTGCCGATCACCAGTTGCAGGCTGCCCTCGGGCAGGATGCCCGACTGCACGATGAGCTTCATCAGCGCTTCGGTGAGGTAGCTGGTGGCCGTGGCCGGCTTGCCGATGCAGGGCATGCCCGCGAGGAAGCTGGGCGCGAACTTTTCGAGCAGGCCCCACACCGGGAAATTGAAGGCGTTGATGTGCACCGCCACGCCGCCGCGCGGCACCAGGATGTGGGTGCCCGCGAAACCGCCCTTCTTGCCGAGCGGGAAGGCCGGGCCTTCGTGCACGAGGTTGCCCGAGGGCAGCTCGTTGGTGCCGATACTGGCGTAGGCGCTCAGCGTGCCGGCGCCGCCCTCGATGTCGATCCAGCCGTCGGCGCGCGTGGCGCCGGTGTGGGCCGACACGGCATACAGCGCTTCCTTGTTCGCGGCGAGGTACTTGGCCAGTGCCTTGAGGCGCTCGGCGCGCTGCTGGAAGTCGAGCTTCATGAGCGCGGGAATGCCGACGCGGCGCGCGTGCGCCAGCGCCTCGGCGAAGTCGATGGCCTCGGCGTGCGTGCTCGCGACGGCCTGGCCATTGACGGCGCTGCGCAGCGATTGCGCGGCTTCCTGGCCGATCCAGCGGCCGGCGATGTAGCTTTGAAGGGTGGTCATGAGGATGTCCTTTCGAGGTGTTGCTCCTTCCCCCGCTGGGGGAAGGTTGGGATGGGGGCAAGCGGCTTTCGTTCGGCGCAGTGCGCTATCAAACGCCGCTTGCCCCCACCCCGACCCTCCCCCGGAAGGGGAGGGAGGAAAACGGGGGCAGCGTCATTTCTTGTTCCCGATGCCCAGGTAGGTATCGATGATTCGTTGGTCGTGCAGCAGATCGCCGGCATTGCCTTCGAGCGCTACCGCGCCCATCTCGAGCACGTAGGCGCGGTCGGCCACCTGCAGCGCGGCGCGGGCGTTCTGTTCCACCAGCAGCACCGAGACGCCGTGCTTGCGCAGCTGCGACACCACGCGCAGCACCTCGCGCACGACCAGCGGGGCGAGGCCGAGCGAGGGCTCGTCGAGCATCAGCAGGCGCGGGCGCGCCATGAGCGCGCGACCGATGGCCAGCATCTGGCGCTCGCCGCCCGAGAGCGTGGAGGCCATCTGCGGACGGCGTTCCTTCAGGCGCGGAAAGATCTCGAAGATCTCGTCCATGCGCGCGCGTTGGTCGCGCTTGCCCTTGCGCCACTGGTAGAAGCCGCCGAGCAGCAGGTTGTCTTCGACCGACATCTCGCCGAACAGCTCGCGCCGCTCGGGCACCAGCGCCACGCCGCGCGCCACCATGGTCTCGACGCCGGGACGCGCGATGCGCTCGCCGTCGAGCGACAGCTTGCCGCTCGACACCAGCAGGCCCATGGCCGCGCACAGCAGCGTGGTCTTGCCGGCGCCGTTGGGGCCGATCACGGTGACGATCTCGCCTTCGTTCACGTGCAGGCGCACGCTGTGCACCGCCTCCACCGAGCGGTAGGCGACGCAGAAGTCGTCCAATTGGAGAATGGGATGGCTCATCGGGCGTCCTCCAGCAATTCGTCGTCGGCGCCGCCCAGGTAGGCCTCGAGCACGCGTGGGTTGGCCTGCACTTCGGCCGGCGTGCCGGTGGCGATCACGGTGCCGAACTCCAGCACGGTGATGCGGTCGGCGAGGTTCATCACGAACTCCATGTCGTGCTCCACCACGAGGATGCCCAGGCCTTCGGCGCGCAGCTGGCCCAGCAGTTCGGAGAGCGCACGCTTTTCAAGATGGCGCAGGCCGGCGGCGGGTTCGTCGAGCAGCAGCACCGAGGGCTGGCCGGCGAGCGCGCGTGCGATCTCGACGACGCGCTGCTGCCCCAGCGAGAGCGACGCGGCCGGCGTGTCGGCATGCGCGCCGAGGCCGCAGCGCTCGATCTGCTTGCGGGCTTCGGCCATCAGCGCGGCTTCTTCGGCGCGGTCCAGCCGCAGCATCGCCGCGAGCCAGCCGCGCTTGGCGCGCAGGTGCGCACCGAGTGCCACGTTTTCGACCACGCTGCGCTGGCCCAGCAGGCGCACGTGCTGGAAGGTGCGGCCCAGGCCGCGCGCCGCGAAGGCGCGCGAGGGGCGGCCCGACATGGCATCACCTTCGAGCCGAACCTGGCCCGCGCTGGGGTCGTCCACGCCCGAGATCATGTTGAAGAAGGTGCTCTTGCCCGCGCCGTTCGGGCCGATCAGCGCGTGGATCTCGCCGGCCTTCAGCGTCATCGAGATGTCGTTGTTGGCGATGAGGCCGCCGAAGCGCTTGCTGACCGCGTCGGCCTGCAGCAGCATCGTGCCCGCCGCAGGCAGCACGCGCTGCGCGAGCTGCGCCGCCGGGGCCGTTGACGAACCGGCCGCGGGGGCCTTGGCCACCGGCCGCACCCATCGGCTCACCAGCCGCGCCAGCGTGGGCCACAGGCCGTCGGCAAAGCGCTGCAGCACGAACAGCATCAGCAGGCCGAACACCACCACCTCGAAGTTGCCGCTGGTGCCCAGCAGCGCGGGCAGGATGTCCTGCAGCTTCTCTTTGAGCAGCGTGATCAGCGTGGCGCCGAGCACCGCGCCCCACAGGTGGCCTGCGCCGCCGACCACCGCCATGAACAGCATCTCGATGCCGATGTTGAGGTTGAAGGGCGTGGGGTTCACGAAGCGCTGCATGTGCGCGTAGAGCCAGCCCGACACGGCCGCCAGCAGTGCGGCCAGCACGAACAGCTTGATGCGGTGACGCGCCGTGTCGACGCCCATCGACTCGGCCATGAGCCGGCCGCCCTTGAGCGCGCGGATGGCGCGGCCTTCGCGCGAGTCGAGCAGGTTGTGCAGCGCCCACAGCGCCAGCAGCAGCACGGCCCAGATCACCACGCCGAGTGCGCGCGGCGAGGCCAGCGAGATGCCCGCGACCACCAGCGGCGGCACACCCGTGATGCCGGTCTGGCCGCCCAGGAACTCCATGTTGCCGAGCAGGAAGTACAGGCTCAGGCCCCAGGCGATGGTGCACAGCGGCAGGTAGTGGCCCGACAGCTTGAGCGTGACCGCGCCGAGCGCCCAGGCCAGCGCGAAAGTCAGCACCAGCCCGAGCAGCAGGCCGAGCCATGGCACCAGCGCCGAACCGGCGATGCCGCCGAGCCAGCCCGCGGCGGTGGGCGAGGTGCAGATCCACGCGGTCGCATACGCGCCCATGCCGACGAACGCGGCCTGGCCGAAGGAGGTCATGCCGCCCACGCCGGTCAGCATGACCAGGCCGGCGGCCACCAGCGCATACAGGCCGATGTTGCTGAGCACCGCGACCGTGAAGTCGGGCAGCCAGCCCCAGGCCAGCGCGAGCGCGACGATGCAGACCAGCGTGAGCGTGCGCGGCGTGATCAGCGGACGGCCCGCGTGGGCCGTGGTGGAGGAGGTGGTGGGCGACGCGCTCATTCCTCGTCCTCCACGTGGTGGCTGCGCAGCGAACGCCACCACAGCACCGGAATGATCAACGTGAACACCAGCACCTCCTTGTAGGCGCTGGCCCAGAACGAAGAGAAAGCTTCCAGCAGGCCGACCAGCAGCGCGCCCGCGAGCGCCAGCGGGTAGCTCGCGAGCCCGCCGACGATGGCGGCCACGAAGCCCTTCAGGCCGATGAGAAAGCCGGTGTCGTAGTAGACCGTGGTGATCGGTGCGATCAGCAGGCCCGACACCGCGCCGATGAGCGCCGCGAGCGCAAAGCTCAGGTCGCCCGACAGCTCGGTGGGAATGCCCGAGAGCCGTGCGCCCACGCGGTTGATGGCAGTGGCGCGCAGCGCCTTGCCGACCATGGAGCGGCCAAAGAACCAGAACATGGCAATCACCAGCAGCAGCGTGACGCCGACCACCACGATCGACTGGCCGCTCACGGGGATGCCGCCGATGTCGAAGCGCACATCGGAGAACGGCGTGGTGCGCGAACCTTCAGCGCCGAAGAAGAACAGGCCCAGGCCGACCAGCACGCCGTGCAGCGCGACCGAGACGATCAGCAGCATCAGCACCGTGGCGTCGGCCAGCGGACGGTACGCCAGGCGATAGAGCAATGGCCCCAGCGGCGCGATCAGCACCAGCGTGGTGATGGCCTGCATCGTCATCGACGTGGGCTTGACGCCCAGCACCAGCACCGCGGCAACGGCCGGGAAGGCCACGCACCACGTGAAGGCCGAGCGCCAGTCGATCGTTGCGCCGCGCTTCCAGCGCCACACCTCCACGACGAGCGCCATGGCGCCCAGCGCCACCAGCAGCCACAGCGTGGCCGGCGTGCGCCCGCCCTGCAGCGCGGCCATCGAGAGCGCACCGAAGGCGACGAACTCGCCCTGCGGAATGAAGATCACGCGCGTGACCGAAAACACCAGCACCAGCGCGAGCGCCATCAGTCCGTAGACCGCGCCGTTCACGATGCCGTCCTGCCCGAGCAACAGGGCAATCTGCAAGTCCATATGAAAACCTTCGGGCGGGGCCCGTGTGTCGAGTCAGTGTCTGTTGCCAGCGCCGTTGGTCGCGCGCGCTGTTTTCTGTCTGCGTCTGCGTTGCATTGCTCCTTCCCCCTCTGGGGGAAGGTTGGGATGGGGGCAGCCACTGCGTTCAAGGCTGCGCGGCATTCAAAGCCGTCGTGCCCCCACCCCGGCCCTCCCCCAGCGGGGAGGGAGCAAGTCAGAGAACGCTCAGGGCTGGTACTTCCAGGCGCCGTTTTCGATCTTCACCATCACGCGCGCGCGCTGGTCCAGGCCCAGGTGGTCGGCTGCCGTCATGTTGAACACGCCATGCGCGCCCGACACGTCCTTGGTCTGCTCGAGCGCATCGCGCAGGGCGGCGCGGAACTCGGGCGTGCCCGGCTGGGCCTTCTTCAGCGCGACCGGCACGGCCGAGCTCATCAAGAGGCCCGCGTCCCAGGCGTGTGCGCCGAAGGTCGAGACCGTGCCCTTGCCGTAGGCGGCTTCATAGGCGGCGACGTAGGCGAGCGCAGACTTCTTCACCGGGTTGCTGGCGGGCAACTGGTCGGCCACGAGCACCGGGCCGGCCGGCAGGAAGGTGCCGTCGACGTCCTTGCCGCCCACGCGCAGGAAGTCGGCATTGGCCACGCCGTGCGTCTGGTACATCTTGCCGGTGTAGCCGCGCTCCTTGAGCGTCTTCTGCGGCAGCGCGGCCGGCGTGCCGGAACCTGCGACGAGCACCGCGTCGGGCTTGGCCGACATGAGCTTCAGCGCCTGGCCGGTGACCGAGGTGTCGGAGCGCGCATAGCGTTCGTTGGCCACGATCTTGATCTTCTTCAGCTCGGCGGCCTTCGCGAATTCCTGCGACCAGCCTTCGCCGTACGCGTCGGAGAAACCGATGAAGCCGACCGTCTTCACGCCGTTGGCGGCCATGTGCTCGGCGATGGCCAGCGACATCATGATGTCGTTCTGCGGCGTCTTGAAGACCCACTTCTTCTTGGCGTCCATCGGCTCGATGATGCGGGCCGAGGCGGCCACCGAGATCATCGGCGTCTGCGCTTCGCTGGCCACGTCGATCATCGCGAGCGAGGCCGGCGTGGTGGTCGAGCCCAGGATCACGTCGACCTTGTTCTCGGCGATCAGCTTGCGCGTGTTGTTTACCGCGGCCGTGGTGTCGGAGGCATCGTCCAGCACGATGTAGTTGATCTTCTGCCCGCCGATGGTCTTGGGCATCAGCGAGATGGTGTTCTTCTCGGGGATGCCGAGCGACGCCGCCGGCCCGGTGGCCGAGATGGTCACGCCGACGTTGACGTCGGCCCAGGCCGAGAGGGCCGTGGCGCACAGGGCGGCGATCAGCAGGGGCTTGAAGAATGTCATGGTTGGTTTGTCTCCGGGTTGGTATGGGAAAGGCCGAGGGAAACGCGAGCGTTCAGCGCTCGTCGAAAGACAGCGTGACGCGCTCGGTCAGGGGGTGGGCTTGGCAGGTCAGCACGAATCCCGCGGCCACTTCATTCTTGTCGAGCGCAAAGTTTCTTTCCATGCGGACTTCCCCGTCCACACACTTCGCGCGGCAGGTGCCGCACACGCCCGAGGTGCACGAGAACGGCACCTCGAGCCCGGCCGCCGACGCCGCATCCAGGATGCTGGGCTGGCCCTCGGTGTAGGTGATCTCGCGCTGCAGGCCGTCGCGCACGATGGTCACGCGCGCCTGCTTGGCGTCGCCCGGCTGCGCCTCGTGCACCACCGCGCCGACCTGGTTGGCGGACGTGGCCGACGGCAGCGCGACGCCGAAGCGCTCGATGTGGATGCGGTCTTCGGGCACGCCCGCGGCGAGCAGCGCGGCCTCGGCCTCGTCGTTCATCTGGAACGGGCCGCACACGTACACCTGGTCGATCTGCGCGGCGGGCACCACCGAGGCCAGGAACTCGCCGATCTTCTCGCGGTTCATCACGCCGAAGCCCAGCGGCGAATCGGTGTGCTCGTCGGAGAACACGTGCTGAAGCACGAGGCGCGTCATGTAGCGGTTCTTCAGGTCCTCGATCTCTTCCTTGAACATCGTGGACTGCAGCTGGCGGTTGCCGTAGATCAGCGTGAAGCGGCTCATCGGCTCGCGCGCCAGCACGGTCTTCATGATCGACAGGATCGGCGTGATGCCGCTGCCGCCCGCAATGCCCACATGGTGCCGCGCGGCCTCGGGTTCGATGGGCACGAAGAAGCGGCCTTGCGGCGCCATCACCTGCAGGCTGTCGCCGGGTTGCAGGTGCGCGTTGATCCAGTTGGAGAACACGCCGCCGCGCACCTTGCGCACGCCGACGCGCAGCTCGCCGTCGTCGATGCCGGCGCAGATCGAATAGGAGCGGCGCAGGTCCTGGCCGTCGATGTCATGGCGCAGCGTGAGGTACTGGCCCTGCGTGAAGCCGAAAACTTGCTGCAGGTCGGCCGGCACCTCGAACGAGACGATGACGGCCTCGTGCGTGTCGGGCTCGATGGCCTTCACGCGCAGGGGGTGGAAGAGGGTGCTCATCGTGGGCGTGCCTCAGATAGGCTTGAAATGTTCGAAGGGTTCGCGGCAGGCCATGCAGCGGTAGAGCGCCTTGCAGGCGGTCGAGCCGAAGGCCGAGAGCCGCTCGGTGCGCTCGCTGGCGCAGCGTGGGCAGGCGATGCGCTCGCCGGCCATGCGGCCGAAGAGCTTGATCGGCACGGCGGTGTTGGCGGCCTGCTCGGGCGTGAGGTGGGCGGGCGGCGCGATGCCGTAGGCCCTGAGCTTGTCGCGGCCTTCGTCGCTGATCCAGTCGCTGGTCCAGGCGGGGGCGCGGCGCAGCGTGGCGCGGGCGCGGCCCAAGCCGGCGTTCTGGATCGCGGCCAGCACGTCGTGCTCGATGGCTTCCGTCGCGGGGCAGCCGGAGTAGGTCGGCGTGAGCACGATCTCGAGGCCGTCGTCGTGCTCGATCACCTCGCGCACGATGCCCAGGTCGCAGACCGACACGGCCGGCACCTCGGGGTCGGGCACGGTGTGCAGTACGGCCCATGCCGCATCGACACGCGATGCCAACACGTTCGTGGTCACCACACGCCTCCAGGGAAGCTGCGCTGCAGGTGCTGCATCTCGGCCAGGATGTAGCCCATGTGCTCGCTGTGCACGCCATGCTTGCCGGTGCTGCGGAAAGCGGCTTCCTTCGGCATGGCGAGGCCGGCCGCGTCGAGCACCTGTTGCATGTCGGCGAGCCAGGGCTCGCGCAGTTCGCTCCAGGCCGGGCCGAGGCCGCTGGCGCTGGCTTGCGCATCGACGTCGTCGCTTTCGAACAGCTCGGGCACGTAGAGCCACAGCTGCTTGAGCGCCTTCTCGGTGCGGCGGCGCGATTCGTCGGTGCCGTCGCCCAGGCGCACGACCCAGTCGGCCGAGTGCTGCTGGTGGTAGCGCGCTTCCTTCAGCGCCTTGCCGGCGATGGCGGCCACCTCGGCGTCGCTCGATGCAGAGAGGCGCTGCCACAGCAGCTTGAGCAGCGTGGCGACCATGGTGTTGCGCAGCACGGCAAAGGCGAAGTCGCCGCGCGGCAGCTCGACCAGCGTGAGGTTGAAGTAGTCGCGCTCGTCGCGCAGGTAGGCGAGCTGGTCTTCGTCGTGCGCGCGGTCAGCGCCTTCGAGCTTGCCGGCGTGCGTGAGCACCGCGCGGGCCTGGCCGACGAGGTCGAGCGCGATGTTGGCCATCGCGATGTCTTCTTCGAGCACCGGTGCGTGGCCGCACCATTCGCCCAGGCGCTGCGCGAGCACGAGGCAGGTGTCGCCGATGCGCAGCAGGTAGTGCACGGCGGGCGTGCGGTTCAGTTCGATCGAGGCTTGCATGGCGTGCCGTCCTGGCTCACATGTGGTCCACGGACTTGGGCAGTGCGTAGAAGGTGGGGTGGCGGTAGACCTTGTCTTCGGCCGGGTCGAAGAACATGTCCTTGTCGCCCGGGTCGCTGGCCACGATCTGGTCGGAGCGCACGACCCAGATGCTGCTGCCTTCCTGGCGGCGCGTGTAGACGTCGCGCGCCATCTGGATCGCCATCTTCGGATCGACCGCGTGCAGGCTGCCGCAGTGCTTGTGATCGAGGCCGGCCTTGCTGCGCACGAACACTTCCCACAGGGGCCACTCTTGCTTCACTTCGGTGCTCATGCTGCTTCCTTCATCGGTTGTTTGTTGGCGTGGGCGAGGGCGGCTTCGCGCACCCAGGCGCCGTCGTCCCATGCATCGACGCGGGCCTGCAGGCGTTCGCGGTTGCAGGGGCCGTCGCCGGCGATCACGCGCCAGAATTCGCTCCAGTCGATGACGCCGAAGTCGTGCGACTGGCGTTCTTCGTTCCACTTGAGATCAGGGTCGGGCAGGGTCACGCCGAGGATCGCGGCCTGTTCGACGGTGGCGTCGATGAACTTCTGGCGCAGCTCGTCGTTGCTGAAGCGCTTGATGCCCCAGCGCATCGACTGCGCCGAGTTGGGCGACTGGTCGTCGGGCGGGCCGAACATCATGATCGAGGGCCACCACCAGCGGTTGACCGCGTCCTGCACCATCGCCTTCTGCGCGTCGGTGCCCTGCTTCATCATCGTCAGCAGGGCTTCGTAGCCCTGGCGCTGGTGAAAGCTTTCTTCGCGGCAGATGCGGATCATGGCGCGCGCATACGGTGCGTACGAGCAGCGGCAGATCGGCACCTGGTTCATGATGGCCGCGCCGTCGACCAGCCAGCCGATGGTGCCCATGTCGGCCCAGCTGAGCGTGGGGTAGTTGAAGATCGAGCTGTACTTGGCCTTGCCCGTGTGCAGCGCGTCGAACATCTGGTCGCGCGAGGTGCCCAGCGTTTCGGCGGCGGCGTACAGGTAGAGGCCGTGGCCGCCTTCGTCCTGCACCTTGGCCAGCAGGATCGCCTTGCGCTTGAGCGTGGGCGCGCGGCTGATCCAGTTGCCCTCGGGCAGCATGCCGACGATTTCGGAGTGCGCGTGCTGGCTGATCTGGCGCACCAGCGTCTTGCGGTAGTGCTCGGGCATCCAGTCTTTCGCCTCGATGAAATCGCCGGCGTCGATGCGGGCGTCGAAGCGTTCCTCGAGACGCAGCTCGTCGGCGGAGCGCACGGCCTTCTGCTTGCCGTCGCCTGCGTCCTTGCCCATCGTGTCCATGGCCTGGGTGTACATGTGCGTGTCCTTTCGGTGCGGTGTGTGGGGCGCGCGGGCGGCTCAGCGCGGGCGCGTGTCGATCACGCGGCGGGCCTTGCCGGTCTGCGTGCGTTCCATTTCGTCGGGGCCGTGCACGACCACGCGGGTGGAGATGCCGATGAGCGTCTTCACGCGGTGCTGCACCCAGTCGGAGATGGCGGTGCGGTCGGCCGCGGGGGCCTCGTGCGGTGTGAGTTCGCAGTGCACCTCGACCTGGTCGAGCAGGCCTTCGCGGCTCACGCGCACCTGGTACAGGCCGGTGAGCGCGCTGTGCGCGAGCACGATCTCTTCCACCTGCGTGGGAAAGACGTTCACGCCGCGGATGATCATCATGTCGTCGCTGCGCCCGACGATCTTGCCCATGCGGCGGAACGACCGCGAAGTGGGCGGCAGCAGGCGCGTGAGGTCGCGCGTGCGGTAGCGCACGATGGGCATGGCCTCCTTGCTCAGCGAGGTGAAGACGAGTTCGCCTTCTTCGCCGTCGGCCTTCAGTTCGCCCGTTTCGGGGTCGATGATCTCGGGGTAGAAGTGGTCTTCCCAGATGACGGGGCCGTCCTTGCTCTCGACGCATTCGCTGGCCACGCCCGGGCCCATCACTTCGGAGAGGCCGTAGATGTCGACGGCGTCGATACCGGCGCGCGTCTCGATGTCGCGGCGCATGGCCTCGGTCCACGGCTCGGCGCCGAAGATGCCGATCTTGAGCGAGCTGTCTTTGGCGTCGAGGCCCTGGCGCTCGAACTGCTCGATGATCACCTGCATGTAGCTGGGCGTGACCATGATGATGTCGGGCTTGAAGTCCTGGATGAGCTGCACCTGCTTCTCGGTCTGGCCGCCCGACATCGGGATGACCGTGCAGCCCGCGCGCTCGGCGCCGTAGTGCGCGCCCAGGCCGCCGGTGAAGAGGCCGTAGCCGTAAGCCACGTGGATCATGTCGCCCGGCCGTCCGCCCGCTGCGCGGATCGAGCGCGCCACGAGGTCGGCCCAGGTGTCGATGTCGTTCTTGGTGTAGCCCACCACGGTCGGCTTGCCGGTGGTGCCCGACGACGCGTGGATGCGCGCCACCTGCGTGCGCGGCACGGCGAACATGCCGAAGGGGTAGTTGTCGCGCAGGTCGGTCTTCACCGTGAACGGGAACTTCGACAGGTCGGCCAGCGACTTCAGGTCGTCGGGATGCACGCCCTTCGCATCGAAGGCCTTGCGGTAGTGCGGCACGTTGTCATAGGCGTTGCGCAGCGTGGCGCGCAGGCGCGTGAGCTGCAGCGCGGCAATCTCGTCGCGGCTGGCGGTTTCGATCGGGTCGAGGTCGCCGGGGGCGGGGCGTTTGACGGTCATGGTGTGTGTCTCCTCAGGCGGCGGGTACGGCGGGCCGGCCCTTGGCCGTGTAGGAGCGGCCGCGGAACATCGCGATGCGCTCGCCGCGCTGGTTGGTGATTTCGGTGTCGTACACGCCGGTGCGGCCCGCCTTCGAC
Source organism: Variovorax paradoxus (assembly GCF_009498455.1). NCBI lineage: Bacteria > Pseudomonadati > Pseudomonadota > Betaproteobacteria > Burkholderiales > Comamonadaceae > Variovorax > Variovorax paradoxus. The sequence goes on along the minus strand of NZ_CP045644.1, from coordinate 64,296 downwards.
ACTTCGAAGCAGCGCGCGGTGAGCACGTCGTCCTCGCGCGCCGGCGCGAGGAAGTCGATGGCGAAGCCCGAGGCCACGGTCAGCTCGTTGTACGAGTTGCAGGCGAAGGCGAAGGTGGAGTCGGCCAGCGTGGCCATGAAGCCGCCGTGGCAGATGGCGTGGCCGTTGAGCATGTCGGGGCGCACGCGCATTTCGAGCGTGGCCTGGCCGGGGCCGACCTCGACGATGCGCATGCCCAGGCCCTTGCTGGCGTTGTCGTTCGCGAACATGCCGTCGCGCACGTACTCGGCGGTCTGTTGCGGGGTGCGGGAGGAAGCGTCGGTCATCTCAGCGGTCCTTGAACACCGGGGCGCGCTTGGCGCGGAAAGCCTCGACACCTTCGCGGTAGTCGTCGGCATGGCCCATCTCACGTTGGATGCGCGCTTCTTCGGCAAGTGCCGCGCCGAGGTCGAGGTTCTGCGCGGCGGCCATGGCCTCGCGGGTGGCGACCAAGGCGCGTGTCGGCATGCCGGCCAGGCGCGAGGCCAGCGCGGCGGCGGTGTCGGCCAGGGCCGCGTCGTCCACGCACTGCCAGATCAGGCCGATGCGCGCGGCTTCTTCGGCGGGGAGCTTGTCGCCCAGCATCGCGATGCCCAGCGCGCGCGCCGGGCCCACGAGGCGCGGCAGCAGCCAGGTGCCGCCGGTGTCGGGCACGAGGCCGATCTTGGTGAAGGCCTGGATGAAGCTGGCCGAGCGGCCGGCCACGACGAGGTCGCAGCACAGCGCGAGGTTGGCGCCCGCGCCGGCCGCCACGCCGTTCACGGCGGCGACGACCGGTACCGGCATCGAGCGCAGGCGCGCGACCAGCGGGCCGTAGTAGGTGGAGATGACGTGGCCCAGGTCCTTGGGCGCGGCGCCCGGCGTGGGGTCGGGCGCGACCGACGGGTCGGCCAGGTCCTGCCCGGCGCAGAAGGCGCGGCCGGCGCCGGTGAGCACCACGCAGCGCACGTTGCTGTCGGCGGCAGCGGCTTCGAGCGCGGCCAGCAGTTCGGCGTGCAACCCGGTCGTGAAGCTGTTGAGTGCCGCGGGGCGGTTCAGGCTCAGCGTACGGACGGCGCCGCTGTCGCTGATGAGTACCAAAGGCTCAGTCATGCGTGTCTCTTTCATCCTTTGTGGGGCCGGATCGGCAGGCAAACACTATTGACCGACCGTTCGGTTGATTTTAGGATCGACCTCGATTCCGGCACAAGCGGGGTGCCTTCAGGGCAAACCCTGAGACTCGCAAAAAACAAGGAGACCGAATGCCCAGCTATTCCATCGACGGTGTGATCCCCGTCGTCGACCCGAGCGCCTACGTGCATCCCACGGCCGTGCTGATCGGCGACGTGATCGTCGGACCGCACTGTTATGTGGGCCCTTGCGCCAGCCTGCGCGGCGACTTCGGCCGCATCGTGTTGCAGGAGGGCTCCAACGTGCAGGACCACTGCTGCATCCACGGCTTTCCCGACAACGACACGGTGGTGGAGGTCAACGGCCACATCGGCCACGGCGCGATCCTGCACAGCTGCATCGTGCGGCGCGATGCGCTGGTCGGCATGAACGCGGTGGTGATGGACGAGGCCGAGGTGGGCGAGCAGGCCATCGTTGCGGCCTGCGCCTTCGTGCCCGCCGGCATGAAGGTGCCCGCGCGCTCGCTCGCGGCGGGCATTCCGGCCAAGGTGCGGCGCGAACTCAGCGACGAAGAGATCGCCTGGAAGCTCGAAGGTACGCACACCTACCAGGCGCTGACGGTGCGCAGCCTGGCCAGCCTGCACGAGGTGGCGCCGCTCGCCGAGGTGGAAAAAGACCGGCCGCGCCTGCCCGCCACCGACGTGAAATCGTTGATCGCCACCCGCCGCGGGTAGCCCTGCGGCTTCATGCAAGATCGAGCCTGCTGCACGCCAGCAACCGACAGACAACCCAGGAAGAAGACCCGATGCCGCGTGGAAGATCCGCCACCTACGACGACCAGCGCGAACTGATCCTTGCGCAGGCCGCCCAGCTGTTCGCCCGCCGTGGCTACCCCGCGACCTCGATGAACCAGGTCGCCGAGGCCTGCAACCTCTCGAAGGCCACGCTCTACCACTACTACAAGGACAAGAGCAGCCTGCTCATCAGCATCGCCGAGACGCATGTCTCGAAGCTGGCGGCGCTGGTGGCCGAGGAAGAGGCCAACCCCCACACCGACGAGGAGCGGCTGCGCCGCTTCATCTACCGCATCGTCGAGGAGTACGCCGGCGCGCAGGACGCGCACCGCGTGCTGACCGACGACGTGCGCTTTCTCGAAGCCGAAGACCGCGAGCGCGTGCTCGACCAGGAGCGCGCCGTGGTCGCGGGCTTTGCGCGCGCCGTGTCGGCGCTGCGCCCCGGCGCGCCGAGCGACGAACTCGCCAAGCCGCTGACCATGCTGCTGTTCGGCATGATCAACTGGATGTTCACCTGGATGAAGCCCGGTGGCCGGCTCGACCACGCGGCCATTGCGCCGATCGTGGCCGACCTGTTTTTGGGCGGGGTGGGGGCGGTGAAGCTGCCGGACACCGCGGCAACAACTCCCGCCGCCGCGGCCGATCAGGCCGTTGCCAGGTAGCGCGTTGCCGGCTGGCCGGTCTGCGACGCGCCGAACAGCGCGGCGCCCGCGTCGGTGAACGCCGAGAGCAGCTTCGCCTCGTTCACCGAGGGCAGGGTGATCGCCTCTCCCAGATCGAGCCCGACCAGCGCGGCATCCACGCAGTCTTCGGCGGCCATGACCGTGCCTTCGGCCAGTGCCGACACCGGCACGCCCGACAGCTCCCAGATGTCGGTGGCCGTGGCCGCCGGCAGCACCAGCTGCACCTTCACGCCCGTGCCCGCCACTTCGTCCTGCAGCCCGCGCGTGAAGGCGACCACGAAGGCCTTGGTGCCGCTGTAGATGCTGCTGATCGGCAGCGTGTGGAAGCCCAGCACCGAGCCGATGTTCACCAGCGTGCCGCGGTCGCGCGACTTGAAGGCGGTGAGTGCGGCGCGACTCAGGTGTGCGAGCGCGTTGATGTTCACGTCCAGCATGCTCTGCAGCTGCGCGGCCGTGGTCTGCGCAACGGGCGCGAGCGTGGAAAGGCCGGCGTTGTTGACCAGCAGCGTGATCGACGGGTCGGCAGCCACGGCCTGGGCCACGCGTTCGAGGTCGTCGGGGGCCGCCAGATCGGCGGCCAGCGTCTGCACCTTCACGCCGTAGCTGGCGCGCAGGCCGGCGGCGACTTCTTCCAGCAGTTCGGCGCGGCGTGCCACCAGCAGCAGGTCGTGGCCGCGGCGGGCCAGGCGGTCTGCATAGATCTTGCCGAGGCCGGCCGAAGCGCCGGTGACGACGGCGGTGCCGGGAGTTGCTTGATCGCTCATTTCGAATCCGTTCAAAAAAGATAAGGGGCAGGCCGGAAAAGCCGTTGTCGCTTCAAGCATGATGACCATCATGTTTGAGGTGTCGAAGCATGACGACTATCATGAATAGCGTCAAACGGGGGATCGGATTACCCCGGAACAGAAAGAGGTCAGATGCGATACCCCGCAGCAGAAACCGCCGAAAAGCACCAGAAGATCCTCGAGGAAGCGTCGCGCCTGTTCAAGGAGCGCGGCTTCGGCGTGAGCGTGAGCGAGATCATGAAAGCCACGGGCCTCACGCACGGGCCCTTCTACAACCACTTCGACTCGAAAGAGGCGCTGATGGCCGAGTGCATCACGCACTCCGCGGGGTCCGCGCTCGCCGACCTCGACACGGCCGGCGAAACGCCCGAGGGCATGCGCGCCTACGTGCAGCGCTACCTGAGCCACGAGCACCGCGACGCGCGTGCCGAGGGCTGCCTGATGGCGGCGTTCGCCGGCCAGGCGGGCAACGGCGAAGGCGTGAATGCGTCGTTGACGGCGTACCTGCGGTTGGTCATCGACCGCTTCACGCGCCGCTTTCCGTGGCGTTCGAAAAAGAACGCACGGGGCGATGCGATCCGCACGCTGGCATCGATGTACGGCGGCGTGGTGATGGCCCGCGCGGTGGATGACGAGGCCCTGTCGGAAGAAATCCTGCGCGAGGTGCTGGCCGGCCTTGAGGCCGCGCCAAAACCTCGCGCTCCGCGCGCTAGAGAATCCGGTTGAACCAGAGCAGCGACAGCCCCGCCGACAGCAGCGTGAGCACCGCGGCGGCCAGCGCAAACAGCGCCGACACCTCGGTCTCCTTCTTCTCGACAGTGAGCTTGGAGCTCAGCGTTTCGTAGACCTTCTTCAGGTCGCTCGCGGTGCCGGCGTAGAAGTACTCGGCGCTGGTCTTGTTGGCGATGGCCTTGAGCGTGTCTTCGTCGAGCCGCACGCGCATCGACCAGCCTTCGAAGCCGATGGTTTCGCCGTCGACCGTGCCCACGCCCACCGTATAGATGCGCACGCCGCGGTCGGCCGCGGCCTTGGCGGCATCGAGCGGATCGACGCCGGTGGTGCGCTGGCCGTCGGTCAGCATGATGACGGCGGCCGACGTGAACGAGCCGGGCGCCACGGGCGTGAACTCCTTGAGCTGCTTCTCGTTCTGGTCGATCGCGATGCCGCGCTGGCGGCTCGGCGCGCTGAACTGCGAGATGTCGATGCCCGCGTCGGGGAACAGCGTGGCCAGCGACACCACGATGGCGTTGCCGGTGGCCGTGGCGCGCTGCAGCTGGAAGCTGTCGATGGCCGTCACGAGGTCGTCGTGGTTGGTGGTGGGCAGCTGCGCCACCTGCGCGCTGCCCGCGAAGGCGACGATGCCCACCTTCACGTGGCGCGGCAGGTCCTTGATGAAGCTCTTGGCCGCCTCCTGCGCCGCCACCAGCCGGTTGGGCAGCACGTCGGCCGCGCGCATGCTGCCCGACACGTCCATCGCCAGGATGATGGTCTGCTGGTTCGACGGCAGCACCACCACCGCCATCGGCCGTGCCGCCGCCACGAGCATCGCGGCCATCGCCACCAGGAACAGCAGCGGCGGAATGTGGCGCCGCAGGCTCTGGCCCGGGCCCATGGCCTCGCGCACGATCGACAGGCTCGCGTAGCGCACCGCCATCTTCTTCTTGCGGCGGATCAGCCAGACATACAGCAGCACCAGCAGCGGCAACGCCGCCAGCAGCCAGAGGAATTGAGGCCAGAGGAATGTCATGCCGCCACCATCGCCTTCCCGCCACCCGCCGCAACCCCGCGGACCCGGCGCTTGCGCAGGTCCGCGAATCGCACGATGGCTTCGACCAGGTCGTCGCTGGTCGAGAGTTCGAGGGCGTCGACGCCGGCCCGGGCCAGCGTCTCGCGCAGCGTGGTTTCGCGCTCGGCGGCCAGCCGCGCAAAGCGTTTGCGGAACCCCGCGTCATGGGTGTCGACCCACAGCTGCTCGCCGGTTTCGGCATCGCGCAGCGGCACCAGGCCGAGGTCGGGCAGCTCGAGCTCGAGCGGATCGAACAGGCGCACGGCAATCACTTCATGCCGCTGCACCAGCTGGCCCAGCGGGCGCTCCCAGCCGGGCTCGCTGAGAAAGTCGGACACGACGAACACGGTCGAGCGGCGGGGCATGAGCGAGGCGGCGGAGGTCAGCAGGTCCGACAGGCGCGTCATGCCTTTTTGCGTGGGCGCGGCCTCGGCCTGGTTCGCGCGTTTTTCCATCGCGTGCAGCAGGTGCAGCACATGGCGGCGGCCGGTGCGCGGCGGAATCACGGCCTCGAGGTCGCGGCCGTAGACCAGCGCGCCGACCCGGTTGCCATGCCGCGTGAGCAGCCGCGCGAGCACGCCGACAAAGCCGGCCGAGATCTCGCGCTTGGCCTTCAGGCCCGAGCCGAAATCGACCGAGCGGCTCAGGTCGAGCACGAACCACGCGGACATCTCGCGGTCTTCGGTGAACACGCGCACGTGCGGCGTCTGCAGCCGCGCGGTGACGTTCCAGTCGATGTGGCGCACGTCGTCGTGGTGCTGGTACTCGCGCAGGTCGGCCAGGTCGAGGCCGCTGCCGCGCATCAGCGTGCGGTAGTCGCCCTGCAGCAGGCCGTCGAGGCGGCGGATCACGGTCCATTCGAGCCGGCGCAGTGCGCGTTCGGCCCCGCCGGCTTCGAGCGCGAGCCGTTCGTCGTTCGCGGCCTCGGGGGCCTTACGCCACCAGCTTTTCATGTTCGAGGGGCTTAGGGGGAGCGGGGACGGCCTTCATGATCTTCTCGATCAGCCCGTCGGGCGTGAGCCCTTCGGACAGGCCTTCGTAGGACAGCGTCACGCGGTGGCGCAGCACGTCGGGCACCAGCGCGCTCATGTCTTCGGGCAGCGCGTAGCTGCGGCCGCGCAGCAGCGCCAGGGCGCGCGCGCCTTCGGTGAGGCTGATGCTCGCGCGCGGGCTGGCGCCGAAGGTGATGAAGCGGCGCAGGTCTTTCAGTCCGTGCTTCTCGGGCGTGCGCGTGGCCGACACCAGCTTCACGGCGTACTGGATCAGGGAGGGATCGACGTACACGCGCCGCGCTTCAGCCTGCAGCTCGGCCAGCTGCTCGGTGGTGGCGACCGGCGTGGCCGAGACGGGCGGGCCGATCACGCGCTGCACGATCACGAACTCTTCCTCGTCGCTCGGGTAGTCGACCATCACCTTCATCATGAAGCGGTCGACCTGCGCCTCGGGCAGCGGGTAGGTGCCCTCGGTCTCGATGGGGTTCTGCGTGGCCATCACGAGAAAGGGGCGCGGCACCTTGTGCGTTTCGCCGGCGATGGTGACCTGGCGCTCCTGCATCACTTCGAGCAGCGCGCTCTGCACCTTGGCCGGCGCGCGGTTGATTTCGTCGGCCAGCAGCAGGTTGGCGAACACCGGACCCAGCGAGGTGCTGAACTCGCCCGTCTTCTGGTTGTAGATGCGCGTGCCCACGAGGTCGGCCGGCACCAGGTCGGGCGTGAACTGGATGCGCTTGAACTGGCCGCGCACGGTGTCGGCCAGCGTCTTGATGGTGAGCGTCTTGGCCAGCCCCGGCACGCCCTCGACCAGCAGGTGGCCGCCGGCGAGCATCGCGACCATCACGCGCTCGAGAAAGCGGTCCTGCCCCACGACCACGCGCTTCACCTCGTAGAGGATCTGCTCCATCAGCTCGGCGGTGGCGGGGGCCGTGGTGAATGTGGCGGAGGTCGGGTTTTCTGTGCTCATGCGAAGGGCTTTCGAGGAAATCAGAAAGGCGGTGAGCCGGCCGCGGAGGCGGCGTTCTCGATCGGCACCGCGAAGCCGATGCCGATGAAGGTGCGCTGCTGCGTCGGGTTGAGGATGGCGGTGACGATGCCGAGCACCTCGCCGTCCATGTTGATGAGCGGCCCGCCCGAGTTGCCGGGGTTGGCGGCGGCGTCGAACTGGATCAGGTTACCCAGCTCCTGCTTGCCTTCGGGCGAACGGAAGGAACGCTTCAGGCCCGACACCACGCCGGCCGACACCGAGGGCCCGATGCCGAACGGAAAACCCACGGCGGCCACCTGGTCGCCGGAGCGCAGGTCGGCGGTGGAACGCATGACGGCGGGAATCAGGTCGTCGGGAATCTTCTGCGCCTGCAGCACCGCGAGGTCGTTCTCGGGCTGCACGCCGGTGATGACGGCGGTGGCTTCGAGGCCGTCGGCAAAGGTGACCTTGATCTTCTCGGCGCCGGCGACCACGTGCAGGTTGGTGAGGATCACGCCCTTGTCGACGATCACCACGCCCGTGCCCACGCCGCGCTCGACTTCGCCGGGCGCGGCACCGTCGAGCGGCGCCTCGGGCGGCTTGCCCTTGGCCATGTTGCGGCCGCGCTTCTGGGTCTTGGCTTCGGGCGTGGCCTTTTCGGGGCCGTAGCCGACCACGCGCACCACGGAGGGCCGCACGATGTCGGCGGCCTTGGCGGCGGGCGAGGGGAGGGTGTTGGTCTGCAGCGTGCGCAGCACGGCGGCGTCGATGTCTTTTTGCGTGAGCGCCTTGCCGCCTTGGCGCGGTGCCCAGTAGGCGCCGCCGGCGGCGATGGCGATGCAGCTGACGGTGAGCAGCGCGAAGGCGCGGCGCCCGGGCTGCCAGCGTGCGCGTGGCGGCGGTGGTGTGGCTTGCACGGCCCCGGCCACAGCTGCGGCATCCGCCGGCGACCCGGCCGCCGGTTCTGCGGCCGGTGGCAGCGTGCGGGGCGAGCGGCTGTAGAAAGCGGGCCTGCGCATCGGAGCACCTCCGGCAAAAAAGACGCGTGAAGGAGTTCACAGTAGCACGCTTTCCGCGCCTGTGCATCCCTTCGGGCATCATGGCGCGATGGCTGCGTTTGTCGATACCCACTGTCACCTGGATGCGCCCGAATTCGGTGCGGAGATGCCCACGATCCGCGCCCGCGCCGCCGAGCGGGGCGTGGTGCTGTGCGTCATTCCGGCCGTGGCCGCCTTCAACTTTGCCACCGTGCGCGAGCTGGCGCACACGCAGGGCGACGCCTACGCGCTGGGCATCCACCCGCTGTGCACGGGCGAGGCGAGCGACGCCGACCTGCAGACGCTCGACGCCGAACTGCACGCACGCCGCGACGATCCGCGCCTGGTGGCGGTCGGCGAGATCGGGCTCGACTACTTCGTCGAAGGCCTGGACGCCGATAAACAGGAACGCTTCTTTCACACTCAGTTGCAACTGGCACGCAAGCATGGGCTGCCCGTGCTCATCCATGTGCGGCGCTCGGTCGACAAGGTGCTCAAGCATTTGCGGCAGACCGCGGGCGGTCGGCCGTGGCATGGCATCGCGCACGCATTCAATGGCAGTGAGCAGCAGGCCAACGCCTGCATCGAACTCGGGCTCAAGCTGGGTTTCGGCGGTGCCGTGACCTTCGAGCGCGCGCTGCAGCTGCGCCGCCTTGCATCCACGCTGCCGATGGACGCATTGGTCATGGAAACCGATGCGCCCGACATCCAGCCGCACTGGCTCTACCGCACGCAGGCGCAGCGCGATGCGGGCGAAGCGCAGGGCCGCAACGAACCCGGCGAACTGCCGCGCATCGCCGAAGTGGTCGCGCAATTGCGGGGCATCGACATCGCGTCGCTGGCCGAAAACACCACGCGCAATGCGGTCGCGGCCCTGCCGAAGCTCCAAAGTCTGCTGAACGTGTCGGAGGGGCGTCCGCCCGCCGCGTAGGTCAAGTTCCCGAGTTGCGCCAGCGCAGGCTGCGAGGCTGGTTTTGATGTCATCCTTGAAGTTCGAAGTGGCGTTGGTTGCTCAGTGGCACTGTCGTCACTCCGCTAGTTCACTCAAAAAAGGAGTCTTTCATGACCACATCTTTTGTTCGCACCCTGCCCGTCGCGCTGGCCCTGGCGCTGGCCTCCATCGGTGTGTCGGCCGTTGCGCAGACCACCGCGGCCGAGCCCACGACCACCGAGAAGGTGAAGGAAGCCGGCAAGGACGCCGTCGACGCGACCGCACGCGGTACCGAGAAGGCCTGGGACGCCACCAAGAGCACGACCAAGAAGGCCGTGAACGCCACCGAAAACGGCGCTGAGAAGGCCTGGGATGCCACCAAGAGCGGCACCAAGAAGGCAGCCAACGCCACCGAGCGCGGCACCAAGAAGGCCTGGAACGCAACGAAGAACACCACCAAAAAGGCGACCACCGCCACCAAGAACGTGGCTGCGAAGACCGGCGACGCGGTTGAAAACGCCGGCCACAAGACGGCCGACGGCATGCGCAGCACCGGCAAGGCGATCGGCGAGAAGGTGCCGGGCACGGCCGAGCACGACGCGGCCAAGAAGCCGTAAATTTCACGCACCGGGCTTCGGCCCGTGTTTGAAGAAAGAACCCGCTTCGGCGGGTTTTTTCATGGGCGTTCCTGCACACCGTGTCGCAATGCCAAGATACCGCCCATGAAACCGACCGCCGCCCCGTCCCCGACCGTTGCTGCGTCCGTTGCCGGCACGGTGCTGACCGGCCTTGCGCCCCTGGTCTCGCCGAACACACGTGTGCTCATCCTCGGCAGCTTCCCGGGCGTGAAGTCGCTCACGCAGCAGCAGTACTATGCGCATCCCCAAAATCAGTTCTGGAAGATCTTGCAAGCCCTCTGGCCCGACCCTGCGCTTCCAGGCGCCGACAGCTACCGCGCGCGCTGCGCATGGCTGCTCGATCGCGGCCTCGGCGTGTGGGACGTGTACGGCGCCTGCGAGCGCGAAGGCAGCCTCGACACGGCGATCCGCTCGCCGGTCGTGAACGACATCGCCGGCCTGCGGCTGCCGAAGCTCGCGGCCATCGCCCATAACGGTGGCGAGAGCTTCAAGCACGCACGCCACACGCGCACCCTCGGGGTGCCGGTTTATTCATTGCCATCCACCAGCCCCGCCAACGCGTCATGGTCCTTCGAGCGCAAGCTCGCGGCCTGGCGCGAGGTCTTCGTCGCTCACCACCTTCTCTGATGGCTTCCTCCGCTTCTTCCAAGAAAACCCCCGTCCTGCCCGAAGTCAATTTTTCCGACTGGGGCGACATCCGCTACCTGCACCTGGGCACCGAATGGGTCCAGGGCTCGATGAAGCTCGACGCGCCGTTCGAGATCGAGCTCGAGTACGTGCAGCGCATGATGGCCTGGCTGCTGTTCGTCGACAGCAAGGGCGTGGGCAACCGCCACGCGATGCAGCTCGGCCTGGGCGCGGCCACGCTCACCAAGTTCAGCCGCAAGACGCTGCGCATGCGCACCACCGCGGTCGAGTTGAACCCGCAGGTGGTGTCGGCCTGCCGTGGCTGGTTCAAGCTGCCGGCCGACGACCTGAAGCTGCGCGTCGTGATCGCCGATGCGGCCGAGGAAATCCGCAAGCCCGAATGGCAGGGCACGGTCGACGCGCTGCAGGTCGACCTGTACGACCACGAAGCGGCCGCGCCGGTGCTCGACAGCGAAGACTTCTATGCCGACTGCCGCGCGCTGCTCACCGAAGACGGCTGCATGACGGTCAACCTGTTCGGCCGTTCGTCGAGCTACGAGCGCAGCCTCGAGAAAATCGCCGCCGCGTTCGGCGCCGATGCGGTGTGGGCCTTCAAGCCGACGCGCGAAGGCAACACGGTGGTGCTGGCCCAGCGCACGCCGTCGCGACCGAAGCGCGAGGTGCTTGCCGAGCGCGCCCAAACCATCCAGACTCGCTGGGCCCTGCCCGCGCCCAAGTGGCTGCGGGTGTTCAAGCCGATGACGCTTTCCCTTTCCACCTGATCACCTGACCCCGGTTCATGAGCGCTGTACCCGCCGCCGCCTCCGCCGCTGCCCGCCACGAAGGTCCGCTCGACCTGCGTCGCCTGATCGAATGGCTCGCCACCGACGGCGTGATCTCGCCGATGGAGGCCAAGCGCACCATCGCGCGCTGCGCCCAGGCCGAGAGCCGGCAGGCGCCGCTGGTGCGCCTGGCCAATGTCGCCATGACGCGCGAGGCCGACGGCAAGCCGCTCGACCTCGAAGCGCTCACGCAATGGCTCGCCGGTCGCGCCGGCCTGGCTTATCTGCGCATCGATCCGCTCAAGGTCGACGTGGGCAAGGTGGCCGACACCATGAGCGCCGGGTACGCCGAGCGCCACAAGGTGCTGCCGGTGCAGGTGCTGCCGAACGAGGTGGTGGTGGCCACGGCCGAGCCGTTCCTCACCGACTGGATCGCCGAGGTCGAGCGCCAGTCGAAGCGCACCGTGCGCCGCGTGGTGGCCAACCCGTCGGACATCCAGCGCTACACGGCCGAGTTCTTTGCGCTCGCCAAGTCGGTGCGCGCCGCGCAGAAGGCCGGCGGCAACACCGGCGGCGCGAGCTTCGAGCAACTGGTCGAACTCGGCAAGAGCACCAAGCAGCTCGACGCGAATGACCAGAGCGTGGTGCAGGTGGTCGACTGGCTGTGGCAGTACGCCTTCGACCAGCGCGCCAGCGACATCCACCTGGAGCCGCGCCGCGAGCAGGGCGTGATCCGTTTTCGCATCGACGGCATCCTGCACCCCGCCTACCAGATGCCCATGGGCGTGATGAACGCGATGGTCGCGCGCATCAAGCTGCTGGGCCGCATGGACGTGGTCGAAAAGCGCCGCCCGCTCGACGGCCGCATCAAGACGCGCAACATGCGCGGCGACGAAGTCGAAATGCGCCTGTCGACCTTGCCGACCGCCTTCGGCGAGAAGATGGTGATGCGGATCTTCGACCCCGACACCGCGGTGAAAGACCTCGACGCACTCGGCTTCGCGCAGCACGATGCGCAGCGCTGGGAGCAGCTGGTCACGCGGCCCAACGGCATCATCCTGGTGACCGGGCCCACCGGCTCGGGCAAGACCACCACGCTGTATTCCACGCTCAAGCGCGTGGCGACCGAAGAGGTCAACGTGAGCACGGTCGAAGACCCGATCGAAATGATCGAGCCGTCGTTCAACCAGACACAGGTGCAGCCGCAGCTGGACTTCGGTTTCACCGAAGGCCTGCGCGCGCTGATGCGGCAGGACCCGGACATCATCATGGTCGGCGAAATCCGCGACCTCGCCACCGCCGAGATGGCCGTGCAGGCCGCGCTCACCGGCCACCTTGTGTTCAGCACGCTGCACACCAACGACGCGCCGAGCGCCATCACGCGGATGATGGAACTGGGCGTGCCCTCGTACCTGATCACCGCCGTGATGCTGGGCGTGCTCGCGCAGCGCCTCGTGCGCACGCTGTGCCCGCACTGCAAGCAGCCCGACGACGCAGTCACGCGCGAGAGCCTCGAAGCCATCGTCAAGCCGTGGCAGATCACCGGCCCGGTGCGCGCCTACAAGCCGGTGGGCTGCGTCGATTGCCGCATGACCGGCTACATGGGACGCATGGGCCTGTACGAACTGCTGAGCGTGACCGAGCCGTTCAAGGACAAGGTCACCAAGGAGCCCAACCTCACGGGCCTGCGGCGCCAAGCCGTGATCGACGGCATGCGCCCCTTGCGGCTGGCCGGCGCGTTGCGCGTGGCCGAGGGCGTGACGACCATCGAGGAAGTGCTCAGCGCCACGCCTCCGCTCGAGTAGAAACACCGGCCCCCCGCGCGACGGCGCATGAGTCATTTCGGGTTATCCCTAGTCCCTTGGTTAGTGGAATCCACATCGGCCTGACCGGAGGCTGACTCGACAATTCCGCATCGAAATTGTTCGAGGAGACTGTTCGTGAAAATCAAAAGTCAGAAAGACTTTTTCTCGGGACTGATGTTCACCGTCGTGGGCGTGGCGTTCGCATGGGGCGCCACCACCTACAGCGTGGGCAGCGGCGCCCGCATGGGTCCGGGTTACTTCCCGTTGATGCTCGGCATCCTGATGTCCTTCATCGGCCTGGGCATCATGTTCAGCGGGCTCACCGTTGAAACGACCGACGGCGAAAAAATCGGCAAGTGGGCCTGGAAGCAAGTGGTGTTCATCCTGGGCGCCAACCTCGCCTTCGGCGTGCTGCTCGGCGGCCTGCCGAGCCTCGGCGTGCCGGCCATGGGCATGATCATCGCCATCTACGCGCTCGTGATCATCTCGAGCCTGGCGGGCCATGAGTTCAAGCTGCCCACCGTGCTGATCCTGGCCACCGTGCTGGCCGTCGGCAGCTACGTCGCGTTCATCTGGGCGTTGAAGCTCCAGATCCAGGTCTGGCCGACCTTCATCACCGGTTGAGAAGAAAGCTGCTCACACCATGGAACTGTTTGAACACCTCTCGCTGGGTTTTGGCGTTGCCTTCACCTTCACCAACCTGCTGTACTGCCTGGCCGGTTGCATTCTGGGCACGCTGATCGGCGTGTTGCCGGGCATCGGCCCGGTCGCAACCATCGCGATGCTGCTGCCCGCCACCTACGCACTGCCGCCCGTGTCGGCGCTGATCATGCTGGCCGGTATTTACTACGGCGCGCAGTACGGTGGCTCGACCACCGCGATTCTGGTGAACCTGCCGGGCGAATCGTCGTCGGTGGTGACCGTGATCGACGGCTACCAGATGGCGCGCAAGGGCCGTGCAGGTCCGGCGCTCGCCGCTGCGGGCCTGGGCTCGTTCTTCGCTGGTTGCGTCGGCACGCTCATCCTGGCCGCCTTCGCACCGCCGCTGACCGAACTGGCCTTCAAGTTCGGCCCGGCCGAATACTTCTCGCTGATGATCCTGGGCCTGATCGGCGCCGTGGTGCTGGCATCGGGTTCGCTGCTCAAGGCGATCGCGATGATCGTGCTGGGCCTGCTGCTGGGCCTGGTCGGCACCGACGTGAACTCGGGTGTCGCGCGCTTCAGCTTCGACGTGCCTGAACTCACCGACGGCATCGGCTTCGTGGCCATCGCCATGGGCGTGTTCGGCTACGGCGAAATCATTGCCAACCTGTCGCGTCCCGACGAAGAGCGCGAAGTCTTCACCGCCAAGGTGTCGGGCCTGTTCCCGACCAAGGAAGACTTCAAGCGCATGCTGCCCGCCGTGCTGCGCGGTACCGCGCTGGGTTCGTCGCTGGGCATCCTGCCCGGTGGCGGTGCGCTGCTGTCGGCCTTTGCGGCCTACACCATCGAGAAGAAGACCAAGCTGCATCCGGGCGAAGTGCCCTTCGGCAAGGGCAACATCCGCGGCGTGGCCGCGCCTGAAGCCGCCAACAACGCCGGCGCGCAGACCTCCTTCATTCCGCTGCTGACGCTGGGCATTCCGCCCAACGCCGTGATGGCGCTGATGGTCGGTGCCATGACGATCCACAACATCCAGCCGGGTCCGCAGGTCATGACCAGCAACCCCGAGCTGTTCTGGGGCCTGATCGCCTCGATGTGGATCGGCAACGCGATGCTGGTGATCCTGAACCTGCCGCTGATCGGCCTGTGGATCAAGCTGCTGTCGGTGCCCTACAAGTTCCTGTTCCCGGCGATCGTGCTGTTCTGCGCCATCGGCGTGTACTCGACCAACAACAACACCTGGGACATCTGGATGGTGGGTGTGTTCGGCTTCGTCGGCTACACCTTCTTCAAGCTCGGCTGCGAACCTGCGCCGCTGCTGCTGGGCTTCATCCTGGGGCCGATGATGGAAGAGAACCTGCGCCGTTCGCTGCTGCTGTCGCGGGGCGACTGGAGCGTGTTCGTCACGCGCCCGATCTCGGCCGGCCTGCTGATCGCCGCAGCGCTGCTGCTGGTCATCGTGCTGCTGCCCGCGGTGAAGTCCAAGCGCGAAGAGGCCTTCGTCGAAGACTGATCGACGGCCTTTGCCTGAACGAAAAACGGCGCCCTCGGGCGCCGTTTTTCTTTGGGGGAATGCCTGCGGCGCTACTTGCCCAATGCGCTGAGCACCGCCACGGTCATCGCGTGCACACCGGTCTTGATCGACGGCTCGGGCACCGGTGCGAAGAAGGGCGAATGGTTGCGGGCCAGCGGCTTGCCGCCGGGTTGGGCGGAGGCCGCGATGTCGCGCGCATCGAGCACGCCGATCGTGAAGTACATCGACGGCACGCCGGCGTTGACGAAGGCCGAGAAGTCTTCGCTGCCCGTTGACGGCACCGTGGACTGCACGACATGGGCCGCGCCCAACGCCTGCTTGAGCGCGGCAGCCGCGCGGGTCACCACGGCTTCGTCGTTGACCAGGGCTTCTCCGCCTTGCACCAGCTTCACCACGGGTTCGGGCGCGCCGCTCGTCGCGGCAGCGGCCATGGCCATGCGGCGCACGCCGGCCAGCAGCTTGTCGCGCACCTGCGGCTTGTACGAGCGGATGGTGCCGCGCAGCGTGACAGTGTCGGGAATGATGTTGCCGGCGCTGCCGCCCTGGATGGCGCCGATGGTCACGACGCCGAATTCGGCCGGGTCTTTCTCGCGGCTCACCACGGCCTGCACGTCGGTCACGAAGCGCGCGGCCATCACGATCGGGTCGAGGGTGGTGTGCGGCCGCGAGCCGTGGCCGCCGCTTCCCTTGAAGACGATCTCCAGCGAATCGGAGTTGGAACTGCTGATGCCGACGCCATAGCCGATGGCGCCGTGCGGCGTGGGCGCCGTGTGCAGCGCGAACGCGGCGTCGGGCTTCGGAAAGCGCGTGAACAGGCCGTCCGCGAGCATCGCCTTGGCGCCCGACACGGTTTCTTCGGCGGGCTGGCCGATGAACATCAGCGTGCCTTTCCATTGCCCCTTGAGTGCGACCAGCGCGCGCGCGGCGCCGAGCCAGCTGGCCATGTGGATGTCGTGGCCGCAGCTGTGGGCCACGAAGCTGTCGCGCCCGCCCCAGTCGGTGCGGGCCTGGCTGGCGTAGGGCAGACCGGTCTTTTCTTCCATCGGCAGGCCGTCCATGTCGGTGCGCACCATCACGACCGGCCCCGGACCGTTGCGGTAGAGCGCGACGACGCCCGTGCCGCCGACCTTCTCGGTCACCTCGAAACCGATCGCGCGCATCTCGGCGGCCAGCTTCGCGGCGGTGCGCGTTTCCTTGAAGGCAAGCTCGGGGTGGGCGTGCAGGTCCTTGTAGATCGCGTCGAGCCGCGGGTACATCGCATCGACGAGCGGCGTGATCGCCGAAGCGGGCGACGATGCAGCGGGCTGCGCGTGTGCGCCCGCGCCGAAGGCGAGGAGGGCGGCCACGGCCAGTGAGCGAAGGGCGAAGGTGGGTGAGTGGATCAACATGAGTGAATGCGTAGAGGAGTGAGAACGGGGTCAGAAGATGTGCCGGATGCCGAAGTCGTAGCCCATGGCACTGCGCGGGCGCCAGCCGCTGGCGGCCACGTAGCCCGGATAGGGTGCGTCGCTGCCGCTCGTCACGGAGCCGATGGCCTTGTCGTTCTGGCCGTCGCGGATGCGAACGCGCGCGAAGGTGGCGTACAGCGCCGTGCGGCGGGACAGGTGGTGCACGTAACCCAGCGCCCACTGGCTGGCACTCGCGCCCTGTGCCGCGTCGCCTGGCAGGCCGGTGCCGCCGGCGCGGTACTTCACGCGGCCGAAGGAGGCGCGGATGAGCCCCGGGCCCACGGGCACCGTGGCGCCCACGAGGTAGCCGTCGTACCGGTCGGTGCGCTCCGGTGCCCAGGGCTGTGCCTGCGCGCGCCGGTGCCGCAGTTGCGACAGCTCGCCCAGCAGCTTGACGGGGCCGAGGTCGTAGGTGGCGCTCAGGCTGACGGTCTTCAGCCGGTCTTCGCCGCCGGCGTCGACGGGCGGCTTGGCCGCGGAACCCGAGGGCAGGCGATCCTTGTTGTCTTCACCGAGCGCCAGCGCCACGTTGAGCGCCCCCTTGGCATAGCCGAAGCGCCCGCCCATGTAGCGCCCGCGCGCGTTCGTCGGCGTGAGCTCGGGGCTGTAGCGGATGTTCTCGGGCAAGGCGTACTGGACCTGTCCGTAGAAGCCGCCGAGGTTCGGCGGCAGGAAGTAGCCGATGCTGTTGCTGGCGCGCGCGTAGTTGTCGCCGGCGGCCACGCCGGCCGGTGCGCCCCCGAGCAATGCGGACGAGGCGCTGTTCACGCGCGCAATCACCGACAGGCCGGCGCCCTGAACGGCGAACGGGTCGGCCAGCGAGTCGTTGCGGAAGATCGGCGTGTAGTCGCGGCCCAGCCGCAGCTCGCCGAAGCCGCCCGACAGGCTCACGGTGGAACGCTTGGCGAAAGAGGCCAGGCCTGTCTTGCCGTCGTCGTTGCTGATGTTCGACTCCAGCCAGAAGCTCGCCGCCAGGCCGCCGCCCAGGTCTTCCGTGCCGCGAAAGCCCAGGCTGCTGCCGCGGTAGCCGCCGCGCGACAGCGTGGTCTGGCTCTGCGTCACCTTCGGCACGCCCGCCGCAAGCAGCGCGGCGGCAGGGCGCCGCGGATCGAACGCCGGGCGGTACTCGCTAACGGCCTCGAAATGGCTGACACCCGCGTCCACGACGCCGAACAGCGTCACAGAGGACTGTGCCGACGCCGTGCCGGCCAGGGTCACCAGGGCCAGGCCGAGTGGGTGCCGCTTCATGAAAAGAACGCGCGAGCTGAAGCAGAGGGCACCGGCATCGGCGCCCTCGATGGAAGGGAAGTTCAAGGGGGAGTTCTCCTGTGCGCCACTTCGGTGTCGAGTGGACTGGCGCGACTATCGGGCGGCAGGGCGCGATGGAGGAAATACCGTTTGCTGATGCGGCGCCATCGCTATTTCTGATGGTCGAGTGGGCATGCCTCACGCCGCGTGATGGCCGTGGCACGATTGATGCACTCAATTTATATATCTATCCGATAAATCCATTTCCCTTTTCAATGCCCTGCGAGTCCAATCCTGCGGCCACGTCGGACAAGGCGCGCCCTCGACACACCACCTCGGACACAATGAATTCCATGAAACGAACCACCCGTATCGCGCTCGCCGCGGCCGCGCTGGTGCTGGCCGCGGTGCCTGCCCTGGCCCAGCAGCCCTATCCGAACCGTCCGATCCGGTTGATCGTGCCGTTCCCGGCGGCCGGCGCCACCGACCTCTTCGCCCGAACGCTGGGCCAGAAGATGAGCGAGAAGCTCGGCGCCCAGCTGATCATCGACAACAAGCCCGGCGCGGGCGGCGCCATCGGCTCCGACCTCGCGGCCAAGGCGCCGCCCGACGGCTACACGCTGCTGCTCGCGACCACGAGCACGCACGCCATCGGCCCGGCCATCACGGCCCGGCTGCCCTACGACACGGTGCGCGACTTCGCGCCCATTGCCCACGTCGGCGATGCGCCGAGCATCATGCTGGTGCCTGTCAACACGCCCGCCAGGACGGTGCGCGAGTGGATCGACCACGCCAAGAAGAACCCCGGCAAGCTCAACTACGCATCGAGCGGCAACGGCACCATCGTGCAGCTCACGGCGGAGCTCTTCAAGGCGCAGGCCGACGTGTTCGTCACGCACATTCCCTACCGCGGCACGGCGCTCGCGGTGCCCGACCTCATCAGCGGCAAGGTCGACGTGCTGTTCGATTCGCTCCCCACCGGCATGCCGCACGTGCGCGACGGCCGGCTGCGCGCACTGGGCGTCACCTCGCTCAAGCGCAGCCCGCTCGCGCCCGAGCTGCCGCCCATTGCCGACACGCTGCCGGGCTTCGAGTCGAACACCTGGTTCGGCTTCTATGGTCCGAAGGGGCTGCCGGCCGACATCGTGGCGCGCGTGAACAAGGCCGCCAACGAAGCGCTGGCCGACCCTGAGCTGAAAGACAAGCTCGCCCGCCTGGGCATCGAGCCGGCGAACGCGGGCACGCCCGAGCAGTTCGCAAAGATGGTGGCCGTTGACGCCGCCAAATGGAAAAAGATCGTCGTCGATCGCAAGATCACCAACGACTAACGAGAGCACGCCGACATGAACTTCGACTTCAACAACCCCTACCTCTCGACCCGCCTGCCGGTGTTCGCACGCAACGTGGTCGCCACGTCGCACCCGCTGGCGGCGCAGGCCGGCTTGCGCATGCTTCAGCAGGGCGGCAACGCGGTCGATGCGGCCATTGCCACGGCCGCGGTGATGACGCTTGTCGAGCCCGTGAGCAACGGCCTGGGCAGCGACGCCTTCTGCATCCTGTGGGACGGCAAGGAACTGCACGGCCTCAACGCCTCGGGCCCCGCGCCGAAGGCCTGGACGCCGGAGTACTTCAAGGCCAAGTACGGCGCCGACGCCGCCACGCCGCCGATGCGCGGCATCGACTCGGTCACCGTGCCGGGCGCGGTGCGCGGCTGGGTCGCGATGAGCGACCGTTTCGGCAAGCTGCCCTTTGCCGACCTGATGGCGCCCGCCATCGACATCGCCGAGCGCGGTTACCTCGTGCCGCCGGTAGTGCAGGGCAAGTGGGCCGCGGCCACGCCGCTGCTGCAGTCGCAGCCGGGCTTTGCCCAGGCCTTCCTGCCGTGGGGCCGCGCGCCCGAGATCGGCGAACTGTTCCGCTTCACCGCGGCGGCCCGCGCGCTCAAGGCCATCGCCCGCACCAAGGGCGAGGCCTACTACAACGGCGAGATCGCCGAAGCGATCGCCAGGTTCTCGCAGGCGCAGGGCGGTGCGCTCACCGTGGCCGACATGGCGGCCTACCAGCCCGAGTGGGTCAAGCCCATCTCGCGCGACTACCGCGGCCACACGCTGCACGAGATTCCGCCGAACGGCCAAGGCATCGCGGCGCTGATCGCGCTGGGCATCCTCGAGAAGTTCGACATCGCTTCGCTGACGGTCGACTCGGTACAGTCGCAGCACCTGCAGATCGAAGCCATGAAGCTGGCCTTCGCCGACGTGTACCGCTACGTGTCGGAGCCATCGTCGATGACGGTGACCCCCGCGCAAATGCTCGATGACGCGTACCTGGCTTCGCGTGCCAAACTCATCGACGTGAACAAGGCGCAGGACTTCAAGGCCGGCAACCCAGTCAAGGGCGGCACCATCTACCTCACCGCGGCGGACGAGAGCGGCATGATGGTGAGCTTCATCCAGAGCAACTACATGGGCTTCGGCTCGGGCTGCGTGGAGCCCGACTTCGGCATCAGCCTGCAGAACCGCGGCCACGGCTTCAGCCTCAAGGCCGAGAGCCCGAACGTGGTGGCACCAGGCAAGCGCCCGTTCCACACGATCATTCCGGCCTTCCTCACCAAGGACGGCCAGCCGGTGATGAGCTTCGGCGTGATGGGCGGCAACATGCAGCCCCAAGGCCACATGCAGACGCTGGTGCGCATGCTCGACTACGGCCAGAACCCGCAGGCTGCGTGCGACGCACCGCGCTGGCGCTTCAACGCGGGGCTCGAGATCAACGTCGAGGCCGCGATGAAGGCCGACACCGTGCAGGGCCTGCGCGACCTGGGCCATCACCTGGACGTGATCAACGACTCCTACCAGGACTTCGGCGCCGGCCAGTTCATCTGGCGCGCGGGCGAGCCGTCGGTCGAAGGCTACGTGGCCGCGAGCGATCCGCGCCGCGACGGCCTCGCTGCAGGCTACTGAGGATCAAGGGATGATCGGGGGATGAACAAAGCAGCCGCATCGGCCGGCACTCCCCGCACCCCACGAGGCCGCCCGCAAGGGCTACGTCACCGGCCTCGTCCTTGCCACGCTGGGCGCCATCGCCTTCAGCGGCAAGGCCATCATCGTCAAGCTGGCGTACCGCTATGGCGTCGACGCCATCACGCTCATCATGCTGCGCATGCTCTTCGCGCTGCCGCTGTTCGCGCTCATGGCGTGGTGGGCCGGCCGCGGCAAGCCCGCGCTCACGACGCGCGACTGGCTCGGCATCCTGGGGCTCGGCTTCTCGGGCTACTACCTCGCGAGCTTTCTCGACTTTGCCGGGCTGGCCTACATCTCGGCCAGCTTCGAGCGGCTGATCCTGTACCTCAACCCCACGCTGGTGCTGTTCTTCGGCTGGCTGCTGTACCGGCGCCGCCCGACGCGCCCGCAGGTGTTCGGCATGGTCGTGAGCTACGCCGGCGTGCTGCTGGTGTTCGGCCACGAGCTCTGGACCGGTGGCGACGGCAAGGGCGGCGGTGCGGCCGCATGGGGCGCGTTCCTCGTGTTCCTGAGCGCAGTGAGCTACGCGGGCTACCTTGTGTACAGCGGCGAGTTCGTCAAGCGCCTGGGCTCGCTGCGGCTCGTGGGTTTGGCCACCACCGTGGCCTGCCTGCTGTGCATCCTGCAGTTCGTGCTCACGCGGCCGATGAGTGCGGCGATGGCGGTGGCGCCCGAGGTGATCTGGCTGTCGGTGCTCAACGCCACGCTGTGCACGGCTGTGCCTGTCCTCATGGTGATGATGGCCATCGAGCGCATCGGCCCCGCCATTGCGGCGCAAACCGGCATGATCGGGCCCCTGTCCACCATCCTCATGGGGGTGGTCATATTGGGTGAGCCGTTCACCGCGTGGATCGCGGCCGGCACGGTGCTCGTCATCGCGGGCATCTTCGTTTTCACACGCAAGGGGCGCTAGCCGCCCTGCACGATCAATCGATCGATCGACTGGAGCAAACACATGGATCTGGGCATTGCAGGCAAGACCGCACTGGTGTGCGGCGCGAGCAAGGGGTTGGGCTACGGCTGCGCCGAGGCGCTGGTGCGCGAAGGCGTCAACGTGGTGATCGTGGCGCGCGGCGCCGAGGCGCTCGACGCTGCAGCCAAGCAGTTGGTGGCAGCGGCCGGCCCGTCGGGTCCGTTCGTCAAGCACGTGGCAGCCGACATCACGACCGAAACCGGCCGCGCGGCCGTGTTCGCGCTGGGCCACGACTTCGACATCGTCGTCACCAACGCCGGCGGCCCGCCGCCCGGCGACTTCCGCAACTGGGACCGCGAGGCGTGGATCAAGGCGGTCGACGCCAACATGCTCACGCCGATCGAACTCATCAAGGCCACGGTGGACGGCATGGCCAAGCGCGGCTTCGGTCGCATCGTCAACATCACGTCGAGCTCGGTGAAGTCGCCGATCGACATCCTGGGTTTGTCGAACGGCGCGCGCAGCGGCCTCACGGGCTTCGTGGCGGGCGTGGCGCGCACGTCGGTGGCGGCGCAGGGCGTGACCATCAACAACCTGCTGCCGGGCTCCTTCGAGACCGACCGCCTCAAGGGCACGATGGCCGGCGCGGCGCAGAAGTCGGGCCAGGATTTCGACACGGTATGGGAAGCGCGCAAGAAGAACATTCCGGCCAAGCGCTTCGGCAACCCGGCGGAGTTCGGCGCGATCTGCGCGTTCCTGTGCAGCATGCAGGCCGGCTACATGACAGGGCAAAACGTGCTCGCCGACGGCGGCGCCTACCCGGGCACGTACTGACCGACGCAGCGGCGCGCGTTCAGCGCCGCGACGACACCACGATCCCGCCGACGATCAGCACGAAGGCGGCGCCGTGGTACCAGTGCGGTGCCTCGCCCAAGAAGGCCGCTGACAGCACGGCCGCGAACAGCGGCGTGAGGTTCATGAAGATGCTCGCCGCCTGCGGCCCCGCGCGTTGCACGCCGGTGCCCCAGCAGCGGTAGGCCAGCACGGCGGGGCCGATGCCGATGAACAGCATCGCCGCAATGAGCGGCCAGCCCAGGTCGATGTGGGCGTCGGTCAGCGTCCATTCGCCGGCGGCCAGTGCGCCCGACCATGCGAGGCCGAACACCAGCTGCGCCATCAGGAAGGCGGCCCAGTCTGCGCGCACATTGGCAGGCTCGTTCGTGCGCGCCAGCAGCCAGCTGTAGAAGGCCCAGACGATGGTGCCCACGATCATGTACAGGTCGCCCGGCACCAGTCGCAGCGCCAGCAGCTGTTGCCACTCGCCGCGGCTCAGGACCAACAGCACCCCGAGCATCGACAGCAGCGCGCCGCCCACCGTGCGCCGGCTGGCGCGCGCGCCAAGCACAGCGTGCCGACGGCCAGCATCCACAGCGGCAGGCTCGAGCCCACCAGCGTGACGTTGATCGGCGTGGAAGTCTGCAGCGCCAGGTACTGGAACGCGTTGTACAGGCCGATGCCCAGCAGGCCCAACAGCGCGTAGCGCTTCCAGTGCGCCCACAGCGGGCTGCTCCGTCGCAGCACCCACGCCGCCAGCGGCAGCAGCAGCACGAACGCGATCAACCAGCGCACGAAGTTCAGCGTCAGCGGCGACACCAGCGCGCGCACCAGACGGCCGACCACCGCATTGCCGGCCCACAGCAGCGGCGGAACGGTAAGCAGAAGGGCGGTGAGGGGCGTGAGGCGGTGGTGCGATGCGGACGACATGGCCGCCGACTCTACCGGGCCCGCGCAGTGCCCGTGGCCCGTCGCGAAAAGAGCAAACGTGGCACGATGCCCGTCCCATTCTTTTTTCCCCTGCGTGGAGACAGCAACGATGTTGAGCAAAGCCGTCCGTATCGACCGCCATGGCGGTCCCGAGGAACTGAAGGTCGTCGAGGTCGAGGTGGGCGAGCCCGGCCCCGGCGAGATCCGCATCCGCCACAAGGCCGTGGGCCTGAACTTCATCGACACCTACCAGCGCACCGGTCTGTACCCGTTCCAGATGCCGCTGCAACTCGGCATGGAAGCATCCGGCGTCGTCGAGGCGGTGGGCGAGGGCGTGACGCACCTGAAGGCCGGCGACCGTGCCGCCTACGCGAGCCAGCCGCCCGGCGCCTATTGCGAGCTGCGCGTGATGCCCGCCAAGTGCGTGTGCAAGCTGCCCGACGACATCTCCTTCGAGACCGGCGCGGCCATGATGCTCAAGGGCCTCACCGCGCAGTACCTGCTGAAGAAGACGCTGCCGGCCGAAGGTCTGCAGCCCGGCGACTTCGTGCTGTTCCATGCGGCGGCCGGCGGTGTCGGCCTCATCGCGTGCCAGTGGGCCAAGGCGCTCGGCCTGCAGCTCATCGGCACGGCCGGCAGCGACGCCAAGTGCAAGCTCGCGCTGGCGCACGGCGCAGCGCACGCCATCAACTACAGCACGGAGAACTTCGCGGCGCGCGTGAAGGAGATCACCGGCGGCAAGGGCGTGAAGGTGGTGTACGACTCGGTGGGCAAGGACACCTTCGAAGGCTCCGTCGACAGCCTGCGCCCCTTCGGCCTGCTGGCGATCTTCGGCAACGGCTCGGGCCCGGTGCCGCCAATCAACCTCGGCCTGCTGGCCTCGAAGGGCTCGCTCTACGTGACGCGTCCGACGCTGTTCACGCACATCGCCACGCGCGAAAGCACGCAGGCCATGGCCGACGACCTCTTCGCGGTGGTGCGAAGCGGCGCGGTGAAGATCCCCATCGACCAGCGCTATGCCCTGGCCGACGTGCAGCAGGCGCACCGCGACCTCGAGGCACGCAAGACCACGGGCTGCACCATCCTCACGCTCTGAACCAGCGCAGAGGCCGGCGGGTGATGTCCTACGCGCGGTGAGGTGTCACACCTTCGACTTGTGGCGGGCGCAATTTGTAGCCTGCACTTGTCCCTTCGCACCTCCCGCCATGACCACCGTCCGCGCCTTCATCGTCGAAGACAACCCCGCGCTCCGTGCGAGCCTGGCGGGCACGCTGCGCGAGATGGCGCGCATCGATCCGGTCGGCCAGGCCGAGTCGGAGGCCGAGGGCACGCGCTGGCTCACGCACAACCCGGCGCTGTGGGACCTGGCCATCGTCGACCTGTTCCTGGGCGACGGCACCGGCTACAGCGTGCTCGAGGCCTGCCGCAACCGCGACCCGAAGCAGAAGATCGTGGTGCTGAGCAACCACGCCACGCCCGAGACGCGCCGCAAGTGCGCGCAGCTCGGCGCCGACGCGGTGTTCGACAAGGCCACCGAGGTCGAGGACCTGATCGACTACTGCGTGCGCCAGCGGCAGGAGCGTTTTTTCAGCGCGCCTTCGTCGCCGGCGCGGCCGATGCCTCACTGAGCGCGGCCGTCTCGCGCACCATGCGCCAGACCCGCTGCGCGAGCGGCGACAGCTCGCGGTTGCGGCGCCGTATGAGCATGATCGCGCGCTGCACATTCGGCACCAGCGGGCGCACCACCAGACTCGCCAGCCCCTCGGGCGGCAGCGACAGCCCCGGCATCACGCTGATGCCGATGCCGGCCTCGACCATGCGGAACACGGTGGTCGCATGGCCCAGCTGCTGCTTCACGTCGCAGCGCGCGCCGTGCCGCTCCAGCGCCAGGTCGATGAGGCGCCGGCTGCCCGAGGCGTGATCGAGCAGCACCAGCGGCTGGCCGTCGAGTGCCGACCAGTTCACCGAAGCCTTTTTTTCCGTCAGCCGATGGCCGGGCAACGTGACCACCATGAAGGGGTCGGCGAGGATCGATTCGCAGTGCAGGTCGTCGGCTTCGGAGGGCTCGATCACCACGCCGAAATCGACCTCGCCGCTGCGCACGCTGTCCAGCACGTCCTGCTGGATGCGGTCGAGCAGCAGAAACTGGATGCCCGGCGCCTGCACCGCGCAGGCCGCGATGCAGTCGGGCATGAGGTTGGCCGACAGCGTGGGGCTGCTCGCCACGCGCACCTTGCCGCCGCGCGCGCTGGCCAGGCCGGCCACGTCCTGCAGGGTCTGGTCGAGTTCGTCGAGCACGCGGTCGAGCCGGGCCGCGAACGAGTGGCCGGCTTCGGTCAGCACCACCTCGCGCGTGGTGCGGTCGAGCAGCTTCAGGCCCAGCTGGGCCTCGAGTTCCGAGATCGACCGGCTCACGGCAGGCTGGCTCAGGCCCACCTGGTCGCCTGCGCGGCTGAAGTTGCGGCCCTCGGCCACCGAGCGGAAGACACGGAGTTGACGCAGCGTGACGTTCATGCGCTCAAATCATATATCCATCCGATAAATCCATTTCTCTTTTGAATGGGCGAGCGGTCCAATGCAGGCCATGGCACGTTCACGCTTTCTTCCTGACAACTTCACGCTCACGCTCGTCGCGGTCGTCACCCTGGCCAGCCTGTTGCCCGCCAGCGGCCGCGTGGCGCATTTCTTCGAAGGCCTGACCACGGTCGCGATCGGGTTGCTGTTCTTTTTGCACGGCGCCAAGCTGTCGCGCGAGGCGATCCTTGCGGGCATCACGCATTGGC
The DNA here is from genome assembly GCF_009498455.1 of Variovorax paradoxus. NCBI lineage: Bacteria > Pseudomonadati > Pseudomonadota > Betaproteobacteria > Burkholderiales > Comamonadaceae > Variovorax > Variovorax paradoxus. The sequence continues at coordinate 37,971 of NZ_CP045644.1, read as the reverse complement.
GGCTGCACCTGCTGGTGTTCGCCTGCACGTTCATCCTGTTCCCGCTGCTGGGGCTCGCGCTGCGGCCCGTGCTGGGGCCGCTGGTGACGCCGCAGCTGTACACGGGCGTGCTGTTCCTGTGCGTGCTGCCTGCGACGGTGCAGTCGGCGATTGCGTTCACGGCCATGGCGCGCGGCAACATGCCGGCCGCGATCTGCAGTGCGTCGGCGTCGACGTTGCTGGGCGTGTTCATCACGCCGGTGCTGGTGAGCCTGGTGGTCTTGCCGGAAGGTGGCGCGGTGGCGTCGTCTTCTTCGCTCGATGCGATCGGACGCATCCTGCTGCAGCTGCTGGTGCCGTTCGTCATCGGGCACCTGTCGCGTCCGTTGATCGGCAAGTGGATCCAGAAGCGCGCCGCGGTGCTGAAGTTCGTGGACCAGGGCTCGATCCTGCTGGTGGTCTACACGGCGTTCAGCGCGGCGGTGATCGAAGGGCTCTGGAAGCAGATTCCCGTGAGCGCGCTGCTCGGCCTGCTGCTGGTGTGCGGTGTGCTGCTGGCACTCGCGCTGGGCCTCACGACCTTCATGGCGCGGCGCTTCGGCTTCAACATCGAGGACGAGATCACCATCGTCTTCTGCGGCTCGAAGAAGAGCCTGGCGAGCGGGATTCCGATGGCGAAGGTGCTGTTTGCCTCGCACGCCGTCGGTGCGATCGTGCTGCCGCTGATGCTGTTTCATCAGATGCAGCTCATGGTCTGCGCGGTGCTGGCGCAGCGCTATGCGCGGCGCACTGCCGCAGCCACGGCACCCGCGCTGCGGACGGCCGAGTAGTTTTTCCGGGGTCAGTCGACCGAGGTCCGCGTCGGCCCCGACGCGGTCGGCGACGCCGACACACCGGCAAGTTCGAGGGCTTCGAGCGCCTCGTATTCCACCGCCAGGAAGTCCACCAGCTTGCGCACCGACGGCAGCAGGCCGCGGCGCGACGGGAACACCGCGTGCACGATGCCGCTGCGCGGCGCCCATTGCGGCAGCGCATCGACGAGGCGGCCGGCCTGCAGGTCCTCGCGCACCATCATCGTCGGCATCTTGGCCACGCCCACACCTTGCAGGGCGGCATGCCGCAGCGCGGCCATGTCGTCGGTCACCAGGCGGGGCTGGTGGCGCACCTCGGCGCTTGCGCCGTCGGGGCCTTCGAGCGACCAGGTGTGGTGCGGCTGGGCCGGGCCGAGGTCGAGGCTGGGCAGCAGGCCGATGTCGGCGGGGCTGGCCGGCGCCGTCAGGCCTTCGAGCAGGCGCGGGTGGGCCACCAGCCGCTGCGTGCTGTGGCCCAGCACCTTCATCACGAGGTCGGTGTCTTCGAGCGGCGGAAAGCGCACGCGCAGTGCGAGGTCGAAGCCCTCGCGGATCACGTCGACGCGGCGGTTGGTGCTTTCGAGCTGCACCGTCACCCGCGGGCATTCGGTCATGAAGCGGGCGAGCATTTCGGCCACCTGGTAGTACACCAGCGCCGACGGGCAGGACAGCCGCACCAGCCCCTGCGGGTCGGACTGCAGGCGGTCGATGGCCTCCTGCGCGGCGTCGGCCTCGACCAGCATGGCGACGCAGTGCTCGTAGTACTGGCGGCCGATGTCGGTGACGCTGAAACGGCGCGTGGAACGCTGGATGAGGCGCACGCCCAGCCGCTCTTCGAGCAGCGCGATGCGCCGGCTCAGGCTCGACTTGGGCACGCTCAGCGCGCGGCCGGCCGGGGCAAAACCGCCGTGGTCGACCACCTGGGCGTAGTAGTAAAGGTCGTTCAGGTCGCGCATGGCTTTTGGGGGCCCTCCGTGCCGTTGATCGTTCGTCAGATGGAACGATGAGGGCGAATTCTGGCATCTACTCAAAGCATCGTTGCGGCCCCATCCTTGATGCATGGCTTTCCCACACCGGGCGAGCCGCCAGATGGAAAGGAAAGACCCCATGAAGAAGATCCTCGGCACCTACAGCGCCCCGCGCCCGCACTGGGTCGGCGACGGCTTTCCTGTGCGCTCGCTGTTCAGCTACGACACGCTGGGCCGCCACGCCAGCCCCTTTGCTGCTGGACTACGCCGGTCCCGCCCAGTTCACGCCGACCGCGCAGCCGCGCGGCGTGGGCCAGCACCCGCACCGCGGCTTCGAGACCGTGACGATCGTCTATAAGGGCGAGGTGTCGCACCGCGACTCGACCGGGCAGGGCGGCACCATCGGCCCCGGCGACGTGCAATGGATGACCGCGGGTGCGGGCATCCTGCATGAGTTCCATTCCGAAGCGTTCACGCGCGACGGCGGCGAGCTCGAGATGGTGCAGCTGTGGGTCAACCTGCCCGCCAAGGACAAGATGGCCACGCCCGGCTACCAGGCCATCGTCGATGCGCAGATTCCGTCGGTGCCGCTGCCTGAAGGCGCGGGCAGCGTGCGCGTGATTGCAGGCGACTACCTCGGCAACAAGGGGCCGGCGCACACCTTCACACCCATCGACGTGTGGGACCTGCGCCTGAACCAGGGGGCGCAGGTGACGCTGCCGGTGCCCGAAGGCCATGCGGCCGCGATCGTGGTGCTGCGCGGCACGGTGCAGGTGAACGGCGAGACGGTGGTGCGTGACGCGCAGATGGTGCTGCTCGACCGCGCGGGCGATGCGCTCACGATCGACGCCAACAACAACGACGCGGTGGTGCTGCTGCTGAGCGGAGAGCCGATCGACGAACCCATCGTCGGCCACGGCCCGTTCGTGATGAACACGCGCGACGAGATCGTGCAGGCGATGAAGGATTTCGGCAGCGGGAAGTTCGGGCAGATGCCGGAGGCGGTCGCGCACTGAGCGCGACGCCAGGTTCGCCGCCGCCTTGATTGAAAGATCAGGCGGCGGTGAGCATGCCCCGGGCCTCGATGAAGGCCACCACCTCGGCGACGCCCGTGTGCGTCTTGAGGTTGGTCATCACGTAGGGGCGCTGGCGGCGCATGCGTTGGGTGTCCTGTTCCATCACATCGAGGTTCGCGCCGACGTAGGGCGCGAGGTCGGTCTTGTTGATGACGAACAGGTCGCTCTTGGTGATGCCGGGACCGCCCTTGCGCGGGATTTTTTCGCCGGCCGCCACGTCGATCACGTAGATCGTGAGGTCCGACAGCTCGGGGCTGAAGGTGGCCGCGAGGTTGTCGCCGCCCGATTCGACGAACACGATGTCGGCGTCGGGAAAGTCTTCGAGCATGCGGTCGATGGCCTCGAGGTTGATCGACGCGTCTTCGCGGATCGCGGTGTGCGGGCAGCCGCCGGTTTCCACGCCCATGATGCGCTCGGCCGGCAGCGCGCCGGCCACGGTGAGCAGGCGCTGGTCTTCCTTGGTGTAGATGTCGTTGGTGATGGCGACGAGGTCGTACTTGTCGCGCATCGCCTTGCAGAGCATTTCGAGCAAGGTGGTCTTGCCCGAGCCGACGGGGCCGCCGATGCCCACGCGCAGCGGCGGGAGCTTCTTGGTGCGGTTCGGGATGTGGTGCAGGGCGGAGGTCATGGGCGGAAAGGTCCGGTTCGGTCAGCTTCGGAAGAGGCGGGAATATTGTGTTTCATGGCGGGCCGACAACACGGCCAGCAGGGGCGCGAAGGCCTGGCGCTCGTCGTCGCTCAGCGTCATCGCGCGGTCGACGGCCGCGGGGATTTCGTTCGCGAGCCGCGCGAGGATGCGCTGGCCCGCGCTCTGGCCCAGCGGCACGGCCTTGACGGCGGCGGCGACCATGTTCTCGGCCCAGCCGAAGGCGAAGGCGAGGCAGCCGTCTTGCACGGTCGCTTCGGTGCGGCTGGCCGCGAACGCGAAGGCCACGGGGTAGGTCGCAGGCAGGCCGGCAAAGACCTCGGCCGTGTCGGCATGGTGCAGCTTCAGCCACTCGACGAAGGAGCGGCCCATCTGCTCGGTCTGCAGGAAGAACTCGGCGGATTCGCGGGTGTGGAGCACCCAGTCGTTGAGGGTGCGGAGGCGTTGTGCGTCGTTCGCGCGCCAGGCGGTGATGGCCTGGGCCATCAGTGCAAGGTCGCCGCGCGCGAAGCTCAGGTGCAACTGGTCGGAGAGCCACTCGGTGGCACTGGCTTCTGATTGGATGCCGGCCCATTCGACGGCGGCCTCGATGCCTTCGGAGTACGAGAAGCCGCCGACCGGCAGGGCGGGGGAGGCCAGCCAGATGAGCTGTAGGAGGCTGTGCGGGGTGGGCATTTGTTTTTAACGTGCGCCGCTGTTCAGGGCGCGTGCGCAGGCCACCGGGTACTTCCCTCCGCGAATGTCCCCCGGGCTTCGCCCTCCTCCTTGATTTCGCTGCGGGAAGCACCCAGTGTCCTGCGCACGGGAAGGGCGGTGGGGCATTTCAATGCGAGTGGCCGTGAGAGTGGTCGTGCGAGTGGTCGTGGCCGTGATCGTCGTCGAGCAGTTCGGGGGCGAGCACGAGTGGCTTCGGACCGCTCTTGCCGTGGTCATGGCCATGGTCGTGACTGTGGCCGCCGTGCGAGTGTCCTTGCGATCCGTACGCGCCGCCTTCGGGCTCGAAGGCTTCTTCGACGGCGACGACGATCAGGTGCATCGAACGCAGCATGTCGGCCAGTACGTGGTCGGGTTCGATCTTCAGGTGATCGGGCTTGAGCTCGATCGGAACATGCCGGTTGCCCAGGTGGTAGGCCGCGCGCGTCAGGTCGAAGGGCGTGCCGTGGGCCGTGCAGTGCGTGATGCGCAGCACCGGCTGCGGCGCCGCGATCACGCGCACCAGCGAACCGTCTTCCGCGACCAGCACGTCGCCGCCGCGCACCGCGGTGCCGCGCGGCAGGAAGATGCCGATCTGCCGGCCCTGCGAGTCGGTGGCGTCGAAACGGCTTTTCTGGCGCACGTCCCAATCGAGTTCGATGGTGGCGGCACGCTTGAGCAGCACGGGCGCGAGACCGCGGCCCTGGGGCATGAGTTTGTTGGCGGTGAGCATGGCGGGTTGCGACTCCAAGTTTGACCGGCTAATATAACGTTTGTTATAACTTTTGTTCTTCGGAGCGAAACCATGTCCGCTATCAAAGTCACTCAGATCGGCAATTCGGTTGGCGTCATCCTGCCCAAGGAATTGCTGTCGAGCATGAATGTGGGCAAGGGCGACACGCTTTACGTCACGAAGGCCTCGAACGGCGGCTTCAACATCACGCCGTACGACGAAGCATTCGAGCAGCAAATGGAAGCGGCGCGACGCGTCATGAAGAAGCGCCGCAACGTCCTGCGCGAGCTCGCTAAATGACGGCCGCCAACCAGCCTTGGATGTGGCTCAGCGCCAAACTCATGGCGTTGGTGCACGAGGAACAGCTCGCCGAACACGGCGGGCCCGCGGGAATTCGCGACGAAGGCATGCTCGCTTCCGCGATGGGCCGTCCTCAGCATCGGGCGCTGTACGAATCCCCCGATGCCGCGGCGCTGGCCGCCTGCTACGCGTTTGGCATCGCGCGCAACCATCCCTTCGTGGATGGCAACAAGCGGACGGCATTCGTGGCGATGGAGGTGTTTCTCGATCTCAACGGATTCGAGTTCACTGCCTCGGACGAGGAGTGCGTGCTCCAGGTGCTCGCCCTCGCTGCGGGCGAGGTCGAGGAGGAAACTTTCGCCCAATGGATTCGCGATCGCGTGGTGTCGCAACACGCCTGACATTCAGAACAGAAAGTACCGCTGCGCCATCGGCAGCACCTTCGCCGGCTCGCAGGTCAGCAGGTGCCCGTCGGCGCGCACCGCGTAGGTCTGCGCGTCGATCTCCATCTTCGGCGTGTAGCCGTTGTGGATCAGGTCCTGCTTGCGCACGTTGCGGATGTTCTTCACCGCGCTGAGGTGCTTGCTCAGGCCGTAGCGCTCCTTGATGCCCGCGGCCAGTCCGGCCTGCGAGACGAAGGTCAGCGAGCTTTTGGCGAGCGAGCCGCCGTAGGCGCCGAACATCGGGCGGAAGTGCACCGGCTGCGGCGTGGGGATCGACGCGCTGGGGTCACCCATCGCGGCCATGGCGATGGTACCGCCCTTGATGATGGTGAAGGGCTTCACGCCGAAGAAGGCCGGCTTCCAGACCACGAGGTCGGCCCACTTGCCGACTTCGATCGAACCGACTTCGTGCGCGATGCCGTGCGCGAGGGCGGGGTTGATCGTGTACTTGGCCACGTAGCGCCGCGCACGGAAGTTGTCGTTGCGTTCGCTGTCTTCGGGCAGCGCGCCGCGCTGCTGCTTCATCTTGTGCGCGGTCTGCCAGGTGCGGATGACCACCTCGCCGACACGGCCCATGGCCTGGCTGTCGGAGCTGAACATGCTGATCGCGCCCAGGTCGTGCAGCACGTCTTCGGCGGCGATGGTTTCCTTGCGGATGCGCGACTCGGCAAAGGCCAGGTCTTCGGCGATGCCGGCATCGAGGTGGTGGCACACCATGAGCATGTCGACGTGCTCGTCGAGCGTGTTCACCGTGTAGGGCATCGTCGGGTTGGTCGACGAGGGCAGAAAGTTCGCCTCGCCCACCACGCGCAGGATGTCGGGCGCATGGCCGCCGCCCGCGCCCTCGGTGTGGAAGGCGCAGATGGCGCGTCCGCCCACGGCGGCAATGGTGTTCTCGACAAAGCCCGATTCGTTCAGCGTGTCGCTGTGGATCGCCACCTGCGTGTCGGTGGCGTCGGCCACATCGAGGCAGTTGCTGATGGCCGCGGGCGTGGTGCCCCAGTCTTCATGCAGCTTCAAGCCGATGACGCCGGCTTCGATCTGCTCGTGCAGCGCATCGGGCAGGCTCGCGTTGCCCTTGCCGAGAAAGCCGAGGTTCATCGGGAAGGCATCGGCCGCCTGCAGCATGCGCTCGATGTGCCACGGGCCCGGCGTCGCGGTGGTCGCGAAGGTGCCGGTGGCCGGGCCGGTGCCGCCGCCGAGCATGGTCGTCACGCCCGAGGCCAGCGCCTCCTCGATCTGCTGCGGGCAGATGAAGTGGATGTGGCTGTCGATGCCGCCCGCGGTGACGATGGTGCCTTCGCAGCTGATGATCTCGGTGCCCGGGCCGATGACGATATCCACGCCCGGTTGCACGTCGGGATTGCCGGCCTTGCCGATGGCGGCGATGCGGCCGTCCTTCAGGCCGATGTCGGCTTTCACGATGCCCCAGTGATCGAGGATGAGGGCGTTGGTCATCACCGTGTCGACGGCGCCTTGGGCGCGCGTGCGCTGCGACTGCGCCATGCCGTCGCGGATCGTCTTGCCGCCGCCGAACTTCACCTCTTCGCCGTAGCCGCCGGCGCGCAGCGTGTAGTCGGCTTCCACTTCGATCAGCAGGTCGGTGTCCGCGAGACGAACCCGGTCGCCCACGGTGGGGCCGAAGATTTCTGCATAGGCGCGTCGCCCGATGGTGGCCATGTTTCAGAGCTTCCCTTGAACGAGGCCGCGAAAGCCGTAGACGATGCGATCGCCGGAAAAATCGACCAGCTCGACCGTGCGCTGCTGGCCCGGCTCGAAGCGCACCGCGGCGCCCGAGGCGATGTTCAGCCGCATGCCGCGTGCGGCGGCGCGGTCGAAGTCGAGGGCGCCGTTGGTTTCGGCGAAGTGATAGTGCGATCCGACCTGGATCGGCCGGTCGGCCGTGTTGCGCACCACCAGCGTGAGCGCGCGGCGGCCGGGGTTGAGCGTGTGCTCGCCGTCGTCGATGAGGAGTTCGCCGGGCGTCATGGCCGCCTCAGATCGCCTGGGCCAGCAGCGTGGCGCCGAGGGCGACGACGGCAGCGCCGGCCACGCGTGGCAGCCACGCGTTGGCATGGCGCAGCGCCCAGCCCAGCGCGATGCCGGCGGTGTGCAGCAGCAGCGTGGCGCTGACCATGCCAGCCAGCGTGAGGGCGGCGCCGTGTTCGCCCGCCAGCTCGTGGCCGTGTGCCACGCCATGGAAAACGGCGAACAGGCCCACGACGGCCATGGCAACGCCGGCCGGCAGGTGCACGCGCGTGGCGACCAGCAGGCCCAGCACCAGCAGCGAGGCGGCGATCATCGGCTCGACGGCCGGCAGCTGCACGCCGGCCAGCCCGGCCAGCGCTCCCGCGAGCAGCATGGCTGCGAAGGCCAGCGGCGCCCACAGCAGGTCGGGCCAGGCCCGGCGCGCGACCAGCGCGCTCCACAGGCCGACCGCGACCATCGCCGCGAGGTGATCGGCGCCGGTCAGCGGGTGCATGAAGCCGGTGACAAAGCCGTGGTGCACGCCGCCGTCCACGCCGGTGTGGGCGCTGGCGGCCAGCGGCAGCAGGAGGGTGACGAGCAGGGCGGAAGTCTTTGCGAAGCGCATGGCGGGATCTTTCTTCTTGTGGCGGAGGTTCTTCAGACGATCGGCTGGTGGACGGTCACGAGCTTGGTGCCGTCGGGAAAGCTGGCTTCGACCTGGATGTCGGGAATCATGTCGGCGATGCCGTCCATCACGTCGGCGCGGGTGAGCACGCTGCGGCCCTCGCTCATCAGCTCGGCGACGCTCTTGCCGTCGCGGGCGCCTTCCATCACGGCGGCGGTGATCAGCGCGATGGCTTCGGGGTAGTTGAGCTTGAGCCCGCGTGCCTTGCGGCGTTCGGCCAGCAGGGCGGCCGTGAAGATCAGCAGCTTGTCTTTTTCGCGCGGGGTCAGTTCCATGGCGGCGGCTTCGTCGGGTGGCGGTCGGTGATTATGGGCAAGGCAATCTCTTTGCAACAGTCGTGCCCTGTTCGCCAAATGACGTACCCGGTGGCACGGAAGCTGCACCGAAACGGTGTGAACCCTGCCGACGCACCCCTCCTTCCCGACGACGCGCCCCAGCGCATCGTGAAGGTGCGGCGCGACTACAACAGCTGGGTCGCGAGCGAAACGCTCGAGGACTACGCGCTGCGCTACACGCCGCAGCGCTTTCGCAAATGGTCCGAATGGCGGGTGGCCAACACGGCCTTCGGGGCGGCGTCGTTCCTGGTGCTGGAGGCGGTCGGCGCCACGCTGCTGGTGCAGTACGGCTTCGCCAATGCCTTCTGGGCGATCCTCGTGACGGGGCTCATCATCTTCCTGGCAGGGCTGCCGATCAGCGTGTACGCGGCGCGCTACGGGCTGGACATGGATTTGCTCACGCGCGGCGCGGGCTTCGGCTACATCGGCTCCACGCTCACCTCGCTGATCTACGCGAGCTTCACCTTCATCTTCTTTGCGCTCGAGGCGGCCGTGATGGCCTATGCGCTCGAGCTGGCGCTGGGCATTCCGCCGGTGTGGGGCTACCTGGTGTGCGCGCTGGTGGTGATTCCGCTGGTCACGCACGGGGTGTCGGTGATCAGCCGGCTGCAGCTGTGGACACAGCCGCTGTGGCTGCTGATGCTGGTGGTGCCCTTTGTGTTCGTGCTTGTGCGCGATCCTGGTGCGTTCGCGGGTATCACGCACTACAGCGGGGCGAAGCCGGGCGCGCAGGGATTCAATTTGCACCTGTTCGGTGCTGCGTTGACGGTCGGCATCGCGCTCATCACGCAGATGGGCGAGCAGGCCGACTATCTGCGCTTCATGCCGGCGCGCACCGCGGGCACGCGCGCCGCTGGTGGGCCGGCGTGCTGGCGGGCGGGCCGGGCTGGGTGGTGCTGGGGGTGGTCAAGATGCTGGGCGGGGCTGCGCTGGCCTACCTGGCGATCACGCACATGGTGCCGGTCGAGCGCGCGGTCGATCCGAACCAGATGTACCTGGCGGCCTACGAGTACGTGTTTCCGAACTACGGCTGGGCGGTGGCAGCGACGGCGCTGTTCGTGGTGATCTCGCAGCTGAAGATCAACGTGACGAACGCCTACGCGGGCTCGCTGGCCTGGAGCAATTTCTTCTCGCGCGTGGCGCACAGCCACCCGGGGCGCGTGGTGTGGGTGGTGTTCAACGCGCTCATCGCCTTCATGCTGATGGAGATGAACGTGTTCGAGGCGCTGGGCGACGTGCTCGGGCTGTTCGCCAACATCGCCATCGCCTGGATGATGGCCGTGGTGGCCGACCTGGTCATCAACAAGCCGCTGGGGCTGTCGCCGCCGGGCATCGAGTTCAAGCGCGCGCACCTGTGGGACATCAACCCGGTGGGTGTGGGTGCGATGGCGCTGGCGTCGGTGCTGTCGATCACGGCGCACCTCGGTGTGTTCGGGCCGCTGGCGCAGGCGTTCTCGGCGCTGATCGCGCTCGGCACGGCGCTGGTCGCGTCACCGCTGCTGGCGTGGGCCACGGGCGGCAAGTACTACCTCGCGCGCACGTCCGACGCCGGCGGCTCGGTGCTGTTCGCGCCGGCCGCGGGCGGGCGCAAGGTGCGCTGGACGCGGGTCGAATCGTCGTCGGACGACGGCGGCAGCTACCAGCGATTGAAGGTGCAGCACTGCGTGATCTGCGATCGCGAGTACGAAGGGCCCGACATGGCGCACTGCCCGGCCTACCAGGGCGCGATCTGCTCGCTGTGCTGCACGCTCGATGCGCGCTGCGGCGATCTGTGCAAACCGCACGCGAGCCTGTCGGCGCAGTGGTCTGGCGTGCTGCGCTGGCTGCTGCCGCGCCGCAGCTGGCGCTACCTTGACACCGGGCTCGGGCACTTCCTGCTGCTGATGCTGGTCATCGTGCCGCTGCTGGCCGTGGTGTTCGGCGTGCTCTACCAGCAGGAGCTGCGGGCCCTGAGCGAGGGCGCGCTCGCGCTGGCGGCACAGGCCGACGTGGCCGGGGCGCTGGCCGCCGTGCAGCAGGCCTCATTGCGTTCGGGGTTTCTCAAGGCCTACATGGCGCTGCTGGTCATCGCGGGCATCGTCGCGTGGTGGCTGGTGCTGGCGCACCAGAGCCGCAAGGTGGCGCAAGAGGAATCGAACCGGCAGACCCACCTGCTGGTGCGAGAGATTGCGCTGCACCGCGAGACCGACCGCGCGCTGCAGGATGCCAAGCAAAGCGCCGAAGAAGCCCGTGAGATCGCCGAGCACGCCAAGCTCGCGGCCGACCAGGCGCGGCGCGCGGCAGACCTCGCGAACCAGGCTAAGAGCCGCTACATCAGCGCCATCAGCCACGAGCTGCGCACGCCGCTCAACAGCATCCTGGGCTACGCGCAGCTCATGGGCGAAGACCACTCGGTGCCGCCGCACCGCCAGCAGGCGGTGGCCGTCATCAAGCGCGGCGGCGAGCACCTGCTGTCGCTCATCGAGGGCACGCTGGCCATCGCCCACATCGAGGCCGGCAAGCTCACGCTGGACGCGCGGCCGATGCGCTTTGCCGATGCCATGCGCGAGCTGGCCGACATGTTCGAACTGCAGGCGGCCGAGAAGGGCCTGCGCTTTCGCTTCGAGGCGGCCGGCGCATTGCCCGACGTGGTTCGCGCCGACGAGAAGCGCGTGAGCCAGATCCTCATCAACCTGCTGGGCAACGCGATCAAGTTCACAGCAGCGGGGCAGGTGACCTTGCGCCTTTCCTACGCACGCGAGTTCGCCGCCATCGAGATCGAGGACACCGGGCCGGGCATGACGGACGCCGACATCGAGCGCATCTTCGAGCCCTTTGCGCGCGGCCACGCGGCGGTGTCGTCGGCGCCGGGCGCGGGCCTGGGCCTGACCATCGCGAAGATGCTGACCGACCTGATGGGCGGCGAGATGAAGGTGCGCAGCACGCCGGGCGAAGGCTCGCTGTTCTGCGTGCGGCTGTTCCTGCCGCGGGTGCATGAGGCGGTAGCCGGCACCGCGCGCGTCGCACCGGCACCGCGTGCACGGCGAGGCTACGAGGGCGTGCGCCGGCGCCTGCTGGTGGTCGACAACGAGGAGGCCGACCGCGAGCTGCTGGGCCATGTGCTCGCGCCGCTGGGCTTCGAGCTGCGCAGCGCGGCCAGCGGGCACGACGCGCTGGACCTCATCGCCGCGGGTTACCGGCCCGACGCCATGTTCGTCGACCTCGCGATGCCCGGCATCGACGGCTGGGAAACCATCCGACGCGCGCGCAAGCTGGGGCTGGCCGAAGCGTCGGTGGCCATCGTCTCGGCCAATGCTTTCGACAAGGGGCTCGACAACGACGTGGGCATTGCGCCCGAAGACTTCTTCGTCAAGCCCGTGCGCCACAGCGAACTGCTCGACTGGCTGGAGCGCCGGCTCGCCTTGACATGGACCGACACCGCCGCGCGGCCTGCGCCCGCCGTGGCCGCGCCGCGCGCGATGCAGCCGCCGTCGCTGGCGCGTCTGCGTGCACTCGACGAAGCGGTGAGCCTGGGCTACTTTCGCGGCATCATGAACCAGCTCGACGACATCGACGCCGCGCAGCCCGAGTGCGCTGCATGGACCGAGGCCCAGCGCGCGCTGGCCCGCCAGTTCCAGTTCGAAGCCATGGGCCGCGCGCTGGCCGAAGCCGCCGAGGGCGCCGCATGACTCTCTTGTCTCCACCGACCATGCTGACTTCACCGCTCGCCCGCACGCTGCGTGAGCAGCAGGGCGCCCACGGCGACCTGGTGCTGATCGTCGACGACGTGCCCGACAACCTCGCCGTGCTGCACGACGCGCTCGACGAATCGGGCTACACCGTGCTCATCGCCACCAACGGCGAGCAGGCGCTGCAGCGCGCCGCGCAGGCGCGCCCCGACATCGTGCTGCTCGACGCCATGATGCCGGGCATCGACGGCTTCGAGGTGGCGCGCCGGCTCAAGGCCGATGCGGCCACCGCGCACATCCCCATCGTGTTCATGACGGGCCTCACCGAGACTGAACACCTCGTGGCCGCGCTCGAGGCGGGCGGGGTCGACTACGTCACCAAGCCGATCAAGCCGAAGGAGGTGCTGGCGCGCATGAACGTGCATCTGCAGGGCGCCCGCCGCGCGCGACAGGAGGCGCACCAGGCCGGGCAGGCACGCAATGCGCTCGACGCCTTCGGCTACGCGAGCATCACGGTGCGGCTGCCCGAGGGCGGCTGATCTGGCAGACGGCGCTGGCGCGCGACCTGCTGTCGCGCTACTGCGAAACGCAGGCGCCCGAGACGCCGCCGGCCGTGCTCGACTGGCTGCGCCAGCACGCGCCGGAGCCCGCGCGCGCGCATCGAGCCGCCCGCGCTGACCATCGCGCAGGGCGCGCGCAGCCTGAGCCTGCGGCTGCATCGCCAGACCGGCGAAGACGATGCCGGCGACGAATGGATGATCGTCATGCGCGAGGTGTCCGACACCGCCGTGATCGAGGCCATGAGCCTGAGCCTGAAGCTCACGGCGCGCGAGGCCGAGGTGCTGTACTGGGTGGTCAAGGGCAAGACCAACAAGGACATCGGCGAGATCCTCGGCAGCAGCCCGGCCACGGCCAAGAAACACCTGGAGCGCGTGTACGTGAAGCTGGGCGTCGAGACGCGCACGGCGGCGGCCGGCGTGGCGATCAAGCGCCTCCGCGAGCTGCAGCCGCAGTTCGAGTTCTGAGTGATCTGCAGGCGGCGCCGCGTCATGGCGCGGACTTTCCGGCTTCCTAGAATGAGGCAGGGCTCTCTGGGAAGCACGAGATGAAGAACAACAACAAGCGCACCGCACGCCTGCTGCTCGCTGCATGCGCGGCGCTGCCGGGCCTCGGCGCACAGGCCGCCGGCCACTTCGATGTCGACGATGCCGGCACGCTCGATCCGGGTCAGTGCCAGTACGAAACCTGGTGGGGCCGCAGCGGCGCCGAGCCGGTCACGACGGGCTTTCATGTCGGGCCAGCCTGCCGGGTCGGGCCAGTCGAGCTGGGACTGAACGTCGACCGGCTCTCGGCGCAGGGTGTGCACTCGGTCACGGGCGGCCCGCAACTCAAATGGACCTTTGCCGGCACGGCCGCCGATGCGCCTTTCAGCGCCGCCGTGTCGATGGGTGCAGTGGCCGATCTGCGGCGCGGCGGTCGCATGGGTGGACAGCTGGTCGTGCCGCTCACCTGGCGGCCCACCGAGAGTCTGCAATTTCACGCCAACCTCGGTGCCGACTGGGCGCTGGGCACCGGCGCGCGCGCGCCGCGCGGCGGCCTGGCGGTGGAGTGGGCGCTGAACGATGCCGTGTCGCTGATCGCCGAGCGCCTCCGGGCCGGGGACGTGTGGACCTCGCGCGTGGGCGGCCGCGTCAGCCTGACACCGCTGATCAGCCTCGACATCAGCACGTCGCGCACCGGGCCGCAGGGCACGCGCGGCGTGGTGATCGGGCTGAACCACGAGTTCACGTGGAAATAAGTGAAGAGAAACTGAAAGCCACTGCAATGGGATGAATTCCCGTATCGGGAAATTGGTTGATTTTGAATAAGATTCCGTCACATTTATTAACGAGTCAACGATCCGTGACCCCATCGCCCGTTCTGGACTTCAAGTTCACCGCACCGCCGGAGAGCCCGCGCAGACCTTCCTGCCGGGCCGGCCGGCCGGGTGCTCGGCCGCTCGTTCACGCCCGAGCGCAATCCGCGCCTGCAGGGTTTGCAGTGCCTGCGCTGCGACACGCTGTACCCGGTTTCGCTGGCCAACGACGGCTGCCCGGCCTGCCGGCAGGCCGGCTTTCACGTCGGCCTGCGCGCGAGCTACCGGCCCGGCGGGCCGGACGTGGTGCCGATGCCGTACCTGCAGGGCTTTTCGCTCGGCGGGAAACACGCCACAGCACGACATGCCCGACCTGGCGCAGCAGTTCGGCGTGGCACGCCTGAGCATCAAGGACGAATCGCGCAACCCGACCGGCTCGCCCAAAGACCGGCTGACCGCGATGGGCGTGGCGCAGGCGCTGGACGCCGGCGCCCACACGCTGGTGCTCGCGTCGTCGGGCAACACGGCGGTGTCGGCGGCGCACTACGCGTGGGCGGCGGGGCTCGGCTGCGAAGTGGCCACGTACGAGGCGATGCCCGCGACCTACGCGCGCCAACTCGACGCGCTGGGCGCACGGCGTTATGTGTTTGCCGACAACACCGGCCGCTGGGGTTTCGTGCGCGAGCGCTCCCAGTACCCGGGCTATTTCGCGCTGACCAACTACCGCCTGCCGGCGCTCGGCAACGCGCCGCTGGGCGTGGAGGGCTACAAGGCCATTGCCGAAGAGTGCCTGCAGGACGGCGGCCTGCCCGACCACGTCGTGGTGCCGACCGGGCGCGGCGACATGGCCTGGGGCATCTACGCCGGCTTTCGCGAGCTGCTGGCGGCGGGGCGCATCGCGCGCCTGCCGCGGATGTGGCTGGTCGAGCCGTTCCCGCGGCTGTCGCGCGTGCTCGGGGGCGGGGCGCTCAATGGCAACTATCCCGGTCGCACGGCGCAGTTGTCGAGCGCGGGCGCGACGGTCACATATCTGCAGTGGCAGGCCGCCACGGCCAGCGGCGGCGGTGCCGTGGTGGTGGGCGACGACGAAGCCCGCGCGGCGCGGCGGCTGCTCACGGCGGCCGGCGTGAGCGCCGAATTGGCGGCGGCGGCGGGCCTGGGCGCGGTGCGGCAACTGCGCGAGGCCGAGACCATCGCGGCCGATGCGCACGTCGTGCTGGTGCTGACCTCCGACGCATCGAGCGATCCGAGCTGGCCCGATCGCGCCGTCGTTGCTTGAAGCGGTGTGCGGTCGGGGCTCAGCGCCCGGTGTACACCTTGATGCGGATCGTCGCGACGTCCCAGCCCCGGTTCTTCAGGCGCGTGACCAGCATCGGCGACAGCTGGCGCAGCTTGGCCGCCGCGGCACTGCCCTTGACCAGCAGGCACCAGACATCGCCCTCGGCCGGCCCCGGCTGGATGGCCGCGCGCATGGCCGGCGGAATCAACCCTTCGATGGCCTTCAGCCGCTCGGCCGTGTCCCGCGCGCGCGCCATCAGGCTCCCCAGGGTGGGGGCGCCTGCCGCAGCTTCGTGCAGTGAAATGGCGGGGGGAAGTCGGCGATACATGGGTAATCCAGGGTTAGAAACAAGACAGCTAAAATGCCCGGTTTGCCGACGCTTGCGTCGGCGTTTGTTCGGAACGGGGCCATCCGACTTCGAGACTTGCCAAGCTTGCATTCGAAGAAGGTGCGCCCAACTGCTTTCACCATATCTTAGGGAATCCGGTCGCAGTGCCTGTCGTGTCAGGTGCCCGCCCCTCTCCACGCCCATGGCAACCAACTTCCTGACCCAGATCTTCGGCAGTCGCAACGACCGGCTCCTCAAGCAGTATCGCAAGACGGTGACGCGCATCAATGCGCTCGAACCCGAGTTCGAAAAGCTCAGCGACGATGCGCTGCGCGCCAAGACGCAGGAATTCAAGGACCGCGTCGCCAAGGGCGAAAGCCTCGACGACCTGCTGCCCGAAGCCTTCGCCACCGTGCGCGAAGGCTCCAAGCGCGTCATGAAGATGCGCCACTTCGACGTCCAGCTGCTCGGCGGCATGGCGCTGCACAACGGCAAGATCTCCGAAATGCGCACCGGCGAAGGCAAGACGCTGACCGCCACGCTGCCCGTGTACCTGAACGCGCTGTCCGGCAAGGGCGTGCACGTGGTCACGGTGAACGACTACCTGGCCAACCGCGACGCGACCTGGATGGGCCGCCTGTACAACTTCCTGGGCCTGTCGGTCGGCATCAACCTGCCGCAGATGCCGCGTGAGGAAAAGCAGGCCGCCTACGGCAGCGACATCACGTACGGCACCAACAACGAGTACGGCTTCGACTACCTGCGCGACAACATGGTCTACGAGCCCGGCGACCGGGTGCAGCGTGGCCTGAACTTCGCGATCGTCGACGAGGTCGACTCCATCCTGATCGACGAGGCCCGCACGCCGCTGATCATCAGCGGCCAGGCCGAAGACCACACCGACCTGTACCTGGCGATCAACAAGGTGGTGCCGCTGCTCAAGAAGCAGGAAGGCGAAGCCGATCCGCGCACGGGCGAGGGCGTCACGGTGCCCGGCGACTTCACGGTCGACGAAAAAACCCATCAGGTGTTCCTGACCGAAGACGGCCATGAGAACGCCGAGCGCATCCTGGGCGAACTGAAGCTGATTCCCGAGGGCGCGTCGCTGTACGACCCGGCCAACATCACGCTGATGCATCACCTGAATGCCGCGCTGCGTGCCCGCCACCTGTACCACCGCGACCAGCACTACGTGGTGCAGCAGGGCGAAGTGGTCATCGTCGACGAATTCACCGGCCGCCTCATGAGCGGTCGCCGCTGGAGCGATGGCCTGCACCAGGCCGTGGAAGCCAAGGAAGGGGTCGAGATCCAGGCCGAGAACCAGACGCTCGCTTCGATCACCTTCCAGAACTACTTCCGCCTGTACGGCAAGCTGGCCGGCATGACCGGCACGGCCGACACCGAGGCCTACGAGTTCCAGGAAATCTACGGTCTCGAGACCACGATCATTCCGCCGAACCGCATCAGCAAGCGCGACGACCAGCTCGACCGCGTCTACAAGACGACGCGCGAGAAGTACGAAGCGGCCATCCAGGACATCCGCGAGTGCTACGAGCGCGGCCAGCCCGTGCTGGTGGGCACCTCGTCGATCGAGAACTCGGAAATCATCGACGCCCTGCTCGAGAAGGCGGGCCTGCCGCACCAGGTGCTGAACGCCAAGCAGCACGCCCGCGAAGCCGACATCGTGGCGCAGGCCGGTCGCACGAAGATGATCACCATCGCGACCAACATGGCCGGCCGCGGCACCGACATCGTGCTGGGCGGCAACATCGAGAAGATGATCGAGGCGATCGAGGCCGACGAAGGCCGCGACGAAGCCACCAAGCAGGCCGACATCGCGCACGTGCGCGCCGAATGGACCAAGGACCACGAGTTCGTGAAGTCGCTGGGCGGCCTGCGCATCATTGCGACCGAACGCCACGAGTCGCGCCGCATCGACAACCAGCTGCGCGGCCGTTCGGGCCG
Source organism: Variovorax paradoxus (assembly GCF_009498455.1). Taxonomy (NCBI): domain Bacteria; kingdom Pseudomonadati; phylum Pseudomonadota; class Betaproteobacteria; order Burkholderiales; family Comamonadaceae; genus Variovorax; species Variovorax paradoxus. The sequence continues at coordinate 20,199 of NZ_CP045644.1, read as the reverse complement.
CCAGGGCGATCCGGTTCCTCGCGCTTCTACCTGAGCCTGGACGATCCGCTGATGCGCATCTTCGCGGGCGACCGCGTGAAGGCGATCATGGACCGCCTGAAGATGCCCGACGGCGAAGCCATCGAGGCCGGCATCGTCACGCGCAGCATCGAGAGCGCGCAGCGCAAGGTCGAGGCGCGCAACTTCGACATCCGCAAGCAGCTGCTCGAGTACGACGACGTGTCGAACGACCAGCGCAAGGTGATCTACCAGCAGCGCAACGACATCCTCGACGCGACCGACCTCACGGCGCAGATCGCCGCGCTGCGCGAAGGCTGCTTCACCGACCTCGCGCGCCAGTACGTGCCGCGCGAATCGGTCGAAGAGCAGTGGGACCTCGACGGCCTCGAGAAGAGCCTGTTCAGCGAGTGGGGCATCGACATGCCGCTCAAGCAGCTGGTCGAGTCGTCGGAAGCCATCTCCGACGAGGAAGTGGTCGAGAAGATCGTGGCCTACGCCAACGAGAGCTTCGACGCCAAGGTCACGCTGATCGGCCAGGAGAACTTCACCCAGTTCGAACGCATGGTGCTGCTGCAGAGCATCGACACCCACTGGCGCGAACACCTGGCTTCGCTCGACTACCTGCGCCAGGGCATCCACCTGCGCGGCTATGCGCAGAAGCAGCCCAAGCAGGAATACAAGCGCGAGGCCTTCGAGCTCTTCGGCCAGCTGCTCGACTCGGTGAAGAACGAAGTCACCCGCCAGCTCATGACGGTGCGCGTGCAGTCGGGCGAACAGCTCGAGCAGGCGGCCGAAGAAATGGAAAGCCGCGGCGAGAACGTCTCGAACATCACCTACACCGCGCCCACCGAGACGGGCGAGGTCGAGGTGCGCGTCGACGAAGAGAACCAGCGTCGCCTCGCGGCCGTCGGCACCGGCGCCCTGAGCGCCGAAGCCGCTGCCTTTGCTCGCGTCGGCCGCAACGACCCGTGCCCCTGCGGCAGCGGCAAGAAATACAAGCAGTGCCACGGCAAGCTGAACTGAAGCCTCACTTTTTATTGAGAGAAATCCCATGCCCGTGAACCTGTCCGCCCCTGATCCTGCCGCCTTGTTCGCGGTGCCCGGCGTCCGCATCGGCGTGGCCGAAGCCGGCGTGCGCAAGGCCAACCGCAAGGACCTGACCGTCGTGCTGATCGACGAAGGCTCGGCGGTCGGCGGCGTGTTCACGCAGAACCGTTTCTGCGCGGCACCCGTGCAGGTCTGCCGCGACCATCTGGCGGCCAACTACGGCATCCGCGCGATGGTGATCAACACCGGCAATGCCAACGCCGGCACCGGCGAAGACGGCCTGATGCGCACGCGCTCGACCTGCATCGCGCTGGCCCGCCACCTGGAGCTGGCACCCGAGCAGATCCTGCCGTTCTCGACCGGCGTGATCATGGAGCCGCTGCCCGTGGACCGCATCGAAGCCGGCCTGCCGGCCGCGCTGGCCGACGCCTCGGAAAGCAACTGGGGCCGTGCCGCCGAAGGCATCATGACCACCGACACGATCCCGAAGGCGTTCAGCCGCCGGGTGCAGATCGGCGGCGCCACGGTCACCATCACCGGCATCAGCAAGGGCGCCGGCATGATCCGCCCGAACATGGCGACCATGCTCGGCTTCATGGCAACCGACGCGAAGATCGACCCGTCGCTGATCCAGCCGCTGGCCAAGCAGCTGGCCGATGCCTCGTTCAACCGCGTGACCATCGACGGCGACACCTCGACCAATGACTCGTTCGTGGTCATCGCCACGCAGAAGGCCGCGCACGCGACCATCACCTCGCTCGACTCGGCCGACGGCCAGGCGCTCGTGGCCGCGATGCGCGACGTGGCCCGCCTGCTGGCGCAAGCCATCGTGCGCGACGGCGAAGGCGCGACCAAGTTCATCACCATCCAGGTCGACGGCGGCAAGGACACGGCCGAGTGCCGCCAGGTGGCGTATGCCGTGGCGCATTCGCCGCTGGTCAAGACCGCCTTCTTCGCCAGCGACCCGAACCTGGGCCGCATTCTGGCGGCCGTCGGCTATGCCGGCATTGCCGACCTTGACCAGACCGGCATCGACCTGTTCCTGGATGACGTGCACGTGGCCGTGAAGGGCGGGCGCAACCCGTCGTACCGCGAGGAAGACGGCCAGCGCGTGATGAAGCAGAGCGAAATCACCGTGCGCATCGGCCTGGGCCGCGGCACCGCCACCGAAACCGTGTGGACCTGCGACTTCAGCCACGAATACGTCACGATCAACGCCGACTACCGGTCATGAACGAGCAGTTCCAGAAGCTGATCGAGCGCGCCGAGCAGCTCATCGGCCGCATCGAATCGATCCTGCCGCAACCGCTGGCTGCGCCGACCGACTGGAGCGCTTCCATCGCGTGGCGCTACCGTCGCCGCAGCTCCGGCCATGGCGTGCTGGAGCCCGTGAAGCACGTGGCCACGATGGCGCTCGATTCGCTGAAGGAAATCGACGTCCAGAAGGAAAAGATCGAGCGCAACACGCGCCAGTTCGTCGAAGGCAAGCCGGCCAACAACGTGCTGCTGACCGGCGCACGCGGCACGGGCAAGTCGTCGCTGATCCGCGCCTGCCTGCAGGCCTATGCGCCGCAGGGCCTGCGCCTGATCGAAGTCGACAAGGCCGAGCTGGTCGACCTGCCTGACATCGTCGAGGTGGTCTCGCAGCGTCCCGAGAGTTCATCGTCTTCAGCGACGACCTGAGCTTCGACGAAGGTGAGCCGGGCTACAAGGCGCTCAAGTCGATCCTCGACGGATCGATTGCCGCCTCGACGCCCAACGTGCTGATCTACGCGACCAGCAACCGGCGCCACCTGCTGCCCGAGTACATGAAGGACAACCTCTCGTACACCCACACCGAAGATGGCGAAGTCCATCCGGGTGAGGTGATCGAAGAAAAGATTTCGCTGTCGGAGCGCTTCGGCCTCTGGGTGAGCTACCCCTTCAGCCAGAACGAATACCTGACGATCGTGGGCCAGTGGCTCTCGTCGTTCGGCGTCGACGAAGCGGCCATCGCCGCAGCGCGGCCTGAGGCGCTCGTGTGGGCGCTGGAGCGCGGCTCGCGCAGCGCCGCGTGGCCTACCAGTTCGCGCGCGACTACGCAGGGCGGGCTGGCGCGTGAGCGAGGCTGTGAAATCGGCGCGCAAGCACACCGAAGTGGCCGTCGGCGTGCTGATCCGGCTGGCCGACGATGCGCTGCTGCTCACCACGCGGCCCGAAGGCAAGGCCTACGCGGGCTACTGGGAGTTTCCGGGCGGCAAGATCGAGGCCGGTGAAACGGTCGAAGAAGCCCTGCGCCGCGAGCTGCAGGAAGAACTGGGCATCACCATCGGCGGCGCCGAGGTCTGGAAGGTCACGGAGCACGACTACCCGCACGCGCTGGTGCGCCTGCACTGGTGCAAGGTGACGGACTGGACCGGCGAATTCGAAATGCGCGAGAGCCAGTCCATGGCCTGGCAGCAGTTGCCGCTCGAGGTGGCGCCGGTGTTGCCGGGGCGTTCCCGTGCTGCAGTGGCTGTCGGAGGAGCGCGGTCTGCCGTTCGTGCCGCCGCCAGTCATCGCGCCGGCCCACTGACCGATTGATGCACCCCAAGTACCGTCCGGACATTGACGGCCTGCGTGCCATTGCGGTGGGCGCCGTGCTGGTGTACCACGCGTTCCCGACCGCGCTGATGGGCGGCTTCATCGGGGTCGACATCTTCTTCGTGATCTCGGGTTTCCTGATCACGACCATCATTCTGCAAAGCCTCGCGGCGGGTGACTTCACCTACCGCGACTTCTACGCGCGCCGCATCCGCCGGATCTTTCCGGCCCTGATCGTGGTGCTGCTGGCGACCCTGTGCGCGGGCTGGTACCTGCTGCTGTCCGACGAGTTCGCGGAACTCGGCAAGCAGACCGTGGGGCCTCGGCCTTGTCGCCAACCTGGTGTTCTGGAGCGAGTCGGGCTACTTCGATACGGCGGCCGAAACCAAGCCGCTGCTGCACCTGTGGTCGCTGGGCATCGAGGAGCAGTTCTACATTTTCTGGCCGCTGCTGCTGGGGTTGGCCTGGCGCAAGCGCTGGCCGATGGTGCGCGTGGTGCTCGCGGTGGCAGCGGTGTCGTTCCTGATCAACGTGACGACGGTGCATCCGCTGCCCGCGGCGTCGTTCTATTCGCCGGCCTCCCGCTTCTGGGAGCTGATGGTCGGCGGCATCCTGGCGTGCATGCGCCTGAAGCCGCCGGCACCGAATGCGTGGCGCAGCCACGTGCAGTCGGTGCTGGGCGTGGGCCTGATCGTGCTCGGGTTGGTGATGATCCGCAGCAACAAGGCGTTCCCGGGCTGGTGGGCGCTGCTGCCGACGCTGGGCGCGGTGAGCTGCATCGCCGCGGGCCGAACGGCGTGCTGAACAAGTACCTGCTGTCGAACCGTGTGATGGTGTGGATCGGCCTCATCAGCTACCCGCTGTACCTGTGGCACTGGCCGCTGCTGGCTTTCGTGCGCATCGTGGAAGCCGATCCGCTGCACCCGTCGCCGGTCTATCGCGCGGGCGCGATGGTGGCGAGCGTGCTGCTGGCGTGGGCGACCTACCGCTTTGTCGAGCGCTTCGCACGCAACCGGCTCGGCGCGGGAACGCTCAAGGCACTGGGCGCGGGCATGGTGCTGGCGGCCGCCGCGGGTGTCGCGATCTTTCTGGGCGTGCCGGAGCCGCGCAATAACAGCGCCCGGCTGCAGGTCGTGGCCAACGCCACGCTGGACGGCGACTACGAGGGCTTCAAGCTCGATCAGATCGGCGAGCAGCTGGTCTACAAGGTCGGCAGTGGCCCGAAGCGCGTGCTGTTCCTGGGCGACAGCCATGTGCAGCAGTACGCACCGCGCGTGATGGAGCTGGCCCGCACGCTGTCGATGCCAGACAAGTCGGCCTGGTTCGTGACCCAGGGTGCCTGCCCGGCCGTGCCGGGCGTGCATGCAGACAAGAATATCGGCTGCGCCGAACGGCGCGATGCCATGCTGGCCTACGCGATGGGCCCCGAGGTCGACTCGGTGGTGATCGGCGGTTGCTGGAACTGCTACTTCATCGGCCAGGGCGCGCTGGACTACTACTTCCGCGACGCCGACAACAAGCGCCATCCGTTCCAGAACGGTGACGGCATCGAGCGTTCCCTGGCGTCGATGGAGTTCACGCTGCGCGAACTCGCGCGGCACAAGAAGGTCTACCTGCTGCTCGACAACCCCGGCGGCCCGGAGTTCACGCCCAAGCGGCTGATCGAAGGCAGTCGCCTGACGCACATGGAGGCCATGTCCTCGACCCCGACCGCGCCGCTGCCGGCCGACCAGAAGCAGCTCAACGACCGGCTGCGCGCCATCGCGCAGGCGAGCGGGGCGGAACCGATCGACGCCATGTCGGTGCTGTGCAAGAACGACCAGTGCCTGCGCACGCTGCCCGACGGCGCCCCCGCTTACACAAGGACGCTGACCACCTGCGTCCGCGCTACACCCGGGAAGAGGCGAGCTATTTCGACCGCACGGTGCGCAGCGCACCAGCCGCCGCGCAACAGCCGGCGCGCTGAGCGAGCCCGCCGGACCGACGATGCATCCCAAGTACCGCCCGGACATTGACGGCCTGCGCGCCATCGCGGTGGGCTCGGTGCTGGCGTACCACGCCTTCCCGAGCCTGCTGCCCGGCGGCTTCATCGGGGTCGACGTCTTCTTCGTGATTTCGGGCTTCCTGATCACGACCATCCTTCTCCAGAGCCTTGCGGCGGGCGACTTCACCTACCGCGACTTCTACGAGCGACGCATTCGGCGCATCTTTCCCGCGCTGGTGCTGGTGCTGCTCGCCACGCTGGCGTTCGGCTGGTACGTGCTGCTGCCCGGCGAGTTCTCGCAGCTCGGCAAGCAGACCACCGGCGGGGCCGCTTTCTTCGCCAACCTGGTGTTCCTCGGTGAAGCGGGGTACTTCGATGCCACGGCGGAGACCAAGCCGCTGCTGCACCTGTGGTCATTGGGTATCGAGGAGCAGTTCTACATTTTCTGGCCGCTGCTGCTGGGGCTGGCCTGGCGCAAGCGCTGGCCGATCCTGCGGGTGACGCTGGCGGTGGCCATCATTTCGTTCCTGGTCAACGTGCTCACGGTACAGCCGTACCGCGCCGCGGCGTTCTATTCGCCGCTGTCGCGCGCGTGGGAGCTGATGGCCGGTGGCCTGCTGGCGGTCATGCGCCTCCAGCCGACGTCGACGTCGGCGGATGCGCGGCCGATGCTGAAGCACGTGCAGTCGGTGGTCGGCCTGGGACTGATCGTGCTGGGCCTTTTCATGACGCGCAGCACCAAGGCGTTTCCCGGCTGGTGGGCGTTGCTGCCGGTGCTCGGCGCGGTGAGCTGCATCGCCGCAGGTCCGAACGGCGTGCTGAACAAGTACCTGCTGTCGAACCGTGTGATGGTGTGGATCGGCCTCATCAGCTACCCGTTGTACCTGTGGCACTGGCCGCTGCTTTCGTATGCGCGCATCGTCGCGGGCGGCGAGCCCTCGCTGCAGGTGCGCATCGCGATGGTGGTGGCTTCGGTCGTCCTGGCCTGGGTCACGTACCGTTTCGTGGAGCGCTTTGTCAAACTGCACCTCTCGCAGGGCATGCTGCGCGGGCTGGCCGCCGGCGGCGCGGCGCTGGCGCTGGTCGGCGTGCTGGTGTTCCTGGGCATGCCGCAGCCGCGCCACGACAGCCAGGCACTGCAAGCCGTGGCCGATGCGACGCGCGAAGACAACTACTACGGGGGCTTCGAGGAATCTGCACTCGGTGGCCAGTTCGTTTACCGCACCGGCAACGGCAAACACAACGTGCTGCTGATCGGCGACAGCCACGTCGAGCAATATGCGCCGCGCGCACTCGAGCTGGGGCGCACGCAGCCCGACAAGGCCCGCACGGTGTACTTTGCGACCAAGGGATCGTGCCCGCCGGTGCCGGGCCTGTTCAGCGGTGCCGACACGGCCTGCGACGCGCGGCGCGCGGCCGTGCTCGATCTGGCGCTCCAACCGGAAATCGACTCGGTGGTGCTCGGGGCCTGCTGGAGCTGCTATTTCACCGGCGTCGGACCTGCGGTGAACTATTTCGTCGACGACAAGAAGGTCGTGCACCCGTTCCAGAACGGCGACGGCGTTGACCTGGCGCTCCAGTCGCTGGGCGAGGTGCTGAGGCGTCTGTCCGCGGCGCACAAGAAGGTCTACCTGGTGCTCGGCAACCCGGTCGGCATGGATTTCGATCCGCTCAAGCAGATCGAGGGCAGCCGCTTGGGCGGGATGCGCGTCAGCGAGCAAGGCAAGGCCCCGTTGCCGGAAGACCAGGCGCAGTTCAATGCGCGGCTGAAGCAGGTGGCCGAAGCCAATGGCGCGCAGGTGATTGCGCCGTTCGCCAGCTTGTGCACTGACGGCCAGTGCCTGCGCAGCATGCCGGACGATGGTTCGCCGGCGTACAAGGACATCGGTCACCTCCGGCCGCGCTATGCGCGCAGCTTTGCGACCTACATGGATCCGGCGTTGCTGGACGAGGACGCAGGCGGCAAGTAGTCGTCGGCGCGGCGGGGCGGTTACTGGACCTTCGGGTCGCCGAACGGATCGTCGTCGGGCGGGGCCTCGGTCGGCATCCGGAACTCTTCGCTGGCCCAGGCGCCCAGGTCGATGCCCTTGCAGCGCGCGCTGCAAAACGGGCGGTAGCTGTTGCTCGGCGCATAGACGCTGTCGCCGCCGCACGTGGGGCAACGGACGATCCGCTCGCCCTTGTCGTTCACCTCGGTCATGCGCAGAGAGTCAGCTCGAAAGGCGCGTCGTCCGAGCTTGGATGGAGGCGATCGTCCTTGTCGTGCCGCATGAGGCGCACGGACACCATGAGGCGGTTGCCGCTGATTTCAGGAATCAGGCCCAGCTTCGGGTCGATGCGCAGGCGCAGCAGCTGGAAGCTGCGGCCTTGCGGCAGGTTCTGCTGGAACTGGCCGTTGGTCGCGATCACCTTGTAGGGCACGTCGGCGTCGCGCAGCAGCTTGAGCAGCAGGTAGATCGACGACGCCAGCGGAGACAGGGTGTTCGACCAGCGTTCGAGGTCGGCGCGACGGCTGGCGGCCGGGCGGTGTTGCCAGGCGAAATAGGCGGGCAGGTCGAACTCGCAGGTGCCGCCCGGAATGCCGGCGCGGCTGCGGATGCTCATGAGCCACTCGTTTTCCGTCAGCGCCTGGCCGGCCTTGCCCGCCACGCCGTTCAGTGTGGTGAAGTTGCGCTCGAGCTGGCCGACCACCTGGTCGAGCACGGCTTCGGCGATGGCCGGATTGCCCCGGTAGCCGTTGAACACGTTCTTGTGCTTGTCGAGGTCGCGCATGACGTCGGCCTTGAGGTCGGCTCGCGCGGCCACGTCCATGATCTCGAAGATCGTGACCAGGGCGTAGTGATGGGACAGCGGCGATTCGGAGGGCACCAGTTCACCGAGCCGGCGGAAGAGGTGCTCCAGCCGCAGGTAGGTGCGGGTGCGCTCGTTGAAGGGGTACTCGTAGAGGATCACGCGTATCGGCTTTTCAGATCAGGTTCGAGCTCATTGCGATTTTGCAATTGGTGCCGGCAGCACCTCACGCACAGCCTCCAGCATACGCTGGCCGAAAAGAATGTAACCCTGGGTCGAGACGTGGGTCTCGTTCGCGGGAAATAGATCCGTCATCTTGAAGCGGTTTTTCTCCGCAAGATCGAACAGGTCCGGCCCGATATTTTGCGGGTTGAATTCGGCCCTGAACGCATCGGCATGGTTTTGTTGCAAATAGACCGTGCTCTTGTTGGGCACGACCATCCATACCACCTTGTAGGGCGCGGCGCTGTTCTCGAAGCGCTTCATGAAGCGTGCCGACTCGACCGACAACGGGGCGTTGACGCGGTCTTCGGCGGTCACCAGCAGCTTGTCGCACGCGCGGTGGCTGAACTGCTTGCAGCCGTCGGGCACCTTGCGCGCGTCGATCAGCGGGCCCCAGTGCTCGGGGGTGTTGGTCCAGCTGTCGGAGCGCAGGATGGCGCGGGTGTTGTGATAAGTGAACCAGCCGCTGAGCAACTGGGCGTCCCAGTTGAGCTGGAAGCCGGGGGCTGGTTTGGACGGATTCTCACCGGGCGGCGGGGTCGGCTTGAAGGCGTGCTTCATCGTCTTGCAGGCCGCGGACTTCTCGATGCGGTCTTCGAGCAGGCGCTCGATGCTTTCGACGATGACGACCTTGCCCTTGAAGCCGGACTTTTGGAGCCAGCTCGCGAAGTCCTCGCACAGCGGGCCGGTGTTGTCCCAGTGCGTGGTGGTGAGCTTGTAGCCGGCGCCCACGAGCACCGATTGCCAGACGTAGCGCACCGAGAAGCTGTCGCCGATCACCAGGATGTCGGATTCCTGGATTGGCCAGGTCTTGACGTTGGCATCAGGGATCGGCGGAGGCGGTACGTGCCAGCCGAACTCTTGCTCCGAGATGCGACCGATGCGGGTCAGGTCGCCGTACGGAATGGGCGTGAAGAGGCTGACGACCAGCAGGGCGCAGCACACCAGGTAGCCGGCGGCGAAGATGCGGAGCCAGACCTTGGCCGATTTCGTGTCTTCCATGTCAGAACTGGAAATAGAGGAACGGGCTGTAGCTGCCGAACTTCGACACGCACAGACCGAAAAGATAGACGCAGCCCAGTCCGGTGACCCATGTGGCCAGGCGTTGCAGGCGGGGTCGTCCGGCCAGGCCGGCGACGTTCGGAATCCAGCGGTCGAGGGTGATCGTCGGCGGCAGCGCCAGGCAGATCACGAGGCCCACGAGGATGGTCTGGAAGAATTCGGGCTTGCGGAACGGAACGCGGAACTCGCCGAAGGCCGACACGGGGGCGCCGTGCAGGCCGAGCATGCCCTTGTAGATCTCGATGGCAGCCGTCATGCTGTCGGCGCGGAACACGACCCAGGCGATCATCACGCACAGGAAGGTGATGAACCAGCCGATCACGCGGCCGTACCAGGTGGTCTTGGTGTTGCCGCGGCGCACCTTGGCGTTCCAGAAGTGATTGACCATCAGGTAGGCGCCATGCAGCGCGCCCCAGATCACGAAGGTCCAGGCGGCACCGTGCCACAGGCCGCCAAGCAGCATCGTCAGGAAGAGGTTGAGGTAGCGGCGTGCCGGGCCCTTGCGGTTGCCGCCGAGCGGCACGTAGAGGTAGTCGCGCAGGAAGGTCGACAGCGAGATGTGCCAGCGGCGCCAGAACTCGATCATGTTGGTCGACTTGTAGGGCGAGCGGAAATTGAGCGGCAGCTGCACGCCCAGGCACAGCGACAGGCCGACCGCCATGTCGGAGTAGCCCGAGAAGTCGAAATAGATCTGCAGCGTGTAGGCCAGCACACCGAACCACGCGGTGTACAGGGAGGGCAGCACGCCCTCGTGCACGCCCTTGAACATCATGTCGGCGTACTGCCCGAGCGGGTCGGCGATCAGCATCTTCTTGGCCAGGCCGAAGACGAAGATGCCCAGCCCGAGCGCCACGTTGCTGGCGTTGAACCTGTAGGTCGCCGGGCTGTTGAACTGCGGCATCATCTGCGCGTGGTGCAACACCGGACCCGCGATCAGGTGCGGGAAGTAGGTGACGAACAGCATGTAGTGGATGAAGCTGCGCTCATGCACCTTGCCCTGCCAGCAGTCGACCAGGAAGGCGATCTGCGTGAAGGTGTAGAACGAGATGCCGATCGGCAGCACGATGTGCACCAGATCGATGGGCGTCATACCTGCCGCGACCAGCCCGGCGTCGACGTTTTCCAGGAAGAAGTTGGCGTACTTGAAGACGGCCAGCACGCCCAGGTTGATCACCAGCGCGGCGATCAGCAGCGTCTTGCGCTTGCGGTCGTTGCGGCCCGGCGCGGGTGTCAGCTGCAGGCCGAACCAGTAGTTGACGCAGATCGAGCCGAGCAGCAGCGGCAGGGCCTGCACGCTCCACCAGCCGTAAAAGAACAGCGAGGCCAGTCCGAGGAAGCCGGCGGCAGCGCGGGTGTTGCGTTTGCCGATCAGGAAGAACCCGATCAGGACCAGCGGGAAATAGACAAAAATGAAGGGATACGAGTTGAAAAGCATCTCGGGGGAGGGCACTGCAGTGGCGAGCGCCTTTTTGTCGTAATCGTTATAGAGCCGCCGGGGCGGCTGGTCTCCGATTATCGCGTGGTGGCCGCGGCCCACAGCTTCCAGAGACCCCGCACCTCGGTGCCCAGTTCCCCGAGCGTCAACGACTCGTTGTAAATCACGGCGTCGGCGGCGGCCCGGCGTGCCTTGCGCGGGGCTTGTTGGGCGATCACGGCGCGCACGGCTTCGGGGGCCCAGCCTGAACGGGTCATGACGCGCTGCAACTGCGTTTCTTCCCGGGCATCGACCACCAGCACGCGGTCCACGAGGGCGCGCCAGCGGCCCGATTCAACCAGCAGGGGCACATCGAACACGACAACGGCATCGTCGCCGGCCGCGGCGGCCTGGCGCTGGGTCTCGGTGCCGATCAGCGGATGCAGGATGGCTTCGAGGCGGGCCTTGGCGCCCGCATCGGCGAACACCAGTTGGCGCATGGCCGCCCGATCGAGGCTGCCGTCGGGGGGCAATGACTGAAGGGCCGAATGCGGACTCGAGGGCGGGCATCGCGATACCGCCGGCCTGCGCGATGCTGCGCGCAATGGCATCGGTGTCGACGAGCACCGCCCCTTCGGCCAACAGCAGCGATGCGACCGTGCTCTTGCCGCTGCCGATGCCGCCGGTCAGGCCGATGCGCTTCACTGCCATGCCGCTGCTGTTCCTAGAGGGCCAGGGCGCCGAAGGGGAAGGCGAAAGGAATCCATTGCTTCACGACCGCGGGACCGGCCACGAGGCAGATCAGGCCGGCACCGGCCAGGAACGGTCCGAAGGCGATGGGGATGTCCTTGTGGGCCAGCTTGCCGGCAAAACGCAGCGCGAGGCCGATCACGGCGCCCACCACCGACGACACGAGGATGATCGCGATGAGGTAGTCGGCGCCGAGCCAGGCGCCCAGTGCGGCGAGCAGTTTGAAGTCCCCATGTCCCATGCCTTCCTTGCCTGTGGCCAGGCGGTAGGCATGGTACACAAGCCACAGGCTCAGGTAGCCGAACACGGCGCCCCAGACTGCGGCGTTCAGGGCGACGCCGGTCCAGCCCATGGCAGCACCGATCAGGCCCAGCCAGAGCAGGGGGGTAGTTCAGTGAATCGGGCAGGAACTGCGTGTCGAAGTCGATGAGGAACTGGCAGATCAGCACCGCGCCGAAGGCCGCCCAGAGCGCGCCTGCCGGGGTGATGCCGAAGCGATGCGCGCACAGGGCGAACAGCCCGCCGGTGATCAGCTCGACAAGGGGATAGCGCGGGCTGATCGACGTCTTGCAGCTGGCGCATCGGCCGCGCAGCAGAAGGTAGCTCAGCACGGGGATGTTCTGGTACCAGCGGATCCGGTGGCCGCAGGCACCGCAGCGCGAAGCAGGGCGCGAAAGGTCGAAGGGTGGCAGCTTCTCGAGGGCTTCGGCCGCTTTGTCGGCCGCCGCTTCGAGGCCCGCAGGCGGCACCGACTTCGGGCCGAAGACCAGCGACCACAGCGAAGGCATGTCCTTCGACGACATGAGATTGGCGACCGCATCGCTCAGCCAGCCCCGGTACATCATGATCGGCGTGCGGTAGATCACCACGTTCAGGAAGCTGCCGACCAATAGCCCCAACACACCGGCGAGCGCGGTGTCGAACCCCTGCGACACCAGCATCAGACGACCTGGCCGAGCTTGAAGATGGGCAGGTACATCGACACCACGATGCCACCGATGATGACGCCGAGGAACACGATGATGATGGGCTCCATCAGGCTGGAAAGGCCGGCGACCATGTCGTCGACTTCGGACTCGTAGAAGTCCGCGGCCTTGCCCAGCATGTGATCGATGGAGCCCGATTCCTCGCCGATGGCGGTCATCTGGATCACCATCGAGGGGGGAACAGGTTGACGTTGGTCATGGCCGTGGTCAGGCTGGTGCCGGTCGAGACTTCCTGCTGGATCTTGGCGGTGGCGTCTCCGTACACCGAGTTGCCCGATGCGCCGCCCACGGAATCGAGCGCCTCGACCAGCGGAACGCCGGCTGCGAACATGGTGGCGAGCGTGCGGGTCCAGCGGGCCACGCAGGATTTTTCGATCAGCGTACCGAAGATGGGAAGGCGCAGCAGCAGGCGGTCCATGACCTTCTGGACGCGCTCGTTGCGCTTCCAGGCTTGCAAAAAGAAGTAGATGCCGCCGCCGAGCACGCCGAAGATCAGCCACCAGTAGGAAACAAAAAACTCGCTGATCGCCATCACGATCAGCGTCGGTGCGGGCAGGTCGGCACCGAAGGAGGAGAACACCTGCTTGAACGCAGGGATCACGAAGATCATGATGATCGCGACCACCACGAAGGCCACGACGACCACCGAGGTCGGGTACATCAGCGCCGACTTGATCTTCGACTTGATCGCCTCGGTCTTCTCCATGTAGGTCGCCAGGCGATCGAGCAGGTCTTCCAGAATACCGGCGGCCTCACCGGCTTCCACCAGGTTGCAATACAGGTTGTCGAAGTACTTCGGAAACTTGCGGAACGCGGCCGACAGCGAGGTGCCGGTCTCGACATCGCTACGGATGTCGTTCAGTAGTTTGGCCACACTCGGATTTGCGTTGCCGCGCCCCACGATGTCGAAGGACTGCAGCAGCGGCACGCCCGCCTTCATCATGGTCGCGAGCTGGCGCGTGAAGATCGCAATGTCCTTGGGCTTGATCGACTTGCCCGAGCGCATGCGGCGCTTCTTGATCTTGGACGCCAGCACGCCCTGACGGCGCAGCGCCGCCTGGACCTGGTTCTCCCCGGCGGCGCGAAGCTCGCCGCGCACCAGCTTGCCGTTGCGGTCCTTGCCTTCCCATTCGAAGACGAATTCCTTGTGCGTGACCTGGGAGCGGGAGGATGCCACTGTTGCCATTCGATCTCCGGTTCAGTGTGTTCGTTATAGGTTGGTGCAGGCCACGACTTCTTCGAGCGAAGTGAGGCCCTGCATGACTTTGCGAAGGCCCGACTGGCGCAGCGAGCGCACGCCTTCGGCTTCGGATTGGTTCGCGATGTCCAGTGCGCTGCCATCGCGCAGGATGATTTCCTGGATGGCTTCCGTAATCGGCATCACCTGGTAGATGCCGACCCGGCCCTTGTAGCCGCCGCTGCAGGCGGCACAGCCGACCGGGCGGTACGGCTTCCAGGTGCCGTTGATGTCTTCCTCGTTGAAGCCGGCTTCAAGCAGGGCTTCGCGCGGGATGTCGATCGGCACGCGACACAGCATGCACAGCCGGCGCGCAAGGCGTTGGGCAGTGATCAGGATCACGCTTGACGCAATGTTGAAGGGCGCGATGCCCATGTTGCGCATGCGCGTCAGCGTGGTCGGCGCGTCGTTGGTGTGCAGCGTCGAGAGCACCAAGTGGCCGGTTTGCGCGGCCTTGATCGAGATGTCGGCGGTTTCGAGGTCGCGGATTTCGCCGACCATGATGATGTCGGGATCCTGCCGCAGGAAGGCGCGCAGCGCCGCCGCGAAGGTGAGGCCGGCCTTCTCGTTGACGTTGACCTGGTTGACGCCGGGCAGGTTGATTTCCGACGGATCTTCCGCCGTCGCGATGTTGACGCCCGGCTGGTTGAGCAGGTTCAGGCAGGTGTACAGCGACACGGTCTTGCCCGAGCCCGTGGGGCCGGTCACCAGCACCATGCCATACGGGCGGCCGATGGCGTGGAGGAGCCGTTCTTTCTCGTCGGCGTCGTAGCCCAGGGCGTCGATGCCCATGCGGGCGCTGCTCGGGTCCAGGATACGCACGACGATCTTCTCGCCGAACAGCGTGGGCAGCGTGCTCACGCGGAAGTCGATCACGCGATCGGGACCGATCTTGAGCTTCATGCGGCCGTCTTGCGGCACGCGTTTTTCCGAGATGTCGAGCCGGGAAATGACCTTGATGCGCGAGGCGAGCTTGTCCTTGATGACCGTGGGCGGGCTGGCGATTTCGCGCAGTTCGCCGTCTACGCGGAAACGGACCCGGTAGTGGTGTTCGTAGGGCTCGAAGTGAATGTCCGAGGCCCGCATGCTCACTGCGTCGAGCAGCATCTTGTGCAGGAAGCGCACCACGGGTGCGTCTTCGACTTCGGCGATGGCCTGCTCGTTGGCGTCGCCCGACGTGTCGGCCGTGACATCGTCGAACTCGAACTCGGTGCCGACGATGCTGTTGATCGTTTCCGCCGCACTGGCTGCGGCGGCTTCGATCATGCGCGAAAGCTTGTCGTACTCGGCGATGACCCAGTCGACGCCCATCTGCGAGGCGAACTTGATCTTTTCCGCAGCCTGCTGGTCCGACGGGTCGGCCGTGGCGACGATCAGACGGTTGTTGCGCTTGCTGAGAACGACGATGCGGTAGGCGTGGCAGAGCTTCGGATCGAGCAGGTCCTTGGGCAGGCGCTGGTGATCGATGGCGTCGAGGTCGAGCAATGGGGCGCCGAAAGCGCTCGACAGGGTGTGGGCGAGGTCTGCTGCAGAGACGGCGCCGGTGCCGGTCAATTCGGCGATGAAGCTGGTGCGGCCGCTCAGCGACTTCTGATAGATCTCTTCGGCCGATTTCGCTGCAAGCTTGCCGGCGGACACCAAAGCGCGCGCCAAGCCGGGAAGGGCGATCTGCGTAGTTTCTTTAACGGGAATTTCGGCAGCGGCCATTCAGCGAATGCAAAAGATGTGAAAAAGTGCTTCACGATCATCGCTGAACACGCCTGTGCTGTAAATCGTTACACAGCAACAGGCGCTGACAAAACTGGACCAGTCGAGAAAAACTGGTCGGGGTGAGAGGATTCGAACCTCCGGCCTCTACGTCCCGAACGTAGCGCTCTACCAGGCTAAGCTACACCCCGATTGGTTGCAAGAAAAAAACTCGTCCTAGATGCCAACTCTGTGGAGGTGTTTCAGGCACGTCGCTCAAGCAACTGAGCCGCTAATTGTAGCAAACCTGAAGCGTGCAAATTCGATGGAAGGTTGCGCAATGCATGAATTGCGCGTTCGGCCTCTGCGGCTGCGGCTGCGCGCGAGGCTTCCAGCGCGCCGGTTTCGCGAACGATCTCGACGATTTTCCCTAACTGGGCGGTGTCGCCGGCCTCGATGGCAGCGCGCACAAGTGCGCTCTGTTCGGGCGTGCCGCGTTGCATGGCGAAGATCAGCGGCAAGGTCGTCTTGCCTTCGCGCAAGTCGTCGCCGACGTTCTTCCCGGTTTCCTGGGCGTCGCCTGCGTAGTCGAGTACGTCGTCGATCACCTGGAAGGCGGTGCCCAGCGCTTGTCCATAGGTGGCGCAGGCTTCTTCGACTTCGGGCGTGGTGCCGGCCAGCACGGCTGCCAACCGGGTGCTCGCCTCGAAGAGCTTGGCGGTCTTGGAGCGGATCACGCGCAGGTACGCCGCTTCGTCCAGCGAGGCGTCGTGCATGTTCATCAGCTGCAGCACTTCGCCTTCCGCGATCACGTTGGTCGCTTCGGCCAGGATCTGCATGATGCGCATGTTGTTTGCATCCAACATCATCTGGAAGGCGCGCGAGTACAGGAAGTCTCCCACCAGCACGCTGGCGGGATTGCCGAAGGATTCGTTGGCGGTTGCGCGACCGCGTCGCAGAGTCGACTCGTCGACCACGTCGTCGTGCAGCAGGGTGGCGGTGTGGATGAACTCCACCACGGCCGCCAGATTGAAGCGTTGGTCGCCGGTGTAGCCGAGTGCGCCCGCCATGAGCAGCAAGAGCGCCGGCCGCAGTCGCTTGCCGCCGGCCGAGATGATGTATTGCGAAACCTGGCTGACCAGCGGAACGCCGGTGTTCAGTCGCAGGGCGATCACACGGTCGACTTCGACCATGTCGCCGGCAATCAGGTCCAGCACGGTGGCGGTGGGGAGGTGTCGGCGGCGGGAACTGGCAAAGCGAAGGCGCGGGGCGCTGCGAAGATGAGGGCGGCCCTGGGGGCGGAACGCCGGAATTATAGGGAGCCGTGCACGAATCCCGGGCGCGTCTCAGAGTCGGGGTGGTGGGCGGTCGCAAAGCGCGCTATAATCTTGGGCTCTGCGGAATTCGCTGCGGGGACTCATTTCTAAGAGGTTTACATGTACGCGGTCATAAAAACCGGCGGCAAGCAATATCGCGTTGCTTCCGGCGAAAAAATTAAAGTAGAACAGATTGCTGCGGACGTAGGCCAGAAATCGTGATCGACCAGGTTCTGGCTGTCGGAAACGGCGCTGAAATCAAGGTTGGCACGCCCCTGGTGTCCGGCGCAACGGTGACAGTCACGGTACTGTCGCACGGCAAGCACGACAAGGTCGGCATCTTCAAGATGCGCCGTCGCAAGCACTATCAAAAACGTCAAGGCCATCGCCAGCAGTTCACCGAACTGCAAATCGGCGCGATCGCCGGCTAAGGAGCACATCCCATGGCACAGAAAAAGGCGGCGGCTCAACGCGAAACGGGCGCGATTCCAAGCCCAAGATGCTCGGCGTGAAGGCCTTCGGCGGCGAACTGATCAGCGCAGGCTCGATCATCGTGCGCCAGCGCGGCACCCAGTTCCACCCCGGCGTGAACGTCGGCGTGGGCAGGACCACACGCTCTTCGCCCTGGTCGACGGCCACGTGTCGTTCGGTCACAAGGGTGCGCTGAACAAGCACATGGTCAACGTGACGCCCGCGGCCTAAGCCCCGCCAGTCACTTCGATCTTTCCGAGGCCCCGCATTGCCGGGGCTTCTTCATTGTAAACTGGACATCCCATGAAGTTCGTCGACGAAGCCTTCATCGACATCGCCGCGGGCGATGGCGGCAACGGCTGCGTGTCGTTCCGACATGAGAGTACAAAGAGTTCGGCGGCCCCAACGGCGGCGACGGCGGCCGTGGCGTGTTCGCGGTGGCCGACTCGAACCTCAACACCCTGGTCGATTTCCGCTACTCGCGCCGGCACGAAGCCAAGCGCGGCGAGCACGGCATGGGCTCCGACATGTTCGGCGCCGCGGGCGATGACATCGTCCTCAGGATGCCGGTCGGCACGATCATCACCGACGCCGAAACCGGCGAGGTTCTGTACGAGATGCTCACGGAAGGTGAGGTCGTCACGATCGCCAAGGGCGGCGACGGCGGTTTCGGCAACATGCGCTTCAAGAGCGCGATCAACCGTGCGCCGCGCCAGAAGACGCCTGGCTGGCCCGAGAAGAAGAGCCTTAAGCTCGAACTCAAGGTGCTGGCCGACGTGGGCCTGCTGGGCATGCCCAATGCGGGCAAGTCGACCCTGATCAGCGCGATCTCGAATGCCCGTCCCCGTATTGCGGACTACCCCTTCACCACACTGCACCCCAACCTGGGTGTGGTGCGCGTCGGTCCGGAGCAAAGCTTCGTGGTCGCCGACCTGCCCGGCCTGATCGAAGGCGCGTCCGAAGGCGCCGGCCTCGGTCACCTGTTCCTGCGGCACTTGCAGCGCACGCGCCTGCTGCTGCACGTGGTCGACATGGCGCCGTTCGACGATGCCGTCGATCCGGTCGCCCAGGCCAAGGCCATCGTGGGTGAACTGAAGAAGTACGATGCCGCGCTCTTCGAAAAGCCGCGCTGGCTGGTGCTGAACAAGCTCGACATGGTGCCTGGCGACGAGCGCGCGGCGCTGGTCAAGGACTTCGTCAAGCGCCTGCGCTTCAAGGGCCCGGTCTTCGAGATCTCGGCGCTCACGCGCGAAGGCTGCGAGCACCTGATCAAGGCCGTGTACCAGCAGGTCAAGGCCCAGCAGGTGGCCGAGCACGAGACCGTCGTGGTCGATCCGCGCTTCGTTCCGCTGCCGCCGGAAGGAAGCTGAGCGCGTCGCGGCGCCTTCGGTGCTGCAAAATGGATAGCAAGCAGCGCAGGCTGCATCCCTGAAACACGCCTTCTTCCTTCATGACCTCGAATTCCGGTTCCACTGCCTTGCGGGATGCCCGCCGTATCGTCGTCAAGGTGGGCTCCAGCCTTTGACCAACGAGGGCGCGGCCTCGACAAGCCGCCATCGGCGAGTGGTGCCGGCAGCTGGCGCAGCTGGTGCGCGACGGGCGCGAAGTGGTCATGGTGTCGAGCGGCGCGATCGCCGAAGGCATGAAGCGCCTCGGCTGGAAAACCCGGCCGCACGCGATCCACGAGCTGCAGGCGGCGGCGGCCGTCGGGCAGATGGGCCTGGCCCAGATGTACGAGACCAAACTGCGCGAGAACCAGATCGGCAGCGCGCAGGTGCTGCTGACGCATGCCGACCTGGCAGACCGGGAGCGCTATCTCAATGCGCGCTCGACCCTCGTCACCTTGCTGCGCCTGGGCGTGGTGCCAGTCATCAACGAGAACGACACCGTCGTCAACGACGAGATCAAGTTCGGCGACAACGACACGCTCGGCGCGCTGGTCGCCAACCTGGTCGAAGCCGATGCGCTAGTCATCCTGACCGACCAGAAGGGCTTGTACACGGCCGATCCGCGCAAGGACCCGACGCCAAGTTCGTGCACGAGGCCGCCGCAGGCGACCCGGCGCTCGAAGCCATGGCGGGCGGCGCCGGCTCGAGCATCGGGCGGGGCGGCATGATCACCAAGATCCTTGCGGCCAAGCGTGCGGCGGGTTCCGGCGCCTCGACGGTCATCGCCTGGGGCCGCGAAGCCGACGCGCTGCTGCGGCTCACGCGCGGCGAGTCCATCGGCACGCTGCTGGTGGCGCAGACCGCCAAGCACCAGGCGCGCAAGCGCTGGATGGCCGATCACCTGCAGCTGCGTGGGGCTGTCATCGTCGACGCCGGCGCGGCTGCCAAGGTGCGCGGCGAAGGCAAGAGCTTGCTGCCGATCGGCATGACGAGCGTGTCGGGTGAATTCTCGCGCGGCGACGTGATCGCAGTACGCGATGTCGACGGTGTCGAGCTGGCCCGCGGGCTGGCCAACTATTCGAGCGTGGAGGCCCGGCTGCTGTGCCGCAAGCCGTCAGCGGAATTCGAGCGACTGCTGGGTTACGCGGCCGAGCCGGAGATGGTGCACCGCGACAACATGGTGTTGATGCCCGGTTGATCGCCAAGGCGGGCGCCATGCCCCGCCGCCACTTCACGGCAGTTCGCGCAGCGGATTGCGGATGTTCTGCACCATCTCGTTGACCG